>JAABRT010000005.1 GCA_011390805.1 Gemmatimonas sp. | reverse complement strand
TAAGCCGTGGCCGAGTGGCGCTACAGCCCACGTTAGTTCGCGCAACCAGCGCTTGACCGTGGCGCGCCGTAAACTTCCCATGGGCCTGCCACCATGGTCCCGCCGCTCCCCGCCTCAAAGAGAAAGCGCATGACACCCCACCATCAGTTGCACACGTCACTGAATACGTCACTGTCCGCGTCGCCGTCCACATCGACGCTGCATGCTTCGTTCCGCGCCGCCGTGCTGGCGTTGGCGGTGCTCACCGCGGGATCGCTGACGCCGCTGGCAGTCGCTGTCGCGCAGCAGCAGCCACCCGCGCAGGTACCGCGTCGTCTGCTCCCCGATCAGCCCATTGCGATTGACAGTACCGATCCGGTGGACGTGATGGTATCCTGGCTCGATCTTGAGAGCTACAAGGCCACGATCAAGGGACTCACGCAGTTTGGCGACCGTCGCGCGGGCACTGATCGCAATCGGGCGGCGATTGACTGGATTGAAGAGCAGCTCAGGAACTCGGGTTGCACAAACACCGAGCGAATCACGTACGAGCATCTGCAGTTTGCGCGTCCGCCGGCAGCACCGCGCACACCGCCAACCGGTGCAGCTGCTGATCGTCCAAACCCTGCCGTTGCCGGATCACGGGCGGCGGCCAATCGACGCGTGGGTCCACCGGTTGCATCGGGTGGGGGACGGGCGCGCGGCGTTCGCGTGCGCACCGGCGTGAACAACGATTCGCTTGCACAACCTGACTCAGCGTTGCGGGCGCTCAACTCGCAGCCTTCCACGCCAGGTGAACGTGAGCAGGTGTATTGCACCAAGATCGGCACCACCCATCCTGACGAGATGTACATCGTGGGCGGTCACATGGACGGCATCGGTTGGGGTGAGGCGGCCAACGATGACGGATCAGGCAGTGCGATTGTGATGGAGCTCGCACGGATTTTTTCAGATCCGAGTGTACAAACTGAACGCTCAATCCGCTTCATCCTGTTCAACAACGAAGAGACAGGACTCAATGGAGCACGGGCGTACGTACAGCAGCGTGAAGCACTGCAGGGGATCGAATCACCTGCAGGATCCGGGCAATATCCCGAGCCACGCTGGCTGGGCATGATTCAGCACGACATGATGCTGTTTGATCATGGCATGCCGCTCCCTGACGGCACGTACGCGCCGGAACAGCGCCCGGAGGCGGATGTCAACGTGGAGTTTCAAATGAATTCCAAGAAAACGCTTGAGTCGCAGGCGCTCGCGTGGGCGTTTCACGCGGCCAACTCACGCTATGCCACTGACTATCCCGCTCAGGTTGGTCCACACATGACCAACACCGATTCCGGTCCATTTCAGGATATCGTGGCCAGCATCAGCTTGCGGGAAAACGAGCGCGGCACGCAAACAGGCAGCGGATGGAGCCCGCACTGGCATCAGCCCACTGACGTGTTCAGTTCATACAGTGACAAGGATTTCCGGCTTGGTCTGAACGCCGCGCAAACCACGCTGGCAGCAGTGGCGAAACTCGTGGGCGCGACACTCAAGCAATAAACCCGGCAACGTGACAACCATTTAAGATTCAACATGGCATATACCAGGCAATACCTCGCGCAGGAGCCCACGCGCGAGCACGTTGACTCGCTGCCGGGGCTCACGCTGCTTGAGTTCGGTGCGCCCAACTGCGGCCATTGCTCAGCGATTCAGTCGGCTCTGTCAACGGTGCTGCGTGACCATCCGGTGGAGCACCTGAAAATTGAAGATGGCAGCGGCAGACCACTCGGGCGCTCGTTTAAGGTCAAACTGTGGCCTACGTTCATTGCGTTGCGCGACGGGAAAGAAGTGGGACGCGCGGTGCGTCCGTTTACCGGCGGCGAGATTGCAGCATTGTTGGCGTGATCACTCCCGATGAGCTCGCGTGATATTCCCATCTTCCCCTCGCGAGTTGCCCGCCGATAACGCGTGAGCAACTCGCGTTTGAGCTGATGATCGGGCTATTGTTTCAACTCCACCCCTCGCCATCAGGAGCTGTCTCATGCGCCTCGAATCACTCGCCGTCCCCGTTGCTCTTCTGGCTCTGGCAGCCACCACTGCCTGCGTGACCGCGGCGTCGCGCGGTTCAGCAAATGACCAGTCGCTGAGTTTCTTCATCACCAGCGTGGGGCCAGGCGACGGAGCAAAACTTGGCGGACTCGCCGGCGCCGACGCTCACTGCCGAACGCTGGCCGAAGCCGCGGGTGTGACCGGAAAAGATTGGGCTGCCTACCTCAGTGCCGCCCCCGCCGGCGGACAGCCCGCAGTGAACGCGCGTGACCGCATCGGTTCGGGGCCGTGGTACAACGCCGATGGTGTGCTGGTGGCACGTGATGTGGCGCACCTGCACAGCGATGACAACATGCTCGGCAAGGCCAACAGCCTCGATGAACGCGGCCAAATGGTGAACGGACGTGGTGACACACCAAATCGGCACGATATTCTCACCGGCTCCAATCCCGACGGTACGCTGGCTGTAGACAGCACCGACACGACGTGCGGCAACTGGACCAGCAACAACACCGGCGCCGCGATGGTCGGACATCATGACAAACAGGGCGGCGGAGTACGACCCACATCGTGGAACTCGGCGCATCCGTCGCGCGGCTGCAGTCAGCCGAATCTGGTTGCAACCGGTGGAAACGGACTGTTCTACTGCTTCGCCCGGTGATGCTCGTGCAAAGCGAGCTCTCCACCGACGTACAACAATCGGTTTCCGACGTCGGTGCATGGTTCGCGGCCAATCAGTCGCGTCTCATTACCGCCGCCGTACTTCTGGCGCTCGGTGTACTGCTCGCGTTTGTGCTACGCTTGCTCGTTGTTCGTGTGATCACGGCAGTCGAACGCGCTGTTCCCGGTCGCGCGTTCGTGACGTCTTTTTTGGGTATTGCCCGGGAACGCCGAGTCGCTGACATCATCGGCGGCATCGCGTTCTGGGCCGTGTTGCTGTTTTTTGTTGCCACTGCGGCAGACGCGCTCGGCCTGCCGTTGCTGAGTGCCGTTGTCGAGAGCTTCTCGCTGTTCGTACCACGCGTGTTCACCGCAGTACTCATCCTGATCACCGGATTGGTGCTCGGCAATCTGGCCCGTGGCACTGTGATCGCTACCGCGGCCACCAGCGGCACGACGCTCGGTCCCGGTCTGGGACAGTTGGTGCGCATCGCGATCGTGACCGCGGCAATCCTGATTGCGATGGCCGAGCTCGGCGTGGACATTGCGATTCTGACCGCGATCTTTTCGGTCACGCTCGCCGCGCTACTTGGCGGATTTGCGCTGGCGTTCGGGCTGGGCGCACGCAGTGCTGTCAGCAACATCATCGGCTCGCATTATCTGCGAAAAACCTTCGAGATCGGACAGGTTATTCGTATCGGCGACACGGAAGGTACAATCGTCGAACTCAACGCGACGTCGGTTATTCTCGACGTTGCCGAAGGACGCATGGTGATTCCCGCGCAGCAGTTCGGTGAAACCGCAACACTGCTTCGCGTGGCACGGGATAGCGCGTGATTGCCGAAGCCCGTCTCGCACGCGGATTCATTGAGGCGCATCCCGCACGGGCCGCGATGACACTGGAACAGGGGTCTCTCGAACAGGCCTCGGCCGTGTTGCGCGCGGTGCCGACGCGTGCAGCGGCTGGTGTGTTGCGGGAAATGAACATCCCGTTTGCCGCCGATTGTCTGGTGCTGTTGGTGCAGCAGAACTACACGGCCGCGGTCGTTGCCATTGTCGGTACGCTCACCATGGACGATGCCGCGGCAATTGTTCGCGCCATTCCCACAGAGAGTCGAGACGCGCTGCTGCAAGCGCTTCCGGTTGAGTTGCGCGACATGCTGCTGCGCATTCTTCCCTTCGCCGACGGAACGGCCGGCTCGGTCATGGATCCGTCGGTGTTCAGACTACCGGATGATGTGCTGGTGGTAGACGCGCGCGCACGCCTGCTCCGGGCGGCGCGTGATCTGCTGTACTATGTGTATGTGGTGGATCGCGAGCAGCACCTGGTCGGTGTGCTTGATATTCCCGAGTTGATGATTGCGCGTGGCCGTGATCCGGTGAGCACGGTGATGCACCGCCATGTTGATCGGGTGAATGTGTTCACTCCGGTTTCGATTGTGCGTGATCATCAGGGTTGGCAGTCGTACCACGCCATGCCCGTGGTAGATGAAGAGGACCGGCTTCTGGGCGCGATTCGCTACCAGACACTGCGGCGACTTGAGCGCGAGGCCTCGGGGCGCAACAGTGAACCGTCAAGGATTACGAGCGGCGCGCTCGCCGAACTGTTCCAACTGAGCACATCGGGTTTTGTTGCTGGTATTGCCGCAACAGCCGGCGGAAGCACGCGCGACCTCGACCGGGTGGTGAATGCAAACGCTGCAGCAGGCGACGCCGATAGCGCGAGCAACGAGGCTGGCAGTGAGAACCGCGGAAGTGGTAGCGATCCTGCGGTAAGCGGTGGCACAAACGCATCAGGAGTTGCGCCGTTGTCCCCCGAAACGCAGACGGCTCGCGGCGCCAACGAGGCTCCCCGTGCGAAGTGATGCAAACGCCGGTTTCGCGCGACTGGCACGCACATTTGCGCGTGAGTTCCCCGACGAAGCGGCCCGACAGCTCGAGGAGCTGCCGGTGGGTGAAATTGCGCGCTTGGTGAATGCAGAGCCCGTACGTCACGCAGTATCGCTCATGGAGCAGCTCACGCCGCACGTTGCCGCTGATGTACTGTCAAAACTTGGACTTGAATCGCAGCGCGACATTGTAGCGAGCATGGATCCGGTGCGCACCACCGCCATGCTTGGATGGATTGACGACGAGCCACGTGACGTTCTGCTGAATACGCTCGACACAACGCTCGCGCGTGAGTTGCGCGCGATGGCGGAGTATCCACCGGAAACCGCGGGTCGGCTCATGGATCCACGCGCGGTGGGTTTCAAGCCGGGTACCACGGTGCAGCAGGCGCTCATTCGACTACGCGCGACAAAAGCGCGTCGCGTGTCCGATGTGTTCTTCACCGATGACGAGCGCATTCTCACCGGCACGGTGACGATTCAGCAACTTGTGCTGGCCGATCCGAATGCGTTGCTGGAAACGCTGGTACAACCCACGTCAGCTGTGCAGGCGATCGATCCGCAGGACGAGGTGATTGAGCGATTTGACAAGGGACGCGTAACCAGCCTGCCGGTGGTGGACTTTGAGGGTCGCCTGCTGGGGGTGATTCGATATCACACGCTGGCCAAAACCGCGCAGGAAGATGTGGCCGCCGACATGTTGTCCATGGTTGGCGCCAGCCGACAGGAGCGTGCACTCTCACCAGTGTTTTTCGCTGTGCGCAAGCGACTGCCGTGGTTGGAAATCAATCTGGCGACAGCCTTCCTTGCAGCATCGGTCGTGGGCTTGTTTGAAGACACGATCGCCCGCTTTACTGCGCTCGCGGTATTGCTGCCGGTCGTGGCGGGACAGTCGGGCAACACAGGTGCCCAGGCGCTGGCCGTCACAATGCGTGGTCTTGCAATGCGCGAGATACGCATCAGCCAGTGGCCCCGTGTAGTACGCAAGGAGGCCAGCGTGGCACTTATCAACGGCATCGCCGTTTCGCTGACCACCGCAGCGGGTGTCTGGATTTGGAGTCGATCGGCGGGTCTCGCGCTGGTCATCGGAACTTCAATGGTGATGTCCATGGTCTCCGCCGGTGTGGCCGGTGTATTGGTTCCCACGGGACTCACGATGATTGGTCAGGATCCGGCGCAGTCATCGTCAATCATTCTCACCACCGTGACGGACATTGTAGGCTTTGCCAGCTTTCTGGGTATCGCCACCATGCTGTCGCGCCTCCTGTAGTTCCGGCGCCGTTGTGTAGTGCTTGTTCGGTGGGATCCGCTAATTTGCAGGCATGGTAACTGCGCAGCATTCTGTTCGCCGTCGAGTGCACCTGTACGTGCGCGTGGTGTTGATCATGTGTATCGTCACCGCGCCGGTGCTGGTTGGGCGTATGGATGGCTGGCGCTGGAACCGGCTCATGCAGCGCGCTGTGGCCACCGGGCCCGGCGCGACCACGTCGGCGCTACCAATGGATTCCCGCGAGGCAATGGTAGCGCGCTACTTCTCCATGCGCTCAGCTGTCATTGACGGACTGCTGCCTGCCGGTGCCGGTGGACTGCATTTTGTGGATTCGCTCCCCGATGCGACGGGCGAAGCCTTTCCGCGAACATCAACGATTGTGCTTGTTGTGAACGGCGATGTGGAGGCACTCACCTCAACCGAGGTACACGAGCGGGCGCACTTGTTGTACGCACGGGAGGCGGCCATTGCGCAGCGCATTATTCGCCGCTTGCCTCCGCCACTTACCAACAGCTACGCGGCCACTAATGATCGTGAGCACTTCGCGGAAATGGCGCGCAGCGCGTGGGACCTGCTGCGTCCCGCGCCGCTCGATCTGGCCGAGGGTGTCACGCACGCCATGGCATCGGCCGAAGAGCTTGTACCGGGGACCGCCGGATTCGTATCACTGTTTGTTCGTCACCCCGCATTTGCCGCACGCCGTGATGCGGCGTGGTGGAGCAACGCCGCGGCGCCATATCTGGCGGCGTCACGTGGTGACTGGGAACAGCTCTGGCACGCAGTGGAAAGTCGCGCGCAGCCCGACGGAACGCTCACTCCATGGCCCGTGCCGAGCATGAAGGAATGGGTGGATCAGCATCGGGCCACAGGCACCGCCGAGGGCGGACTGGTGGGGTATCTGCATGCATTCAGTTTTTGGCCGAGTGCAGTGCTGTTGAAGGTGATGGGCGGGGGCAGTGACTGAACAACCGTTCGACAGCATCCTCTGAGAAACAACAACTGCCGTTCGACGGCGTTCTCGGTGGGGGTGCACGGTTGACAGTATGCGGTCGGAAAAACCGCCAACAGTTTACGGTAAACTGCCACCGAGAACGCCGTCAAACGCGCAGTGCAACCTCCACCGTCAACAGTCAACCCGAACCGTAAACGCGCCTCAAACGCTCAGCCTGTCCCCCCCCCCGCATCGCTTCGAGCGCATCCAGAAACTCATCCCTCTCCCCAAGCGCCCTTCGCGCCAGCGCACGTCCGCACAGCACACCAACCACATTGCCCGTGCCCGAGTACGCGCCCGCTCCATACACACCCTCGTCTACCTGTTCGGCGATCGGCAGCTCATCGGCGCTGTAGGAAACCGTCGCAGCCCATCGGTGCGTGACCGGGGCAATCGTCCCTACGCACCGTCGCAGGCATGACTCCAGATACTCCTGCACCGCGTCGCTTGTGAGATCACTGTGGGTGTATTCGTCCTCCACAAAGTGATCCCGCCCACCACCAAGCACGACACGCCCATCGGGAAGTTGCTGCCAGTAGTCATAGCCAAAGCGCGCGTATACCGGACGCGGAATGTGCACGTCAGTAGCCGGCGCTGTGGCCAGCATTTGCAGTCGTACCGGTCGAATACGACTGGAGAGGGATGGCAGCAGTGTTCCGAGGGCGCCGTCAGCGCAGACAATCACGGCCGGCGCCTCAATGCGCGAGCCGTTGCTCAACTGAACCATGCCGGATTGCACTTTTGCGACCGGAGAGAACTCGTACAGTTCCGCGCCGTCGGACTCTACGCGATCGGCCTGCGCCATCGCACGGCGCACCGGATGCGAGGCGCCGTCTGAGGGAAACAGCAGTCCGTGTCCTTCCGCACCTTCGTACCAGTCAACCGGCAATCCGTCATTCAGCATCTGTTCGTGCTGACGCGTGCAATCACGAAGTTCTTCGTCATCCATTGCAATGCGCAACGATCCGTGCCACCACGTCTCGTCTTCAAACTCCTGCGCCAACTCCTGCAGCATGGCCAGTGTATGCCGATAGAGCGTACCCGCTTGCTCCGTCCCCCATCGATCAACTACGTCGTGATGAAAGGGTGCGAGTCCACCCAGCAGCAGTCCACCATTACGTCCCGCTGCCGCGCCCGCGATGCGACCGGCATCGACACCGACCACACGCGCGCCGAGGGCACGAGCGGCGCGCACCGCCGCCAATCCGGACCCACCCAGCCCCACCACGCACACGTCGGCACCAATATGGTGCGTGAGCGTGGGGCGGACATCGGTGCTGATGCCGTCCCACCATGCAGGAGCGTTGGGTGGCGTCATGAGCGTTCGGGTTGGGGGACGTTGGCTAGTGCACAGCGTCTGAGATTTCATCGGCACGCGGCTGCACGCCTGTGGTTCGCGTGATCAACCGCTCGAGACGGGGAAATGCCTCAATACGAACCAATACCCCGTTGGCCCAGCCAAGTGCAATACAGTAGTTCGTGAGATATGGCGGCGCATGGTGCATCGCGTGCTGTGAATGGCTGAGCAGCACGCGTCGACTTTGCAGCCACCTTATGATGGCCGGGGGTCGCCGCATGTGCGCCCACTGATGCACCTGATTGGTGGGCAGTGTGACGGCGGCGACCACGACAATAAACAGCAAGACGCACCAGCTTCCGACGCTCTCAACAGAAAGCCGCAGCGCGATAGCGAGCACAACGGCGACAATCGTGGCCACGTCACCATTGGTATCAATCCAGTGGCGGCGCAGAAAGTCGTCCGGATTAATGTGATGCACACGGAACGGCCGCAGTAACCGCTTGCCAAGCACCGGCATGCTTTGATGCCCCCATGTGTCGGCAAACCAGTGCACGAGCCCCGACAGCACATCGGCGACAAGCATCGCGAGCGGCACAATCGCCACCGCCAGGAACAGCGTCCAGTCAGGCAATGTTTTCGCGGCGTCAAGCAGGCGCAGTACGTGCACGGCCAGCAACACGACGGCACCAATGATTGAGCACAGCGCAATCGCGCGTGTCAGAAAGCCCGGTGTCTCAAGAGCCGGCAACGGTGACGTGGACATCAATCCGCAGCGCTGTCGTTGCTTTCGTGTGACGGAATCACGCGGCCCCTGAACGTTTGCCGGGGCGAACCGGATACACCAGCTGCTTTGCAAAGCCATCGGGAACGGGATTGCCCTCTATGCCGTACCCGGCAGGCCACGCACCTTCAGGACCGTAGTACGTGCCAAAGAGTTTGTCGAGAAACGGAAAGTGCACGGCAAAGTTCTTGTCAATTGCTTCACGTTCAATGGCGTGATGCCAATGATGAAAGCGTGGCGTCACAATCACGTTTTCCACCCATCGTGGAAAGCGCCACGACACATTGCTGTGAATAAACACCGCGTGCACCGACACGAACACCAGATACGCGTACAACGGACCTGTATCAAAGCCCAGCACGAACAGCGGCACGAAGGTCAGACCGCGCGTGAGTACGATATCCACCACATGCAGGCGCGATCCGGCCAGCCAGTCCATCTCGGTGCTGGAGTGATGCACCGCGTGAAACGGCCACAGCCAACGCGATTTGTGGAAGTAGCGATGAATGGTGTATTCCGCGAGATCTGCCACCAGCATGCACTGCAGGAACTGCAAGACAAACGGCTGCGATCGTACCGCGCCTTGCACCGCCGGATGGATGGCCCAGTCAAAGAACAGCTGCGCCGGCATCAGGGTGAGCAGTGTAGACATCTGCACGAGCAGATGGCTGACAAAAAAATAGATCGTGTCAGTGGTCCAACCCACCCGGAATACCGACTGTCCGCGCCGGTGTGGCCATACCTTTTCCAGCGGCACAAACACAACAGCCAGCAGCAGCAAGTTGAGCAGGAACCAGTCAAGCCCCAGGTACACCGGCGTAGTCTGCACCGCTCCTTCAACCGGAACGTTCCCTCCTCCGCCGAGTGCCGCCAGCATGGCCAGGGCAATACCGGTGAACCCCAGCACTTTGCGCTTCCGTAACAGCGCGCTCAGAAACCCAAGCAGAAAGCCGAACGCAATAACGAGCTGAATCAGCGTGCGTATGAGCGGGATCGGCAATACCGCGCGCACTTCGGGGCTGGTGAGCAACTCGGGGATATAAAAACAAATCACCGCCCCCACGGCCATGACGCCAAGGAAGACGGAGATCGTACCGCTCATCCAACCTGAACCGAAATGCGTCGGTTCATCGTCGCCAAAAACGCGCGCGGCTTTTTGATCGAGGCTCATGACTCTAATTCATCGCGCAGTGATTGAGTGCGCCAGTGCAGCCGGGCGTGCAGAAGCACCGAGCAACACCGTCGGGCGCGCGCACGCAGCACGTTGCAGGCAGCAGGTAGCACGTAGCACGTAGCAAGCAGCACTCATGGAGGACGTGCACCCCAACGTCGCAGCAACTACTCCGGCCAGCCCCGCATCGCTTCGTCTACAACCGGGAGCAACAGCTCACGCGGCACCCCGGCCTTCGCCTGAACGCTGAGCCCCGCCAAAACGGTGTTGTAGAACGCCGCCATGGCGCCAGTATCAACCGACAAAGGCAGCTGACCATCACGTTGAGCACGAACCAACCGCTGCCCGATCTGTTCTGCCGCTGCTCGCATTGTTGCACACAGCCCCGCCCGCACTGACTCGGGAAGCGAGGCCGACTCGCAGGCCGTAGCGCCCATCACGATCAGACAGCCTGCCGGATGCTCAGGATTCGTGTATGCCTCCACACTGGCACGCATATAGCCGCGCATGGCCTCCCTGGCGTCAGTCTCCGCGTTGAGGGCCACCACCCGGTTGGCCGTGTGCCGCTCCCCGTAACGCCGGAGCGCTGCCAGATACAGAGACTCCTTGTTGCCGTACGCAGCGTACAGGCTCGGCTTGCTCACCCCCGCCGCATCAGCCAGCTCCTGCACAGACGCGCCGTCAAACCCGTCCCGCCAGAATACCGGCAGTACATGATCTAACGCTGAGTCTGGATCAAACTCCCGTGGCCTGCCTCGCAATGAGCCCCCGTGCACTTGTCTTGGAACTAAGAGAAATCACTTGCTATTTATGTACCAGACGGTAACATACATACCATACGGTACACAAATCAACTTTCCTTTCGCTCCGGAGTCATCAGTCATGCTCTTTGAATCCTACGATCTCGCGGGCCTTCCGCTAGCCAACCGGCTTGTGATGGCACCGATGACGCGCAATCGCGCCAGCACGGACAATGTCCCTACGCCAATCATGGCGGAGTATTACGCCCAGCGTGCTGACGTTGGCCTGATCATTACCGAAGGCACATCGCCCTCGCCCGACGGGGTCGGCTACCCGCGCATTCCGGGCTTGTACAATCAGGCGCAGGTGGAAGGTTGGAAGCACGTGACCAAAGCGGTGCACGACAAGGGCGCACGCATTTTTCTGCAGATCATGCACACCGGCCGGGCATCAGTGAGCGTCAACCTGCCTGATGGCGCACGCGTGGTGGGACCGATGGCGGTGGCCATGGACGATTCAGTGTACACGGACGCCGAAGGTCTGCAGCCGGCCAGTGTGCCACACGCGTTGACCGAAGCGGAAATCGCGAAGGTGGTTGATGAGTACGCGCACACGGCAAAGCTGGCGATTGAAGCGGGCTTTGACGGCGTTGAGCTGCACGGCGCCAACGGCTATCTCATTGAACAGTTCCTGAACGCCAACATCAATCAGCGAACCGATGGTTACGGTGGCAGTGCCGCGGCGCGCAATCGCTTTGCACTGGAAGTGGCCAAGGCGACAGTCGCAGCCATTGGCGCCAATCGCGTTGGCATTCGCCTCTCGCCTTATGGCGCGTTCAACAAGACGGGACCCTACGACGGAGTAGAACCGCAGTATCTCGAGCTGGCTCGCGAGTTGAGCGCACTCGGCCTGGCGTATCTGCACCTGGTGAACCATGAGTCCATGGGCGCACCGGAAGTGCCTGACAGCTTCATTGCGAAGCTGCGCGCGGCGTTCGGTCGCACGTTCATTGCTTCAGGCGGACTTGATCAGGAGCAGGCGCAGGCGCTGCTCGAAAAGAAGGCCGCAGACCTCGCAGCGTTCGGTCGACCGGTGTTGGCCAACCCACAGTTCGCCACACGATTGAAGCAGGATCTGCCGCTGAATGAGCCCGACTTCGCAACATTCTACACGCCGGGCGAGAAGGGCTACACGGACTATCCAGCCGCGTTGCAGGCCACCTAAGTTGTAGCGCGTGCCTGCAAATCTCCCCCGTTCGGCCGGCTTACTGTTGCATCCAACCTCACTTCCCGGTCCGAACGGCATCGGGGAGCTGGGCGCGGAGGCGATCAAGTTTCTTGATGTGCTGGCCGAGTGCGGATTCAGCATCTGGCAAATGCTCCCGCTCGGCCCCACCGGTTACGGCGATTCGCCCTATCAGGTGTTTTCGGCCTTTGCGGGCAACCCGCTGCTCATCAGCGTTGAGCCTGAACCAGTCGATGTTGCGCGCTTGCCCGTGCACTCCGTTGATTTTGCACGCGTCATTTCGCACAAGCGTCGGTTGCTCAATCGACTGGTCGCCGGCACGCCGCGCGACGAAGCGTACGAGGCCTTCGTGGCGCAGGAATCTGCCTGGCTGCCCGACTTTGCGCTGTTTATGGCGCTCAAAGAGATGTACAACGGCAAGTCATGGCATGAATGGCCAGCCCCGTTGGCGCGTCGTGATCCTGATGCACTATCCGTAGCGCGCACGCGGTTGGCCCACGCGATTGAGTCACGTCAGGTTGAGCAGTTTCTCTTTTTCACGCAGTACCGTGCCCTGCGCACGGCCGCGGCAGCGCGGGGCATCCGCCTAATGGGTGACGTGCCCATTTACGTCGCGCACGACAGCGCCGATGTGTGGAGCAATGCGCAGCAGTTCTTGCTGCGCGACGACGGCACGCCCCGCGTGCAGGCGGGCGTGCCACCAGACTACTTCAGCGAGACCGGCCAGCTGTGGGGCAATCCGATTTACGACTGGGACGCCATGCAGGCAGACGGTTATGCGTGGTGGATTCGCCGCATGCGAGCCGCGTTCGACAACTTTGACCTGGTGCGGGTGGATCATTTCCGCGGATTCGCGGGCTACTGGGAAGTGCCGGGTGATGAGACCACCGCGATCAACGGCGTGTGGCAAACCGGACCCGGGAACGCGCTTTTCAAAGCGATTCATGATGCACTCGGCCCATTGCCAATCATTGCCGAGAATCTTGGCGTGATCACTCCCGATGTTGAAGCATTGCGTGAGCAGTGGGGCTATCCGGGCATGTGCATTTTGCAGTTTGCCTTCAGCCCCGGTGCACAGTCTGCCGACACGCGACCGCACTACTTCCCGCGTCACTCCGTGGTGTACACCGGTACACACGACAACAACACCGTGATGGGCTGGTGGCAGTCCGCCGCCGAGACGGACTCCACGCAATCAGCCGAAGCCATTGCCGCTGAACGTGCGTTCGCTGCGCGCTATCTGAATGCCACCGATCGTGATATGCCATGGGCAATGATTCGCGCCGCCATGGCATCGGTGTGCGACACTGCGATCGTGCCGTTGCAGGACATGCTCGCCCAGGGCAGCGAGTCACGTATGAACACACCGGGACGTGATGCAGGCAACTGGGGCTATCGCTTTACGTGGGATCAAATCACACCGGCGATTGTGCAGCAGATGCGTGCGCTCGTTGAAACGTACGAGCGCAGCTCTGACGTGCTCTAACCCCAGAAGATGTATGCAATAACGATCGCCGCGATCACACCAACGGCATCGGCAAACAACCCCACCGAAATAGCGTGCCGCGTTTTGCGAATGCCAACCGAGCCAAAGTACAGCGCCAGAATGTAGAAGGTGGTGTCGGTGGCACCCTGAAAGGTCGAAGACAACCGGCCGACAAATGAGTCGGCGCCATAGGTTGTCATGGCGTCCACCATCATACCGCGTGCGCCACTTCCGGAGAGCGGCTTCATGAGCGCTGTGGGCAACGCCGGAATTATGCGATCATCGAGGCCAAACACTGCGAACAGCTTGCCGATGCCGATGAGCAGCAGATCCAACGCACCGGAAGCGCGAAACACGCCAATCGCGACCAGCAGCGCGACCAGATACGGAATAATGCGAATGGCCACCTGAAAGCCTTCTTTCGCGCCTTCGATAAATGCTTCGTAGGCGTTGACACCCTTGACCAGCGCCATGATGAGAAACGTGGAAATCACGCCGTAGAGCGTAACATTGGCCACCACGTTGGAGATCGCCTGAACACGATCACGATCCATCCCCGAAAACGTGTAGACCATTCCACCAATTACCGTGGTCACGCCAACCAGCCACGCCAGCAACACAGGATCAAAGAGATTGATGCGCTGCACCAAAGCCACCGCAACAAGCGCGGAAAGCGTGGCGAAATAGGTGGTGAGCATGATCGGCAAAAACACATCGGCCGGATTCGCGGCGCCCAGCTGTGCGCGATACACCATGATGCTGATCGGGATGAGCGTCAGCCCCGAGGTGTTGAGCACCAGAAACATGATCTGCGCGTTGGTGGCCGTTTCCTTGTCGGGATTGAGTGTCTGCAGCTCGTTCATCGCTTTGAGGCCAAGCGGCGTGGCGGCGTTGTCGAGCCCCAGCATGTTGGCCGAAAAGTTCATGATGATGGAGCCCAGTGCCGGGTGATCGCGCGGCACCTCGGGAAACAGTCGCCGGAAGAACGGACTCACGATGCGAGCCAGCACGGCAATGGCACCGCCCTCCTCTCCAACTTTCATGAGACCAAGCCACAGGGTGAGCACACCTGTGAGGCCCAGAGAGATCTCAAAGCCTGTCTTCGCTGAATCGAAGGTGGCCTGCGTCATTGACGCAAACACTGCAGTGTCGCCGCCGCCTACAAGCTTGACGAGTCCCACCACCAGCGAGACGAGGAAGAACGAAAGCCAGATGTAGTTAAGCGTCACGGCAGCGTATTCGTGAGCAGTTCCACCAGCACGGGCACGTGCAGGCGCATGAGATCTTCATTGGCGATGACGGGAAACTCATATGTAATCACCGGAACGCCATTTTCCTTTCCCCACGATCCAAACGAGCCGGGCGTCGGATATCCGACATCACGCACCAGTGGCATATCCGTGCGATTGGCCAGGCGCTGGCCGAGTTCGCTCAGGTTGTCATCGTCAATGCACGCCAGTGGTGCGTGCAACGCGATCACGGCGTGTGGCTTGAGCTCGGCAATAAGCTGCATGAGCGCTTGTGTTTCGGGCTCGGAGCCTGCCGCTGCGCCCGGACTCAGCTCCACATCGCGTGCATCGCCAATCGTCGCGCGACTGTACACGGGATCGGGCGCCCAATTGCTCGAGGGAAAGTTGCGATTGAGATCAACGCCATTGGCATTGGCACGTGTACCGCGAAGCAGTCCGTCAGGATTAGCGGCCAGTACCACCGCCGCATGCTGAGGCGGCCCTGACAGTTGCCGGAGCGCGCGCGAGAGCGCCCACGTGGTTTCGGGCTCTTCGCCATGAATGGCGGCAAAAATCAGCAGATCGCACGAGCCGGTGGGACGCCACACTTCCAGCGGCGTCCCAAGCACGGAACGTCCGTAGTGTGTAGGCGCCCACGGCAACGTGCCCCACTGCGCGCGCGGTCGGAGAGTCACAGGTACAACATAAGACGCAGACAGAACCGGTCGCTACGCGCGATGTGGCAGTGCGTCAGCGAATGCCCGCCCCCGCCTTCGGAAGCTCGTAGCTCCAGGGCTGCCGCACCAGCTTGCGCTGACGTGGGTACAGCTCGTCGAGCGAGTTTCCATCGTACAAACGGCCGTTGAGCATGACCATGCGAATGCTGTTGGTGTTGCGGATGTTGGCAAGCGGATCACGATCAAGCACGAGCAGGTCGGCAAACTTGCCCGCTTCGAGCGATCCAACACTCGCGCCCAGTCCGATTGCCTCGGCTCCGACAATCGTAGCCGCACGCAGCGCGTCATGCTCCGACATGCCACCGCTCTGCACCAGCCACAGCTCCCAGTGCATGCCCAGCCCCTGCAACTGGCCGTGACTGCCCACACCAACCTTGCCGCCCGCTTCTACCGTCTTGGCGAGGTCTTCCGCGTGCTGCCACATCGCGTATTCCTCCTTTACCGCAAAGCCGGCCGGTCCAGGTGCGTTGCCCGTACCGCGACGGCGCACCTTGCCGTCAAAGTCTACAGGGTGTGTGAAGTGACGCAGCTTGGTATCGCTGAGCAGATCTTCGGTCTGGTAGAACCAGCCTTCACCAAAGGGTCCACCATACTCCACCACGAGCGTTGGTGAGTTCACCGTCTGCGTGGCTTTGTACCATTCGTACACATCATCGAACTTGGGCGTAATGGGCAGCGTGTGTTCAATACCCGGATAGCCGTCAACGCCGTGCGTGAGATTGAGCTTGTGATCGAGTCCGCCTTCTGTGGTGGGCATGATCTCGAGCTCCTTGGCTGCCATGATCAGCCACTGACGCTGCTGACGATTGCCGCTCATGTACATCTTGAGCGTTTTGGTATCGTAGTACGTCGCGTAGCGCTTCATGATGTCGCGCGCATGATCAAGATCGCGCACGGGTTCAGCACTGAAAACGCCGGGGCCCGTGGTGTAAATGCGCGGACCAATCATGGCACCAGCGTCAACCTGATCGCTGTAGCTCAGAAAGTCGGTCGTGGCTGTTTGCGGGTCGCGCGTAGTTGTGGTGCCATACGCCAGCGTTGCCAGATACTGCCACGTCTGCGTGTTGTGGATCTGTGGTGTGAGCCACTGCGGATGATAGTGCGTGTCCACCATGCCGGGCATGATGATTTTGCCACTCACATCCATCACTTCAGCACCGTCGGGAATCTGCACACTGCCGCGCGCACCGATCGCCACAATGTGCCGGTC
The DNA here is from genome assembly GCA_011390805.1 of Gemmatimonas sp. Taxonomy (GTDB): domain Bacteria; phylum Gemmatimonadota; class Gemmatimonadetes; order Gemmatimonadales; family Gemmatimonadaceae; genus JAABRT01. The sequence continues at coordinate 82,109 of JAABRT010000005.1, read as the reverse complement.
ACGAATCACAATGTCGGCGTTTTCGATAATCTCATTGCCTTTCATTGTGATTGTCTTGGCACCGCGCAATACCAGTGTACCACGCGGCTGATCGCGAACCGCCGTTACGGCGATGCGACGCTCATCGGGCTTGTAGCCTGGCTTTTCTTTCTTGGTGGTGTCAGCCTTGGCAACGGAATCAGCGCGTGCGAGGCTGTCCTTCTTCGTGGTATCTGCACGGATCAGTGCAACACGACGCGCGTCAGCTTCGAGCGAATCGTCAACTACTTTCGCGCGCTCAAGATCGTAGTTCCACAGCGCATTGCCCAGCGACCACATTACATGCTTGCCGTCGGCACTCCACGCGGGAAACTCGCCACCCACCGTGTTGAGCTTGCGCACGGGCACCGACGACGTCTCGGGATTCACCACTGAAACCGTGGGCGGCGTGCTGCCGGCCACCGGCACAGTCACCGTGTACAAATCCATACCCACCATGGCCAGCGCCTGATCACCCGTTGGCGCCATGATCACCAGCGACGCAGGCCGCGGACGCGGTGGTGCAGGTTCGTTGTCATCGAGGTGCGACGCAGCACTCGCGAAACTGCCGCCAAAGCCACGGTTGCTTTCAAAATCAATCGGACGCGCACCACGTCCACCAATCCACTGCTGCGATGCACGCGCCACAAGATCGGCATCAAGTCCAATCGCTCCGCCGGCACCCGGTGGCAGCGGACCCGTCACCTTCACATGTGTCTTGAGATCAGTGCCATCCCAGCGGAACGACTGCAACCCGTCGCCGTATGCATAGATGCGCTCAGCATCACTTGTGAAGTGCGGATTGCCCAGGCCACCGGTTGGCATGATGCGTGTAACATCGCCGCCGTTGGCCGGCACCCAGACAAACTCGGCCGCCGCGGGACCAAAAAACGCACCACCTGCTTCCTGCAGTTCACGTGCTGCTGCACGCACTGCAACAATGCGATCACCCTTGGGTGACCACGCAAGATCACTGTACAGCGCGTTGCCATTGCTGAGCGTTGTCACGCGCCATGTGTTGCCGCGCGCTGCACGCGTGGCCTTGGCAATCGAGCCACCTGCCGCATCGTGCCACGTCACGTAGCCAACACTCGCACCATCCGGTGACCACACCGGATTGAACTCACCAACCGTATCTGCTGACACACGCTGCGGTGTGCCGTTTGGCATGTCCACCACGTACACGCGATCCATGGAGACGAACGCCAGCTGTTTGCCGTCGGGCGACGGGGCGATATCGCGAATCTGCCGGGCCGTGAACGTGGCGCTCGTGTCGATGCTGTAGGCGAACTTCACCTCGGGGCCCATCTCCAGCTTCACTTCGGCTTCGAACGGAATCTTGGACGGCGCCGACTTGTCTACCGGCACACGCCAGATTTCACCACCGTACGACACAACGACGGCGCGTGAATCAGGTGTGAACGAGAAGCCGGGATACGCATCCATTGGCGCACGCGATTCCATGTCGTCTCGCTGCACGGGGAACGCGAGCCAGTCTTCTTCCTGCGTTTCGAGATTGCGCAAACGCAGGCCGGTCTTCGTTTCAAAGCGCGTGCCGTACACCAGATATTTGCCATCAGGTGACAACGTGGGGCGGAATCCCGAACCAAAGCGCGTGGTCATCTGCGACGTGCGTCCGTTTTCCTTGTCCCACACGTGAATCTGGTATTGCGGGCCAAGTGCGTTGTACTGCCAGTCACCAGTGCGCGCCGCAAACCACATGTAGCGTGGATCTTTGCCAAATGCAGCGCCGAGCATTTTGAGGTTGGGTGGTGCCGCAGGCTCGGTGCTCAGCGCAAGGCCGCTGCCGCCATCCACGTGATACATCCACAGTTTGGCCACGCCGCCCAGTCCACCTGACTTTGACGCCACGATGTACTTGCCATCCGGTGTCCACTCCGGCGACACGTACAAGTTGTTGTTGCCCTTCGTGAGCTGCGTAGTGTCGCTGCCGTCGGCTTTCATGTGCCACACATTGTCACCACCCGACCGGTCGCTCACGAATACAATGCGTGAACCATCGGGCGAGTAGCGTGGCTGCACATCGTACGCCATGCCCGACGTGATGCGTGTCGCTTTGCCGCCGGTGATCGGCAACGTGTACAGATCGCCGAGCAGATCAAACACAATCGTTTGCCCATCAGGCGACACATCGAGCGACAGCCAGGTGCCCTTGCTGGTGGTGAACGTGTGAGTGCGTTCAGCCTTGAGCGGCAGCGCGACGGTCTTGGCCGCGGGCGGAGTTTGCGCGTAGAGGGTCGGCGCGGTGGCGGCGCTCGCCAGGGTTACGGCAGCGAGCGCGCCGGGCAGGAACTTCGGGAGGGTAGGCATAGTGTATTGTGCCCGGGCGCATTCCAATGCGCCAGCGGGGAGCGAGCTCTTCGCTTGCGGAGCGCCGCCTGGCTGTGGCCGGCGCCCACCGGCGCCGACCACAGGTTTCGCACCTCGGCAGGATTATTTCGGCTCAAGCATCGCCGAAATGCGGTCCGAGATATCGCTCCAGTGCGCGCGGGCCGTCGTGTTGCCGGCCGACTGCATCATGGCTCGCGCGTCACGCTGAATCTCGCGCAGTTGCATGCGGGCAAGTGCCGGCAGGTCGCTCTGCATGAGCGATGGCGCAGTCACAAACGGCACTGAACGACCGCCACCACCACCTTCGGGAGGCGTGATCATCCCTTCCAGCCGCTGCAAATACACACGCTGCAGCTGACGACGGTTGGCGTCGGGTTGCGCACCGCTCCACATCGCACGCTTGAGATCAGCGAGATATTCCGTGAGCGGATAGGCGTTTGACGGATCGTAGCGTTCCGCGTCGCTCAGGCGACCAAGCCGAGCCGGATCGAGCAGCCGCGCCACCAGCCCCGCCTGACGCGATGCCAGCACCGTGTTGGGACCGATGCGCTGGATGAGCGCGTCAGGCTGCAACCAGGTGGGTGTGGTCATCACATTGTCCGACAAAAACTGCAACGCCGCCTTCTGGCGCGCCTTCGGAATAACGGTGTACACGGGCTCAGTCGACTCACCCGTCTGCAAGTCCACATGCACACCGCCCACAACGGTTGCCACATGATTCATGTAGCCCGACCAGCGGCCAAGCGACTCTTCGTACACTTCCTGCAACTCCGAAAAGTCTTCGCCCGGACGGGTGGTCCACGCGATCAGATTCGGGATCATGCGCTTGTAGTTGGCCACGGCGTACGTGGACGCCTTGACCGGATCATCGCCCAGATCTTCGGTCTGATTACGCGGGTCGCCGCCGCCCAATCGCTGTGACACAAAGCGATACGGGAAACGACTGTTCTGATTCTGCAGCCATCCGTGCAATACCTCGCGCTCCGCTTCAGGCGTCGGCGCCGACGTCAGGCGGTAGCCCCAGTTGATCGCGAAGTCATCGAAGGGGCCGAGGCGACGGATAAAGTCTTTGGGGTTGAGACCATCACCGGGCTGCGCCACGTAGTTCTGTCGCGCGTAGTCCATGATCGTGGCGCTTACACCAAACTGACGTGTGAAGCTCGGGCTGCGCAGTGAATCAACGGGGAACGACGCCGACGCAATCATGTTGTGCTGCAAACCCAGCGCGTGGCCGATTTCATGCGCGATCACCTGACGCATCGTCTCGCCCATCAGCTCTTCGGGAATATCGAGCGTGCGCGCGGCAGGATTGGCGGCACCGGTTTCCATGATCAACCAGTTGCGATATGAACGCATGTGGTTGTGGTACCAGGTGATTTCGCTGTTGATGATTTCGCCCGAGCGTGGGTCGTGCGTGTGCGGACCCGTGGCGTTACGCGTAAGACTGGCGGCCCAGCGCACCATGCTGTAACGCGCGTCATCAGGATCAAAGTCGGGATCTTCGGCCTTCGACGGCGCGTAACGCGCCTGCACAGCGTTCTTGAATCCGGCAGTCTCAAACACCGTGGACCAGTCTTCCACGCCTTGCTTCACATACGGCGCCCAGCGCGAGGGCGTGGCCGGATCGATGTAGTACACAATCGGCTTGACCGGCTCCACCAGCTCGCCGCGCGCGTAGGCCGCCGGATCCTTGGGCTCCAGTCGCCAGCGCGTGATGAACGTTTCGGTTTCGGCCTTCGGTACATCAAGCCCGTAGTTCACACGATTGACCGAGAAGTAACCCACCCGTGCATCGGCAAAACGCGGACGCATTGGTGTCTTCGGCAGCAGTACAATCGACTGACGTGTTTCCATTGTCACCGTGCCGCTGCTTGCATCACCCGGCGGCGTGGACGCGTCAAACGTCTGCACCTGCCGCACTTCGGTATTCATCGGGAAGGTGCGCACGCTGCTTACATAGCTGCGTGATGCGTCAAAGCGTCGCACACCATAGCTACGCCGCTGATTGGCACTCATGCCACTGGTGGCCGGATTGTCCGTGGCGAAAAAGTCTGTCACGTCCACTACGTACGCGCCGCTGTCGCGCGAGAACGCGGCAATCGGAAACGCGCCAATGATCGCCGGAAAGTTGTTCTGCGCAACGCTGATCGCGATGGGCAGCGAGCTGTCGGCGACCGCGTCTGTACTGATGCTCTTGAGCAGCAGACGATCATTGGTGCGATCCCAGCGGATGAGCCGTTCGTTGAGCGAGCTGCCGGCGCTCTGAAATCCACCGGAGCCGGCCGGCACTCCCGACACACGGGTGACCATGAGGAAATCCCGTCCCAGCAGCGAGTCTGGAATCTCGAAGAGAATCTTCTCGTCAATGCGATGCACCGTGATGCCACCGCGTTCGGTGCGTGCGGCCGACGTGACCACTTGCCCGTACGGGCGCGGTCCCCGGCGGGATGCGTTCGACTGTCCGGCGCCTGTCTGTGCGGCGCCGGCGGCGTTTTCGGCCGCTGGAGTCGATGCCGCGGGTCGCGCACTGGCGGCTGGTGCCGGCGTCGGACTCGGCGATGGCTGAGGTTGCCACACGCTGGGAGCGCAGCCGACAGCGGCAGCAACGAGGAGGGCGCCGAGCGCCGGGCGGGCTGAATCACGCATAATGGCCATGAGGTTTGGGAACGATCGCAGGCAGGTTCACTGCTGAGTCTACGCAAAGTACAGCCCGGAAGTTGATGGAGCTTGCGTCAGAGCACACCACCACCGAGCCTTCTCGCAGTCAATTCCCGAACGCACAGGATGGCGCGTGATCGAGCACCTGATTCCACGTCGGCGCGACTTTGATGGTGCCGATCTTATCTTCACCATGAACGCGGCCGCACAATCGGCGGCAGCAAACGGCCGTCAGGTCATCAACACCGCCATGGGCGCGCTGCTCGACGATGATGGCAGGTTTGTCGCGCTTTCCAGCGTCATGTCGCAATACGCGCAGCTTACTCCCGCAGAGATCGCACCGTACGCGCCCATTGCCGGCGATCCGCGTTATCTGCTGGCCCTTACCCAGCGCCACTGGCCGGAGCTTACGTCGTACGGTGCCGGAGTAGCCACACCCGGCGGTACGGGCGCTCTCGCGTTCAGCTTGCGCAACTTGCTTGAGCCGGGCATGCGCGTGCTCACCGCGTCTCCCTATTGGGGTCCATACGACGTGCTCACCAGCGAGAACGGGATGCGACTGGCCACCGCTCCGTATCCGTCTATCGACGGCACGCTCGATATTGCGACGTGGCGAACGCGCGCCATGGAAATCCTTCGCACGCAGGGACGGCTGCTCGTCTGGTTGAACGATCCCTGCCACAATCCCACGGGGCGCAGCCTTTCCACCGGCAACCGGCGCGCGCTGCTGGAACTGCTGCGTGAAATGAGCGACCACGGACCGGTTTCGCTGGTGCTTGACTTTGCGTACCTCGACTACGCGCGTGAACCGGCGCGCGTACGCGAAGCGCTTGACGATTACCGCGCGGTGGGCGAAGCAGGGCGCATTCTGGTGGGCGCGTGTCTGAGTCTGAGCAAAGCCTTCACGCTGTACGGTGCACGGGCCGGTGCGCTCGTCTTTCCGTGGGTGACCGATCCCTCGATGTTTGCGGCCTTGTCAACCAGCTGTCGCGGTACCTACTCCAACTGTGCACGCGCGCCCATGCATGTACTGCTGCGACTGATTGCCGATCCGGCACAGCGCAAGGCGCTGGAGTCGGAACACGCACACTGGCGCCGCGTGCTCGCGGAGCGCGCCGATGCACTCGACAGCGCACTCAAAAGGGAAGGATTTGCGGGAGCGCCGTGGGACGGTGGGTTTTTTGTGACAGTACCCGCGACAAACCCCAGGGCAACGAGTGAACGACTGGCACAAGCCGACGTATTTGTGGTGCCGGTGCCCGAGGGGCTGCGCATCGGCATTTGTGGTTTGCGGGCATCGGATGCCGCGAAGGTCGCGTCAACGATTCGCTCCGTCGTGGATGGCGTCGTGCATCCTGTCGCGTAGCGCCTCACCGTGCCGGCTATTCACAGCAGCACGCCGTCACTCACCCTGCGGGCCGGCGCACAGGCGTATGCGCTGGTGCGCGAGCGTGGGCTGCGCGCAGAAGATGTTGACATCATGCCCGGCGCTTCGGGTGGCGCAAAGTGGCTCTCCATTGGCGGTCTTGACCGCATGCTCTTCGGTGAGTTCCTGCAGCAGCCGGAGCGCACGCGTGCGCTGCATCTGGTGGGGTCGTCTATCGGGAGCTGGCGCATGGCGTGTCTGGCCCAGGCAGATCCTGTTGCCGCGCTCGCCCGTGGGCATCACGCGTACATCTACGAGCAGCGCTATTCCCGGCGTCCCGACACCCGGGAGGTTACCGAGGTCCTCACGCGCGCCCTTGATCTGCTGCTCGGCACCAATGGTGTGAATGAAATCCTTGCGCACCCCGTGTTCCGATTGCATGTGATCACCGCAGTGGGACGCGGGCTGGCCTCCAGTGACCACCGGCTGCTGCTCTCCGCGTCAATCGCGGTGGCCGCTGCGGTTAACACCGTCTCACGCCGTTCGTTGGGGCTTCAGTTCCGTCGATGCGTGTTTCACAACGTGCACGGACCGACGCCCTTCTCGCATTGGCGCGATCTGCCAACGCAGCATGTGGCACTCACACGCGACATCCTGCGCTCCGTGCTGCTCGCTTCGGGGGCGATACCGATGGTGCTTGAAGGCGTACGCATTCCGGGAGCTCCGGCAGGCATACACTGGGACGGTGGCGTACTCGATTACCATCTGGATCTGGATTTCGGCCCCGGCAGCGGATTGGTGCTCTACCCGCATTTCTATTCGCACGTGATCCCAGGCTGGTTTGACAAGCGACTACCCTGGCGCCGTGCGCGCGCCGCGAACTTTGGCCGCGTGCTCATGATTGCGCCCAGTGACGCCTTTGTTGCGTCGCTGCCCGGCGGCAAGATTCCCGACCGCCGAGACTTTTACGCCTTTGACGACAGTGAGCGCATGCGTCGCTGGCAGGCCACGCTCGATGCCAGCGAGCGCCTGGGTGATGAGTTGCGCGAGCTGATCGCGAAGGATCGGGTGGCTGACGCGGTACAGCGTTGGGCCTGACAGCGCGGCGCTGCCGGACAATGACACACGTTCCCCGGCACTGCATCCGCTCCATTGACGAATGAATCAGGGCGCCGTTGATTCGGCCAGATGGAATCGCTCATTGCGTACTTTGACACCATTCCCTCCTCCCATCGCGCACTGATTCTCGCCGGTGGGATCGCATTCTTCTGGATGTGGGAGAGTGCCCAGCCGCTGGTGCGGTTTCCCGGCACACGCTGGCCGCATGCACTGCGCAATTTTTTCTTCACGGCGACAACAATCGTTGTCAACTTCGCCTTGGCATTTCTGCTGCTGCGCGCCTCAGCCTGGGTATCGGCCGAACAGTTTGGTGTCTTGTTCTGGTTACCGGAGTTGCCACTGCTTGTACAGCTCGCACTCGGGCTGTTGCTGCTCGATCTGGTGGGGGCGTGGCTGCCGCACTTTGTCCAGCACAAGACACCACTGCTCTGGCGGTTGCACCTGATTCATCATTCCGACACCCAGGTTGATACGACATCGGCCAACCGGCACCATCCGGGGGAGAGTGTGGTGCGCTTTGTGTTCACCACAGTTGCCGTGGTGATCGCAGGCGCACCCATGTGGATGGTGTTTCTGTATCAGTCGCTCAGCGTGGTGCTCAGCCAATTCAACCATGCCAACATTGCGCTGCCCCGTGCGCTCGACCGTGCGCTCAGCTGGGTGATTGTATCGCCCGATATGCACAAAGTGCATCACCACTACGTGATGCCCTACACCGATACGAACTACGGCAATGTGTTCTCGGTGTGGGACAGACTGTTTCGCACGTTTTCCACACTTGAGCGCGACAGCATCGTGTACGGTGTTGACACGCACATGGACGCGTCGGAACACAGCAGTGTGCGTTCGTTGCTCACCATGCCCCTGCGGTCCGGAAAGAAACGCGTGTAGAACAAGCGCAGCCGATGCTACGGCCAACGCGTCTGGTGTTCTCTGCTAGGAGGCCGAACGCACCAGGTACACGGTAAGAATCCTGGGCGGCGCACCGGGCACTGCGTCGTCTTCCAGCCACTCTCCGAGTGCGCGCAATGTGAAGCCGGACGCCAGCGCTGTATTCACAAACTCGCTCACGCTGTGATGAAACGCAGGCACATGCACAACGTCACCAGACTCGGTATCGGTGAATCTCGCCTGGGTACCTCTGAGCTGACGCATGGGGTGCAGCTCGCTGAGATACAGCTTGCCGCCTTTGCGAAGCACCCGGGCCGCTTCGGCGTACACCGGGCGCAAATCCTGCACGTGCTCCAGCACAAGATTGCTCACGACAAGATCAATCGTCGCGCTCGGTACAGGCCACGGTGCACTGATATCCTGTTCCACAAACTGCACGTGTGATGCCGTGATGCGTTCGCGTGCAATGGCCAGCATTCCGGCCGAGATATCAAGTGCGGTCACCTCACGGCACGTTGCCGCCAGCAACTCGGTGTTCTTGCCGGTACCGCAACCCAACTCGAGTACGGCACGTCCACGCACGCTCGGGCCGTGTGTGCGGAATATCTGCGCGTCGAGATCCCGCGTGCGATTGTGGTCGGTGTCGTAGTGCGACGACCAGCGATCGTAGGCGCTGCGTACCTGCGAAATGCTGTCAGCGGGCTGGTCAGATGGCATCGGCGCCGAGCGGTAAGTGAACGGGGAGGTGATCGCAGGGACAGTTGCCATACGAGCGAATTAACGGGGTGTCGCAGCACCGGTCGGACCGGTTTCGAACTGTTACCGAGTGGTTGCACAACACTCGAGCAGGTCAACGATCACCCCGATAGCAGACTGAAGTTAAGCAAGTGTCACGCGGATGGGCCCTCGGCCGGTAGCGCGCGCCCAAGGCCGTGCGCCGTACCCACACTCAGGCGTCGTCAAAGCCTGCTTCCGCTCGCAGAGCCGTCCCGCCGTCGGGTTTCATTGCTTCAAGCAATACGCGCCCCGCGTCGTGTCTCGCCTGCAACCGGAACGGTGCCCCGTCAAACAAGGGCGCCACGCCACGAAAGCTGAACGACGATATGCGGCGGGCGTTCACTTTTTGCGCGTGCGCACGCTGCTGCTCCGCGCGTTCGGCCAACTGCACGAGCAGCATCGCCGTGAGCGGTCCATGCACGACCAACCCTGGATAGCCCTCCTCGTGCATCGCATAGTCGCGGTCGTAGTGAATGCGATGGGCATTGAAGGTGAGGGCCGAGAAGCGAAAGAGCAGCCGCGAGTCGGCGGTGACGTCCTGCACCAGCGCGTCGGCAGGTGGATCGGGAAAGGCCAAGGTTGCGGGTGCAGCCACCGGTGCGCCCGGCTCGCGGTACACGATGTCCTGTTCTTCCTCCAGGCACAGCACGCCGTCCTGCAGAAAGCGATATCGCACCGTGACGAAGGCCAGTGATCCGCTGCGCCCGCTCTTCGTAGTCACGTCGTGAATGATGCCTTCCCGTGACGCTGGCACGCCCAGACGCAGCGGCTGGTGCATTTGCACTCGTGATCCGGCAAACATGCGGCGAGGCAATGCAACCGGCGGCAGGAATCCACCGCGCACCGGGTGACCATCGCTGTCGAGCATTGACTGCGGCGCTCGAGGCAGGAAGTAGAACCATTGCCATAATGATGGCAGCGCCGAATGTTCGGAAAGGGTTACATTGCCCGCGTCAAACATGGCCGCGGCCGCCTGAGCCTGTGTCACCGACAGTGGATCGTGCACGACTTCTGTTTTGCCAACCCATTCGGTGATGTCAGGCGTGTGTGCAGTCATATTCTCAGGCGTTAAAGCGTGGACGCGAACACGTGATGGCGCCAAGATAGCAGTTGTTCTCTGCAGTTCCACCCTGCCCGAACCCGAGAATCCCTGGTGAGTACATCGGAAGACCAGACATCCGAGACACAGTTGCCATTGAGCGGCGTTCGCGTGCTTGATGTGGGCAATTTTCTCGCCGGCCCGTACGCCGCATCCATTCTCGGCGAGTTCGGCGCGGAGGTGCTCAAGGTGGAACACCCCATTGCCGGCGATCCGATGCGTCGCTTTGGAACACCCTCGCCCCGTAGCGATGCGTCGCTCAAATGGCTGAGCGAAGGAAGAAACCGCAAATCGGTAACCATTGACCTGCGCCATCCTGAAGGCGTGCAGCTGTTTCTGGCCCTGGTGAAAAAGTCTGACGTGCTCGTGGAGAACTTCAGACCCGGCACCATGGAGGAGTGGGGACTCGGCTGGGCGCAGATTCATGAAGCCAATCCGCGTCTGGTCATGCTGCGTGTGTCAGGTTACGGGCAGACTGGCCCGTATCGCCGGCGCTCCGGGTTTGCGCACATCGCGCAGGCGTTTGGAGGACTGAACTACCTCTCGGGATTTCCCGGTGAGACACCGGTCCTTCCGGGCACCGTGCCGCTCGGCGATTACATCGCCAGCCTCTTTGGAGCCATTGGCGTGCTCATCGCGCTGCGGCATCAGGAGAGCACTGGACGCGGACAGATGATTGATGTCGGCATTTACGAGTCGGTGTTCCGTGTGCTTGAAGAAATCGCCACGGCGTACGGCACATCGGGAAAAATCCGTGAGCGCGAAGGCTCCGGCAGCTTTGTGGCCGTGCCGCATGGCCATTTTCGCACCGCCGATGACAAATGGATTGCCATTGCCTGCACAACCGACAAGATGTTCGAGCGCTTGTCGGTGGCCATGGGCCAACCGCATCTGTCGTCGAGCAATCTGTACGGCGATCAGCGCAAACGCCTGGCTGACCGGGATCGCGTGAATACGATCGTGATTGACTGGGTGGGTTCACTGACGCGCGAACAGGTACTGGAAAAATGTCTCGCCGAAGAAGTGCCGGTAGGTAAGGTCAACAGCATTGCCGACATCTTTGAGGATGAACAGTTTCTCGCGCGCGGCGATCTGCTGCACATGACAGAAGAGGGCATTGAAGACCTCGTGATTCCGGGCGTTGTACCGCATCTGTCAAAGACTCCGGGACGGGTCACCAATCTCGGGCCTGTGCTGGGCAACGCCACCGATGAAGTCATGCGCGACCTGCTCGGTCTCGCCGCCTCTGAAATCGCGCGCCTGCGTGCACAACGCATCATCTGATAGCCATGCTGCCACCTCCCGCTGCGCCCGGTAAACTGCCTCTTGAAGGCATTCGAGTGATCGATATCGCCACGATCATTGCCGCACCATTCTGCGCCACAGTACTGGGCGAGTTTGGCGCTGATGTGCTCAAGATCGAACATCCACTTGGCGGCGATGGCCTGCGCCGGTTCGGCACACCGTCGCAACGTGGTGATACGCTCACGTGGGTGAGCGAAGCGCGCAACAAACGTTCGGTCACCCTTGACCTGCGTTCGCCCGATGGCGTGGCACTGTTCAAGGAACTCATCGCCAAAACCGATGTGCTGTGCGAAAACTTTCGCACCGGCACGCTCGAAAAATGGGGCCTTGGCTGGGACGTGTTACACGAGATTAATCCGCGGCTCGTGATGTTGCGCGTCACCGGCTACGGACAAACCGGTCCGTACAAAGACCGGCCGGGATTCGCGCGTGTTGCTCACGCTGTTGGTGGCATTGCGTACCTGGCTGGCATGCCCAAAGGCACGCCCGTCACGCCGGGCTCCACCACACTTGGCGACTACATGACCGGGTTGTACGGATGCCTGGGCGTGCTCATGGCGCTCCGGCATCGCGACCTCACCGGCGAAGGTCAGTTTGTGGACGCCGCACTGTTTGAATCGGTGTTCCGGTGCACTGACGAACTCGCGCCAGCGTACAGCATGTACGGCATTGTGCGCGAGCGTATGGGTTCGTCACACAACGATTTTGCCTGTCCGCACGGACACTTCGCCACCAAGGATGGCAAGTGGGTGGCCATATCCTGTGCCACCGACAAGCTGTTCGCACGGCTGGCCGCGGCCATGGGGCGTCCTGAGCTCGCATCGTCAAGTACCTACGGCGATCAGAAGGTGCGGCTCACCCACTGTCACGCCGTTAACGAAATCGTACGCGACTGGTGCAGCTCGCTCACGCGCGAAGAAGTACTCACGCGCTGCTACTCCACCGATACACCAGCCGGACCGCTCAACAACATTGCTGACATTTTTGGCGATCGTCAGTTTCATGCACGCCGCAACCTCATGGCCATCGACGATCCGCACACCGGCGAGTCCATGGTGATTCCGGCGCCGGTGCCACTGCTCTCGGAAACCCCCGGTACCGTGCGCAGTCTCGGACCGACACTTGGACAGCACACGGATGAGGTGCTGCGTGAAGTGTTGGGACTGGACGACGCCCGCATTGCCGAGCTGCGCGAACACGGAGTCATTTGAGATGCGCGGAATTCTGGACGGCATGCGTGTTGTGGAAGGATCGGCGTTTGTGGCCGCGCCGCTGGGCGGTATGACACTGGCGCAGCTTGGCGCCGACGTGATCCGCTTTGATCCCATCGGCGGCGGCCTCGACGCACGGCGCTGGCCACTCACCGCCGATGGCAACACCAGCCTGTTCTGGACAGGGCTCAACAAAGGCAAACGCTCCATCGCGGTAGACTTCCGCTCACCGCGTGGCCAGGAGTTGCTCACGCGCATTATCTGCGCGCCGGGGGCCGACGCCGGCATGTTTTCCACCAACTTTCCAGCGCGCGGCTGGCTGTCGTACGACAAACTGCGTTCGCACAGAGCAGACCTGATCATGGTCAACCTCACCGGCCGGCGTGATGGCGGCTCCGAAGTTGACTACACCGTGAATCCGCAGCTCGGTATTCCGCATATCACTGGTCCGAGCGACGATGTTACGCCCGTGAATCATGTGTTTCCCGCTTGGGACGCGATTGCCGGACATCAGATTGCACTGGCATTGCTGGCCGCCGAACGTCATCGCAGTCGTACAGGGCACGGACAACTGGTTTCACTCGCGCTCAAGGACGTGGGACTGGCGATGCTGGGCCATCTGGGATTCATTGGCGAGATTCAACACGGCCAGCCGGACCGGGCACGCTACGGCAACTACCTCTACGGTGCGTTCGGGAGAGACTTCGTGACGCGCGATGGAGAGCGTGTGATGGTGGTTGGTCTCACCGATGCCCAGTGGATGACGCTGTGTTCAGCCACCGGTTCCGGCAGTGCGATGACATCCATTGGCGCCAATCTTGGCCTCGATCTCAAAGACGAAGGCAATCGCTTTCGCGCGCGTTACGAGATTGCGGCCGAACTTGAGCCATGGTTTGCCAGCCGCACGTTGGCCGAAGTCGCAACGGCCTTCACTGAGCATCGCGTCACTTGGGCGCCGTATCGCTCAGTACGTGAGGCGTTGCGCGACGATCCTGATATGTCGCCCGCCAATCCGATGTTCAGCACTCTCACGCAACCCGGCGTGGGCGAGACACTGGCCGCCGGCTCGCCGCTTGCGTTTGGCGACGCCGCGCGCGTCACCGTCCGCCCGGCACCTACGCTTGGCCAACACACAGACGAGATCCTGCTTGAGCTGGCGGGCGTCAGCGAAGCGGAACTCGGCACGTTGCATGACGACGGCGTAGTCGCCGGCCCGACTGACACCCAACCCTGATACGTACTGGAGCGCACGCGTGAAGCTGCCGTTCAACTTTTACAAACCGCTCGCCATTGGTGCACCCGAACCGTTGCGTGCGCTGCCGGTGCGCCCCGAACGCATGATTCATTTTTTCCCGCCGCACATTGAAAAAATCCGTGCGCGCGTGCCGGATATGATCACACAGGTAGACGTATTGTGCGGCAATCTTGAAGACGCCATTCCTGTTGAAGACAAGGAAGCGGCGCGTAAGGGCTTTATTGAAGTGGCCAACGCGAATCACTTTGGCAACACGGCGCTGTGGGTACGCGTGAACTGCCTCAACTCGCCGTGGTTTCTTGATGATCTTGAGCAGATTGTGCGCGACGCGGGCAACAAGCTCGATGTATTCATGATTCCCAAGGTGGAAGGTCCGTGGGACATTCACTTTGTTGACCAGTATCTCGCGTTGCTCGAGGCGAGATATGACATCAAAAAGCCGATCCTCATTCACGCGCTGCTGGAAACGGCGGAAGGTGTGAAAAATGTGGAGCAGATTGCCGGCGCCAGTCCGCGCATGCACGGCATGAGTCTGGGGCCCGCCGATCTTGCGGCCTCGCGCGGGATGAAGACAACGCGCGTTGGTGGTGGTCATCCGTTCTACGGTGTGCTCGCGGATCCCGGTTCGGCCGATGCACCGCGCTCCTTCGTGCAGCAGGATTTGTGGCACTACACAGTAGCGCGCATGGTGGATGCCTGCGTCTCGCACGGCATCCGTGCGTTTTACGGACCGTTTGGTGACATCCGTGATGAAGAGGGATGTGAGGCACAGTTCCGCAACGCGTTTGTGATGGGATGCACAGGCGCATGGTCATTGGCGCCCAATCAGATCGCAATCGCGCGCCGCGTGTTCAGTCCGGCGGCCGCCGAGGTCTTGTTTGCCAAGCGCATTCTTGAGGCGATGCCCGATGGCAGCGGTGTGGCCATGATCGACGGCAAGATGCAGGACGACGCCACCTGGAAGCAGGCCAAGGTGATGGTGGATCTGGCTCGGCTCGTCGCACAGAATGATCCGGAGCTGTCGGCGGCGTACGGATTCTGATGATGCCGGCATCAAAGACACAGCTCGGCAACTTCTTTGAAGACTTTGTGGTTGGGCAGTCGCTGGTACACGCGACACCCCGCACGATTACGCACGGCGATGCGTCGCTGTACATGTCGCTGTTCGGCCCGCGATTCGCGGTGAGCTCGTCGGCACCCTTTGCGCAGTCGATTGGTTTTTCCGATGCACCGCTCGACTCCATGCTGGTATTTCACATGGTGTTTGGCAAAACGGTGCCTGATGTGTCGCTCAACGCGATTGCGAATCTCGGTTATGCTGACGGTCGCTTTGGCGTGCCGTTGTACGCCGGTGATACGGTGCGCACCATCAGCGAGGTCATTGGCGTAAAGGCCAATCGTGATGGCACCACGGGTGTGGTGTATGTGCGATCACGCGGTGTGAACCAGCGTGATGAGATGGTGGTGGAGTACACACGCTGGGTGATGGTGCGCAAGCGCGATGCATCGTCACCAGCGCCGGAAACGGTGGTTCCCGCCTTGCCGGAGGCCGTAACCGCCGAGGGTTTGCACATTCCGTTCACGCTCGCGCCCGGGAGCTACGACACGCAGCTGGCCGGCAGCGATTTTGTGTGGGACGACTACAGTGTCGGCGAGCGCATCGACCACGTGGATGCAATGACCATTGAAGAGTCGGAACACATGTCGGCCGCACGACTGTTTCAGAATACGGCACGTGTGCACTTCAACCAGCACGTGGAGCGTGAAGGACGGTTTGGCCGGCGCATCGTGTACGGCGGTCACATCATCAGCCTGGCGCGTGCATTGAGCTTTAACGGGTTGGGCAATGCGTTTGCGATGGTTGGCATTAACGGAGGTCGTCACGTGAGTCCCGTCTTTGCGGGCGACACCATTTATGCATGGAGCGAAGTGCTGGCCCGCGAGCCGCTGCCCGGGCGCACCGATCTTGGTGTGCTGCGTTTGCGTACAGTCGCTCTGAAAGACCGTGCGTCGCATGATTTTCCGCTGCGCAATGTCGAAGGTGCCTACGATCCGGCTGTGGTGCTCGACTTTGACTACTGGGCCGTGATGCCAACCCGGGAGTCGGTTCGGTAGCACCCCTCGCATTTGTGCAAGAACCGCCACAGCTTTCTGCCTTACCCCTCTCCCTCCGGAACCATGACGTACGCCGCGATTACAGGCTGGGGCAAGTGCATGCCGCCCGCCGTGCTCTCCAACGACGATCTTTCCACGTTTCTCGATACCTCCGACGAGTGGATTGTCTCACGTACCGGCATGAAAGAGCGACGCGTCTCGCACGTGGGAGCCATTGAACTGTCCACCGTTGCCGCATCACGTGCGCTGGCCTGTGCCGGACTCGATCCGGCTGACGTTGATCTCATCATTTACGGCGGCGTCTCCAACGACGAGCTCGTTCCGAATTCGGCCAGCGGTGTACAGTTCGCGCTCGGTGCCACCAAGGCTGCGAGCATCGATCTCAACACCGCCTGTACGAGCTTTTGCTATGGCCTGACCACCGCGACCGCCATGATTCGAACGGGTGTTGTCAGGAATGCCGTGGTCATTGGCGTTGAACTGATCAGTCGATACATGGACTGGAGTAACCGTGGCGTCGCGGTGCTCTTTGGTGACGGCGCAGCGGCCGTTGTGCTGCAGGCTTCAGACAATGAAGAAGGTGTCCTGGGAAGCGTGCTTGGCTGTGATGCTGAAGGCCGGCAAACGCTGCGCGTGCGCGGCATGGGATGCACGTACGCGCTGCACGACATCACCTACGGTGACACCATCTGGGATTTTGATGGCCAGTCGATCTTCAAACGCGCGGTACACGCCATGTCCGATGCATCGCGTCGGGTGCTGGAGCAGTGCGGCAAGACGGCCGACGATGTAGATCTGGTCATTCCACACCAGGCCAACCTGCGGATTATCGAATCAGTCGCCAAGTACGCGGGTATTCCAATGGAGCGTGTAATCGTTACCGTACAGAAGTACGGCAACATGAGTGCGGCAACGGTTCCGGTAGCGCTCGTTGAAGCGCTGGAAGCATCCCGGGTGAAGCCGGGCAGCACACTGCTCATGCCGGCCTTTGGTGGCGGGCTCACGTATTGCTCGCTGCTGGTAAAGTGGGGAGAGCGTGTGACTCCGCTCGGGCAGTCGGCGGCGGAGCTTCCGCCGGTTACCCAGACAGCGCTGGAAATGGTGAACGCCATTCGCGCCAACCAGGACCCGCACGGTCGTTCGCGGGATGGGCTGCTGGCACCGGTGTTCGCTGAATCTTCGACACCGGCGGCGGTGGAATAACGCGGCTGTTCACGATGTACAGGCAGTACGCGCAGACGATGGGGCCGGCCGTTGTGTCGGCGTAACGTGGTTGGTTTTGAGGTAAATACGATGCGCAGTCCATCAGTTGCGGGATGTCGCGCGACAGCGGTTGGATTAGCCTTGTGCGCTCTGTTCAGTGGCAGCGCACAGGCGCAGGTGTTTGTTGGAACGGTCGTTGACGCGCGTACCGATTCGCTCGTGGCAGGCGCTGTGGTCACGCTGCTTGATACCGCGGGCGTGGCACTGGCTCAAACGCGTACGAATGAACAGGGACACTACACGCTCACAGGAACCGAGCTGTCAGTCGTGCGCTTTCTGGTGCGGGCCGTTGGACTTGCTCCCGCCCGATCCGACCTCGTAGAGGTTCCCGGGAACGCCGATACCATCAGCGTTGAGCTTGTGGCGCCACAAACCGGGGTCACACTGACGTCGGTTCGCATTGTGGCCAGCCGTGTCATGGAACCCAACTTCAACACATACCAGCTGCGCGACGCGCGGCAAAACGGCTGGCGCATTATCGAACCGCACAAAATCGCCGAGGACCGTGGAAATGTGGCGCATCTGGGTGATCTGATACGCCGCAATCCGTTGCCCGGCGTACGCCCACCGAATGCCGGTACAGGTTGTTACCGCTACATCCGCAGCAACCGCTGTTTGTCGCTCATCGTTGATGGAATGGTAGTCGGGCCCGACGCCCATGTCGCACCGGGCGACGTCTACTTTATTGCCTTTGTGTCGGCGTATGATGCACTCGTCAAGTTCGGTACGCGCGCCCGCGAGGGGGCGCTGTTTATCGCGACACGCCGTCACGGGGACGATGAACGGGATCCGAAAACCGTGCCATGAAGGCGCGATCGATCTTGTCTTTCCACCGCATGGCCCACTTTCCCTGTGCCGTGAACGGTCCCCAGCTGGCCACCGCACGTCCATCACCGGTGTTCACGAGCGTAAGCCAACGCTGTTGTGGATCGTAG
The DNA here is from genome assembly GCA_011390805.1 of Gemmatimonas sp. GTDB lineage: Bacteria > Gemmatimonadota > Gemmatimonadetes > Gemmatimonadales > Gemmatimonadaceae > JAABRT01. The sequence continues at coordinate 63,745 of JAABRT010000005.1, read as the reverse complement.
CGCTCGGTAACGGGTGCACCGCGTAACGCCTGCGCCAGCGAACGCGCCAGATGCGGACCCATGCGTACGGCGTACACACCAGCTTTAGGTGTATCGCGCGCGTGGTCGAGGGTGGCGCAATCACCCGCGGCGAACACATGCGGCGACGACAGTGATTGCAGATGCTCGTTGACCAACAGAAATCCGCGGTCGTCCACCGCCAGACCACAGTTGGCCAACCATGGTGCAGCCGCCGGTCCGGTAGCCCAGATGGTCACATCGCTGGGCAACTGCTCATCGTCGTTTAGCTGCACACCGTGTTCCGACACCGCGTTCACGCGCGCGTTGTGATGAATCGCCACCGCGTGGCGTGCACAGGCATCTTCAAGCCGTGATGTAAATCCGCGCCCGCGACCGGTGCTCAGTGCTGCATCCCGGTTCACGATGCGCACCGGTACAGTGTTTGACGGCGCACCTTCAATGCGCAGCCTCGCACGCGCGGCCAGCGCGACCTCGATGCCAGCCAACCCTCCGCCAACCACTGTCACCGCACCCGCGCGCGCAGCGGCGAGTGTTTTGAGTTGTCGCAGCACGCCTTCTACGCGTTGCAGCGGCTTGAGCGGCCATGCCCACTCGCGCACTCCTTCGGTCTCCACACCGGCGGGTCGAGAACCAACGGCAATCGAGCACACGTCAAACGGAAGCGATGTCCCGTCGCTGAGCAGCACCGTGCGCGAGACCGCATCCACTCCCGCCACATTGCGGCTTACATACTCCGCGCCGGTGCTGGCGCATATAGCTGCAATATCAACCGTCAGCTCGGAGGGCGAGTAGCGTCCGCCCAACCACCCCGGCACCATACCGGAGTACACGTGATGCGCTTCTTCTGAACACACCAGCACGCGACAGGGCGGCAGTTCACCCTTCCTGAGTGCCTCCAGCACAAAGAGATGTGAGTGTCCCAGCCCCGCCAATAACAGCACAGGCGTCACGGCAGTGAATCACCGGTGGGTCGCAAGCGCATCAATCCTTCCTGCGCGACGGATGCAACGAGGTCACCCGCTTGCGAAAAAATGGAACCGCGCGCAAAGCCGCGCGCTCCGAATGTCACCGGACTGTCAATGCTGTACAGCAGCCATTCATCTGCCCGGAACGGACGGTGCAGCCATAATGCGTGATCAAGCGATGCCAGTTGCAGCTCCGGCGCGCGGAACGAAACGCCATGCGGCAGCAGCGCAGTGGTCAGCAAGCTGTAATCCGATGCATAGGCCAACACGGCCTGGTGCAACATCAACGCATCAGGCATACGCCCCCGCGCGCGAAACCACAGCCGGCGAACCGGCGCACGGACATCGGGGCTGAACGGATCAACCGGATCGACCGGACGCACATCGATTGGCCGGTCCTGAGTCCAGACGGCGCGATAGCGCTCGGGGATGCGCTCTGCCATCTGGCGAATGAGCAACAGCTCATCTGACAGCTCATCGGGTGGCGGCACCTCCGGCATCACAGGCTGATGCTCAAGCCCGCTTTCGGTGCGATGAAAGCTGGCCGACAGGTTGAAGATCGCCTGTCCGTGCTGAATCGCCGTGACACGACGCGTCGCAAAGCTGCCACCGTCACGCAGTCGGTCCACGAAATACACAATGGGCGCTTTCAGATCACCCGGCAGAATGAAATAGCCGTGCACTGAGTGTGCTTCACGCGGCTCATCCACCGTGCGTCGCGCTGCCACCAGCGCCTGCGCAAACACCTGTCCGCCAAACACGCGGGAAGAGCCGATGTCCCGGTTGAGACCACGGTAGATGTTCACTTCCAGCGGCTCAAGATCGAGCAACGTGAGCAGCTCATCGAGGGGTGTTGTCATGCCCTATAATCTACTGAGCTGTCATCCTGCTGTTTTTATTCACTGATATCGCCTCACATCGGCTCATATCACCTTCCACCCGCGCCCATGCGTGCTGTTGCATACGAGCGATTTGGAGGACCACTGTCGGTGGTCTCCCTTCCCGACCCGGTTCCGGCATCACACGGCGCCGTGATCCGTGTGCGCGCCACCGGTCTTTGCCGCAGCGACTGGCATGGCTGGCAGGGACACGACCCCGACATTACGTCCTTTCCTCACGTGCCGGGACATGAGCTGGCCGGTGAGATTGTCGCGGTTGGTCGCGACGTCGTGCGATGGAAGCCGGATGCGCGTATCACCGTGCCGTTTGTGTGTGCCTGCGGTTCGTGCGCCACCTGTGCGCGCGGCCAGCAGCAGGTGTGTGAACAGCAAACACAACCGGGATTTACGCACTGGGGATCATACGCCGAGCTGGTGGCTATTGATCACGCCGACGTGAATCTTGTCGCATTACCCGATGACATGTCGTTCGATACAGCGGCCTCACTTGGCTGTCGATTTGCCACCGCGTTTCGCGCCGTGGTGACGCAGGGACGTACGGCACCAGGTGAGTGGGCCGCGGTGTTCGGTTGTGGCGGCGTGGGCCTGTCGGCCGTCATGATTGCGCATGCGTTGGGCGCTCGCGTGATCGCGATTGACGTATCACCCGAAGCGCTTGCATTGGCACGTGAAAACGGCGCGGAAGTCGTCATCAATGCGACCGAAGTGACAGATATCGCGGCGCATATTCACGACATCACCCGCGGTGGTGTGCAGAGTGCGTACGACGCGCTCGGATCGGCCGTGACCGCGCGTAACGCGCTGTGCTCTCTCGCGCGAAACGGCCGGCACGTGCAGGTGGGGCTGCTGGCCGGTGCAGACGCCGAGCCGCGTTTACCGCTGCATCTGCTCATCTCACGGGAGCTTGAGCTGATCGGCAGCCACGGCATGGCGGCACACGCATATCCGGCCATGCTGCGCATGGTTGCCGACGGACAGCTCAAGCCAGCACAACTCATCACCCGCCGGCTCACGCTGGATCACGCACCGCAGGCGCTGGCGACCATGAACACACATCCGCATCCGGGTGTCACGATCATCGTGCCGTAAACAACAACTGCGGTGGCGGGTGCGGGTTACTGCGAGGTCACGCGGAACAGGTCATCGGCCGCTTGCAGCACCTTGCCGCGCAGTCGCGGCGGCAGATCGAGGTTTTCCCGCAAGAACGCTCTCACGACTTCAGCCGCCTGAGCTGAACGGTGACCGTCGAGCGTGGCGGACAGCCAGCGCAGCGGGAAGAAAATGTCGCCGGTGGCCTGTATCTCCTCAACAAGATCGAGACTCGCACGCACCGAGCCAACCGACTCCTGTGACCGAAGCGGGTGATGCATGGCCGACATGGCGTCCAACACCCACGATTCGCGGCGGCGGTTCTCCACGCTGGCGAATGTCGCAAACAGCGAGTCACGCGTTGACGAGTTGGCACTCAACGCCGGCCGCATGAATCTGAAACGCGCCAGGCGATCGGGGTTGCTGATGCGTGATTCCTGCGTGGACAGAATCTCGCTGGCGTTACTCACATTGCGCAGCGCCAACGCTTCGGCCAGTGCGATGTACTGTTGTTCGGCCAGCGGCAAACCGGCTGGTGGTTCTTGGGTACGCCAGATGCGTTCCAGCCGCGCGACCCCACTGTCGGACAGCGCCATACTCGTGAGCGCACTGAAGTACGCACCCTTTCGGCCCGCCGAGCTGGCCTCATCAAGCAGCGTCCAGAGCACCGATTCCACTTCCGGTGCCATTTGTATGCGAACGGCGTCGGGCACAAAGCGCCAGTAGGCACCGCGCAGCAAACCAATGAGCTGCTGCGCCACCAATTCGTTGTCTTCCTGGCGCAACGCATTGAGCGTGGCCCGCGCAAACGGCTCAGCGGCTAGCGAATCCTCAAGCACCTCTTCCCAGAGCGACTGAAAGGCGACGGCACGGTGCAGCGGATCCTTGAGCGTTGCTGCTTGAGGTAGCAATGCCGTTCGGCTTTGTGCATCGAGTACAAAGCGGCCGTAGCCTACGCCATCAGCGCCGGGCAGCACGAACGTTGGCCGGGAAGCGACGCGCAGGAAAGCTTCGCGACCGCCCATGTACAGCGTATCGAGCGTAATGAGCGAGTCGCGACCTGTAGCCAAAACCAGCGATTGTGGCCACAGCAGATTTCGCTGTGCCACAGGATCGGATTGCCTGAGCGCCACACCCGAATCAGACAGGACAACCTGTACGCGTGGGCGTCCCGCTTCGTTTACCCACACCTCGCTCCAGGAGGTCAGATCAACGGGGCTGAGTGCATCCAGAATCTCGATCAGATCTGTCCACGTCGCATTGCCGAACTGGTAGCGGTCCAGATACGCACGCAGTCCATCGCGCAACACAGCCTCTCCCACCAGCGACTCCAGCTGTTGCATCACAACCGGGGCCTTCTGATAAATGATCGCCCCGTAGAGCGATCCGGCATCACGCAGGTTGTCCAGCGGCTGACGTATGGCGTTGGTACCCGCTGTCCGGTCTACGTTGTACGCGGCCGGGTGGTGCGACTGAAAGAAGCGCAGCGGGAGGTTGATATCCGGAAACGACGGCCCGGCGATTTTTGCGGCCATGAAGTTGGCGAACACCTCTTTCATCCAGACGTCGTTGAACCAGCGCATGGTGACCAGATCACCAAACCACATGTGCGCTGTTTCGTGCGCGATCAAACTGGCCCGTCCGAGTTCCTGCGTTCTCGAGGCCGACGGATCAAGGAACAGCGATTCGGCGCGATACCAGATGGCACCGGGATGTTCCATGCCACCAAACTGGAACGCAGGAATCGCAAAAAACGCAAACTTGTCAAACGGATATTCAATGCGCGTATACTCTTCCAGCCAATCGATGGCTGTAGCGTGCAAGTCATAGATCGCGTCGCGATTGCGCGCAAACTTTGCGGCGTCACTCTCCCGATGGTACATGGTGAGTGTGCGGCCGCCGCGCTGTGCAGAATCCACTTGCAGCACGCCCGCTGCAAATGAAAAGAGATACGTACTGATTGGCGCTGACTCGGCAAACTGCACACGGTCGCGACCGTTACCCAACGACTCGCGCGAAAGCTGCGCACCGTTGGCGAGTGCTTTCCAATCGCTCGGCACCGTCAGCGTGAGTGCAAAACGCGCCTTCAGGTCAGGCTGTTCAAACACCGGCAGCGCAGTGGACGCACGGTCCGGCACGAAGAGCGCGTAAAAGAACTCCTCCTGCCGGTTGAGCGCGTCGTTGGTGCTGCGAAACGCCACACTGACCGTGTGCTCTCCGGCCGAAAGGGCGCTGCCGGGAATTACGATGTGATCTGCAGGCAGCGTATACGGTACCTCAGCGCCGTTAAGCCGCACGCTCAACACATGGTCGGGCGGTGCCCGGAAATCGAGCACCAGCGGCTGCAGCGTGTCCCGCAGCCCAAAGCTGATGTCCACGGTCCCGGTTACGGCTGAGTCTCGCGACAACGGAATATCAAACGCCGCGTCGTAACGCACCGACGAAATCACCTCGGCGCGGTGTTCGGCGAGCGCAACGGCAACCCCCGGAGCGGGCTCGGACCGTTCACCTTCGCCATTGGCGTCACCGCAGGCCGCCAGCCCCATGAGCATGGCCACACCGGCCGTGAGACGGGAGCTCAGCAGCCACGCACTGTGTGGTGTTGCCAGGCGTCGCGCACTGGACTGGACAGCAGAGCTGAATACAGGCATGGAATTCATTTTCATGGTATCTGTCATATTACGACACGAGGGCTCGCCGCGTGAGACATCACACTGAAGGCTGTGGACAGCCGGGCGCGCCTCACACCCTCGCTCTTCCGCAGCGGCGCACCGGAACACCCGATCGAGATCATTCGCTCATCATCCATGCTGCTCCAACTCACCGACCGCGGCTTGTGGTGCGAAGCCGCCGACGCCTACATCGATCCATGGAAGCCTGTTGATCGTGCCGTCATCACGCACGCCCACGCGGACCACCTGCGTTGGGGACATCAACGCTATCTCGTGTCGTCGCAAGGGCTCGGCGTCTCGCGCCAACGGCTGGGCAGCTACGCTGACCGCGTGCAAAGCATCGGGTACGGTGAGACCACGACAATCAACGGAGTACAGTTCTCGCTTCATCCGGCCGGACACATTCTCGGATCGGCACAGGTACGTGTAGAGCATCGTGGCGAGGTGTGGGTGGTATCGGGCGATTACAAAACAGACGCCGATGCAACCTGCGCTCCCTGGGAGCCGGTGCGTTGCCACACATTCATCACGGAATGCACATTCGGGCTGCCCGTGTATCGCTGGCCCTCGCAGGAGACCGTGTTCGCGCAGATCAACGCGTGGTGGCGCGCGAATGCCGATGCCGGACGCGCCTCATTGCTTTACGGCTATGCGCTCGGCAAAGCGCAGCGTTTGTTGTCTGGACTCGATCCATCGATCGGTCCGATTCTGACACATGGTGCGGTTGAGACAATGACTGCGCTGTACCGCGACGCAGGTATCGCCATGCCGGCCACCACGTACGCCACGGTGGACAAACGAGACCCGGCGTGGTCACGTGCGATTGTAGTGGCGCCTCCCAGCGCCGATGGCTCCACGTGGAAGCGGCGCTTTGGCAAATCGTCGGCAGCCTTTGCCAGCGGCTGGATGCTGGTGCGCGGTGCCCGGCGTCGGCGCGGTGTTGATCGCGGCTTCACACTGTCGGATCATGTGGACTGGCCGCAGTTGCAGCAGGCGATATCGGAAACGGGTGCGGAGCGCGTGTGGGCAACGCACGGTTTCACCGGACCCGTGGTGCGCTGGCTGCGCGAGCGCGGCTATGAGGCACACGCGCTGGAGACGCGCTTTGAGGGGGAGCGTGATGATACGGCGGTGGATGACACGAACACAGATGATACAAATGCCGCTGCCGCAAAGAGCGACGCTGTCGAGGACGCAGCCGGGTGATACGCTTCGCCGAGTTGTACGATGCCATTGATGCGTCGACGGGCACACAAAGCAAAGTCGCGGCACTGACCGCGTACTTTCAGAGTGCGCCGGCTGCCGACAGCGCGTGGGCGGTGGCGTTCCTTACCGGTCGCCGGCCCAAGCGCATGGTGCGTGCCCCCGATTTGCGTGTATGGGCGGCTCAGGCTGCGGATATTCCCGATTGGCTGTTTGAAGAGTCGTACTCGCAAACCGGTGATCTGGCGGAAGCGATTTCACTGCTCATACCGGAAGCCCAAAGCCACAGCACACGCACGCTCGCCGACTGGGTTGAGCACACCTTGCTGCCACTCAAGTCGCTTGATGTGCCGCATCAGCGTGACGTGTTGTTGCAGTCGTGGGCCGAGCTCTCTGGCACCTCGCGATTTGTGTTCAACAAGCTGCTCACCGGGGCGTTTCGCGTTGGTGTATCCGACGGTCTGGTAGTGCGCGCTCTGGCGGCTGCGAGCGGTATCGAAGCCGATGTCATTGCCCATCGCCTCATGGGCCAATGGGAACCGAGCGGCACATGGTTTGAGTCATTGCTATCGACTGAAACGAGTGACGCCGACTGGAGCCAGCCGTACCCGTTTTTTCTGGCCTATGCACTTGATGCACAACCCGCATCGCTCGGCGCGCGGGAACTCTGGCAGGTGGAATGGAAATGGGACGGCATCCGCGCGCAGGTAATCCATCGTAAAGGACGCATTTTTCTCTGGAGCCGCGGCGAAGATCTGCTGGCCGGACGGTTCCCCGAAGTCGAGGCGGCGGTGTCGTTTCTGCCCGATGGTACCGTGCTCGATGGAGAGTTGCTCGCCTGGCGTGATGGAAAGCCGCTGCCCTTTACGGCGCTGCAACGACGGTTGAACAGAAAGACTGTGGGCAAGAAGTTGCTGGCAGATGTCCCGGTCCACCTCGTGGCGTACGATTGTCTGGAAGTTGGCGGACGCGATGTGCGCAGTGAGACACTAAATGTTCGCCGGTCATATCTGGAGAGCATTGTGACCGCGCTACCAACCGGCGCCCCCGTTTCAGTATCTCCCCTGCTCACGGAGGCAAGCTGGGATGACATTGCAGCGGCGCGCAATGCATCACGCGCGCAAGAGGCCGAAGGACTCATGCTCAAGCGGCGTGATTCCGCATACGGAGTGGGCAGGCGCACCGGCGACTGGTACAAGTGGAAGGTGGCGCCACTCACCGTTGATGCGGTGCTTGTGTATGCACAGGCTGGTCACGGGCGTCGTGCCGGTTTGTTTACCGACTACACCTTTGCCGTATGGGACGGCGACGCGCTTGTGCCCTTTGCCAAAGCGTACTCCGGACTTACCGATGCGGAGATTCGTGAGGTTGATCGTTTTGTGCGCGCCAATACCAGGGAAAAGTTCGGCCCGGTGCGCACCGTTGTACCGGAGCTCGTGTTCGAGTTGGCGTTTGAAGGCATTCAGGAAAGCACGCGTCACAAGAGCGGCATTGCGGTGCGCTTTCCGCGCATGTTGCGGTGGCGCAAGGACAAGCCCGCGAGCGAAGCCGACTCACTCGAAACCGTGCGCAGCCTGTTGCGCGCGCAGCGGGATGGTGCATGACCGTCACAACAGCACGCAAACGCACCGATTCCACGTTGTCTTCCGCGGAGCGCATAAACGCGTGGTTTGCGTCGCGCGGCTGGTCGCCGTTTGAGTTCCAGCGTGAGGTATGGGACGCCTACGCACGCGGCGAATCGGGGATGATTCACGCGGCTACCGGCACCGGTAAAACCTACGCGGCGTGGCTTGGTCCGGTTGCCGAGGCACTGAACGAACGGCACGAAGCGGTGCCTGCAGCTAAACGGCGCAAACGCGATGCCAGCGATCCGCTGCGGGTACTCTGGATTACGCCACTGCGTGCGCTGGCGGCCGATACTGAACGCGCGCTGCTTGAGCCCGTGCAGGATTTTGGACTTCCGTGGACAGTGGAATCGCGCACGGGAGACACAAAGTCATCGCTGCGCCAACGGCAACGTGAGCGTTTACCCACAGCACTGATTACAACACCGGAGTCGCTCACCCTCATGTTGTGCCGGGAGGACCACGCGTCGCTGTTCAGCAATCTGCGCTGCGTGATTGTTGATGAGTGGCACGAACTGCTCTCAACCAAACGCGGTGCGCAAACGGAGTTGGCACTCGCACGACTGCGTGCCATTGCTCCACAGCTCCGTACGTGGGGCCTGTCGGCCACGCTTGGCAATCTGGAAGTCGCGCGCGATACGCTGGTGGGCAATCGCGCTCCAGCGCATGCATCTGCGCACTCACCAAAGCGTCGCCCCGCACGGGATAGCGTGAAGCATGACGCACCAGCCGCAGTACCGAATGAGGCAAATCTCATTCGCGGCCTCGTACCGAAGGAGATCGTTGTTGAGTCACTTGTCCCGGAAACCATGGATCGCTTCCCATGGGCCGGGCACCTCAATGTCAAACTGCTCCCGCAGGTCCTTGAGCGACTTGAACAGGCCGAAAGCGCCATCGTATTCACCAACACCCGCAGCCAGTGCGAGCTGTGGTTCCAGTCTATCTGTACCGCACGTCCTGACTGGTTTGAGTTCACCGCGCTCCACCACGGTTCACTGGACGTCAAACAGCGTCGCTCCGTAGAGGACGGACTGCGCAGCGGCCGGTTTCGCATTGTTGTTTCAACGTCTTCGCTCGACCTGGGCGTGGATTTTTCGCCAGTTGATGTGGTCATGCAAATCGGCAGCCCCAAGGGGGTTGCCCGTCTGCTGCAGCGGGCCGGCAGATCAGGCCATTCGCCCGGGCGTGTGTCGCGCATTGTCTGTGTGCCAACCAACGCACTGGAGCTCATCGAAGTCTCTGCGGCGCGTGACGCCATGCGCGCCATGGCCATCGAATCACGCGATCCGGTGGACCGGCCACTTGATCTGCTCGTACAACATCTCGTGACGCTGGCACTCGGCGGTGGCTTCACAGCTGACGGAGCGCTGGCTGAACTGCGTACCACGCGTGCGTATCAGTCGCTCACACGGGAGGAACTTGACTGGGCAATTGACTTTGCCACGCGTGGTGGCGATACGCTGCAGGCCTACCCCGAGTACGCGCGACTGGTATTCGACGGAGCACTTTATCGCGTGCGCGACGCACAGGTTGCGCGGCGTCACATACTGAACATCGGCACAATCGTCAGCGATACATCCATTGCCGTGCGCTTCATGAGCGGTGGGCGCATCGGCTCAGTGGAGGAGAGTTTTATTGCGCGCCTCAAGCCCGGGGACGTGTTCCTGTTTTCCGGCCGGGCGCTTGAGTTTGTGCGCGTGCGTGATCTGGTGGCCTGGGTGCGCAAGGCCAAGTCCATGGCGCATGCGATTCCGCGTTGGGCCGGCGCACGCATGCCGCTGTCTACAGAGTTGGCATCGGCGGTGCGCGACACGCTGGAGAACGCACGCACGGGTGTGTACAACACCGCTGAGCTGCAGGCAATCAAACCGCTGTTGCTGCTGCAGGCTGAGCGTTCAGCGATTCCGCGACCTCAAGAACTGCTCATTGAACGCTGTGAAACGCGCGAGGGATTTCACCTCTTCATTTATCCCTTTGAAGGACGTTTGGTGCATGAAGGACTGTCGGCACTGTTCGCCTACCGCATTGCGCAGCACGGTCCCATTACCTTCAGCTTCGCCTGCAACGATTACGGTTTCGAGTTACTCTCGCCGGAGCTCGCGCCGTTGGAGGAAGCACTTGACGGCGGACTGCTGTCTCCGGCGCACATGCTGCACGACATCACACAAAGCCTCAATGCGGCTGAGCTCGCGCGGCGACAGTTCCGTGAAATCGCACGTGTAGCCGGTCTGATTTTCAGCGGGTTTCCGGGGCAGCAGAAATCCATCAAGCAGGTGCAAGCGTCCAGCGGGTTGCTGTTTGACGTGTTCTCGCGATTTGATCCTGACAACCTGCTGCTGCATCAGGCGCAGCGTGAAGTATTGGAGCGGCAGCTTGAGGCCAGTCGCATTGGACGCGTCCTCACGCGGCTCTCGGCCAGCAATGTGCGCGTCATTGATGTGGAGCGTCCCACGCCTCTGGCCTTTCCATTGCTGGTTGACCGCACGCGTCAGAAGCTGAGCACCGAGAAGCTGTCGGATCGTGTGCGTCGCATGACGGCGCAGTCTGAACGACCGGCGGTGAGAGGGCGACAACAGCTCTGGCCGGGCAAGTCGGGATAGCCCAGTCCCTGTGCATTGGTGGATATCGCGGATTCGCCGCATGCCGGTGTCTCGCGCCTCGTTATCGTGACGAGAAAGCCGTTGGCCTCAAGCGTACATCAATGACAGCCGCAAGCAGCACACCAACGGCGTAGCAGAGCAGGTCGCTCAACAGTGTAGCTTTGTTCGCATGAACGTCACACTGCCCGGCAACGCTGCCACCGTGGTCCTGCACGCGGAACGCGCCGTGGAACTGCCCGGGCAGCGCACGGTCGCGATTGCCGACGTGCACTGGGGCAAGGCCACTGCCATGCGCGCCAACGGTGTCCCGGTGCCGGGGGGTGGTACCACCGCCGATCTCACACGACTGGACCGTTTGCTTGGCCGCACCAATGCCGAACGGTTGCTGATCCTCGGCGATCTGGCGCACTCACGACATGGATGGAACAGCCGCGCCCTTGAGCCGGTGATGGCCTGGCGTTCGCGTTGGCCATCGCTGCAGATCACGCTGGTGCGAGGCAATCATGACGCGCACGCTGGCGACCCGCCCAGCGGGCTTGGTATCGAGACCTACGATACCCTCTCCCTCCACGATGTCATTTGCGCGCATGAACCACCACACGCGCACGTGCAGGGCATCACATTGTGCGGACATTTGCACCCCAATGTGAAGCTTGCAGGGCGCGGTGGAGATCGGGTTCGACTACCGTGTTTTGTGCTGGGATCGAACTATTTGATGCTGCCCGCGTTTTCGGCCTTTACAGGCGGAGGCGCGTGGACACCTTCGCGTGGGGAGCGTGCGTTTGCCATTGTCGATGATCACGTGGCCGAGGTTCCGCTGTAGCACGTACACCGTTGTTCTCTCACTCTTTCATCTCCGAGCATGAGCACCACCGCCTTCCCGTCGGATATTCAGATCGCTCAAAGCGCTACACTGCGCCCAATCACTGACGTGGCGGCTGAGCTCGGGCTCGTTCCCGAGGAGATTGATCAGCACGGCCGCTATATGGCCAAGTTGCCGCTTGCTCTGGCACAGCGGCCGGCGCGGGGACGATTGGTGCTGGTCACGGCGATCAGTCCTACACCGGCGGGTGAAGGGAAAAGTACCGTAAGCGTGGGGCTGGCCCAGGCACTGCGGCGCATCGGCACCAACGCGGTGCTGGCGCTTCGTGAACCCAGCCTTGGTCCGGTGTTTGGTGTGAAAGGCGGCGCGGCCGGCGGCGGTTACAGTCAGGTGCTGCCCATGGAGGAAATCAACCTGCACTTCACGGGGGATTTCCACGCGATTGCATCGGCGCACAACCTGCTCAGTGCACTGCTCGACAATCACCTCGCGCAAGGAAACGTTCTCGATCTTGATACACGCCGTATTTCGTGGCCACGTACCATTGACATGAACGACCGTGCGCTGCGGCACGCGGTACTGGGGTTGGGTGGCGCTACACACGGCGTACCACGTGAGGAGCGATGGGTTATCGTGCCTGCGAGCGAAGTGATGGCCATTGTAGCGCTGGCGCGCGACTACACCGACCTGCAGCAACGGTTGGGCCGCATCGTGGTTGGCACGCGCCCCCTGCCGTCACGCACACCGGTACGGGCGAGCGACCTGGGTGCTGAGCAGGCCATGAGTATCCTGCTCAAGCACGCCTTGCGCCCTAACCTCGTGCAGACGCTGGAAGGCGGACCGGCGATTGTGCACGCCGGTCCGTTTGGCAACATCGCGCACGGCTGCAACAGCCTTGTGGCCACACAAACGGCTTTGGCACTCGGCGATGTCGTGGTCACCGAGGCGGGATTCGGTTCTGATCTGGGCGCGGAGAAGTTCTTCGATATTGTGTGTCGCACCGGCGGACTGAATCCTGAAGCAGCGGTGTTGGTGGCAACCGTGCGCTCACTCAAAATGCAGGGTGGCGCGGCCAAGACTGCGCTCGACACCGAAGACCTCAATGCACTTGAACGCGGGCTGCCACATCTCGATCACCACATCGGCAACGTGCGTCAGTTTGGTGTGCCGGTTGTGGTCGCGCTCAATCGTCGCACGACGGACAGCAGCGCGGAGCTCGATCGCGTCATGCGCTACTGCGCCGAACTGGGGGTGCCGGTGGCGTACACCGATGTATTTGTGCGCGGTGGCGAGGGTGGAGAAGAACTCGCGCGTGCCGTATTGGCATTGCTCGATAACGGTGGGAGCAAGTTCCAGCCGCTCTACGACACCGTGCTTCCCATCAAGGAAAAAATCAACACCATTGTACAGCGCGTGTACGGCGGTGATGGTGCTGATTTCACTCCCGCCGCGGAACGCGGCATCGCGTGGCTGGAAGCCAACGGCATGGGTGACACCCCCGTGTGCATGGCCAAAACACAATACTCGCTCACCGACAATCCGGAGCGCTTGTGCCGTCCGCGCGATTTCCGCATTACGGTTACCGATGTAAGCGGCAGTGCCGGTGCCGGATTTGTGGTCGCGCGGTGCGGTGACATCATGACCATGCCGGGACTGCCCAAATCACCGGCGGCAGATCGCATGAGCATGACTGCAGACGGCGTGACCAGCGGACTCTCCTGAGTCCGCTGTCACCGCCATGATTGTGCGCTACGCCGCCACGCGCTGACTGCGCTCCACCAGCGGCATCACCTGCTCCGAGAAACGCTCCATCTCTTCCAACTGCGGACTGCACTGCAGCAACAGCAGGTCAACACCCACCGCCTGCAACTCACGCACGCGCTGCGCAACCTGTTCTGGCGTGCCCACCAGCCCCGCGCGCAGTCCGCGATTGGACACCGAATAATCCTGGATCGACAGCTGCTGATCGAGCTTGCTGTTGGATACAAAATCCTGAAAGTTGCCGTAGCCCGGTGAACCCGGTACAACCGATGTGATGCGCTCCAACTCGCGCTGCGCTTCTGCCGGTGTATCGCGCACAATCACGTAGCCGGCCATTCCAAACTGCATCGGCGGCAACCCTGCCCGCTCGCGTCGCAGCTGCAAGTCAAGAATCTTTGGCGCGATCCGCTCCGGCGGATCGCCATGCATGACATACGCATCACACTTTGTCGCAATCAGCGACTTGGCCGCATCCGATTCGCCACCGGCATACAACGTGGGATACGGACGATGACGACTGGCCACCGGCTTGGGCTCTACCACCAGTTCGTCCACCGAGTAATACTGTCCACTGAAAGACGTACTCTGCTGCTGCCACGCGCCCTGCACAATCTCCAGCCATTCCGCGGTGCGCGCGTAGCGATCATCGTGTTCGTCAAACTGTGAGCCGTAGCGACGCGCCTCATCCTTCCACCACGACGACACTACGTTCAGCGACAAGCGTCCGTTACTGATCTGATCAATTGTTGCGGCCTGCTTGGCCAGCGTGGCCGGATGGTGATACGCTGGCCGTACAGCCACCATGAGCTCCAGACTGTGCGTCACCGCAGCCAATGCAGCCGCCGTTGACCACGCGTCGAGCGCGGGCGCCTCAATGCCTTTGATGTCATTCAAAAACAGTTCGGCAATGAGCGTGAGGTCGTACCCCAACTCTTCGCTGCGACGTGCCAATCGCTGCACGTACGCCCATGACGCCTGCATGCCTTCGTCTTCGACGTTGCGAAGCCAACCACCGAATACGGGGAGCCAGTAGCCGTAGCGCATTATGGAACCCCCGCGCCAATCAGACCGGCGCGCACTTCGAGATAGTCCACCAGACGCGCAAACGGATCAAAGCCCACCACGTTGGGTGCGTCAGCCACAAAGTTCGACAGCGCGTTCACGTCGTAGAAATAGTGCTTGCCATCACGGTCATCCACGAGAAACTCGATACCGCCTACATCAATGCCGGCCGCCTGCGAAATGCGCTCCACCTGACTGATGATTTGATCTGACGGTCGCGTGCCTTCCACCCGCATCCCCGTCTTGGGCGCGTCAATCGCGCACGCTCCACGTACGAGTTCCACACCATTCGTGGTCTGGCAGGCGTCGGCGGGACACAGGTCAAACGAACCGACGGCAGGAAACACATTGATGGCGTACAAAAACTTGCCGCCGAGTGTTTCTACGCGCGTGATGTGACCGTTGCGCAGCGGCGCCGATTCCTGCACCAGCGCGGTACCATCGACACCGAGCTCCACTTCGCCGCGCGCCACAGCGTCCCGCAGTGCCTCAGGCGTGTCGTAGCGGACAATGCCCGCACCGCTGCCACCGATGTTGGCTTTCACCAGCACCGGAAAGCGAAGCTGCGATGCCGCCTCTTCGGCACGCGACGCATGATTGATCACACGACTGGCTGGAAACGGCAGTCCGAGCGACGCCAGCAGATCGAGCTGTGACGCCTTGGAAAGCTCCAGCGCGTACGCCGCGGCATTGTTGACCACCGGAATGCCAAGGCGATCGACGTGCCGCAGCCAGTGCAGCGTGGAGAAGATGCTCGAGCCATTTCCGCGCAGATAAGCGCTCGGGCTCGCACGATTGAAGACGGCGGAATACGGGAGTGACGTCTCACCCGGATTGTACGCGTGCGCGGCAGCATCCAGACGCACATACGGGACTCCGCGTGCATCCAGCTCGGCAAACAGCGGCCGGAACCAGTCGGGATGCTCGTGCAGCACAGCAATGGGGAACAACGACATGACAAAACCTCGACGCAGAAGGTGCGCCGTCCGAACACGAAAAAACCCGACGGAAAACAGGCCGCCGGGCAATCGCGTTTTAGCTCCTTGTTTTACGTGGCGGCAATAGGCGGCAAAAGACCACGATCTTCAGTTGTGAGACAACGATAGCCAAGCGCTCTGTAGCGTGTCAAGAGATGCGCGCGATACCTTGCACGGTGATGATCAAGTATATCGGCTCCAAACGTCTCCTTCTTGAGAGGATAACCGGCGTGGTGAGGACGGTTCCCGGGGCAACCTCGGCAATCGATCTTTTTTCCGGCACGGCGCGCGTCGGACACGCCCTGAAGGCCGAAGGGCTGCAGGTGCTCGCCAATGACTATTCGGCGTACGGCCATGCGCTGGCCACCTGTTATGTACAGGCCGATGCCGACCAGTGGATGCCGGAAGTCACCAGGTTGCTTGCCGAACTGCAGCAGACCCCGGCCAACGCCGGATACTTCACAAAGACATTTTGTGAAGATGCGCGCTTCTTCACCCCCGAAAACGGTGCGCGCATTGACGCGATACGTTGTGCCATCGCCCAACGCCGCCTGCCGGCCGAGCTGGAGGCGATTGCACTTGTCTCGCTCATGGAAGCCGCCGATCGCGTGGACTCCACCACCGGTGTGCAAATGGCCTATCTCAAGCAATGGGCTGCCCGGGCTGCCAATCCGCTCACATTGCGCGTGCCGGCGTTGCTGACGCGTGCAGCGCACGGCAAAGGGGCGGCGTTTCAGATGGATGCGCTGGAGGCCGCACACACGCTCAGCGCTGACATTGCGTATCTCGACCCGCCGTACAATCAGCATTCGTATCTGGGCAACTATCACATCTGGGAAACACTCGTGCGCTGGGACGCCCCTGAAGCCTACGGCGTAGCACGCAAGCGTACCGACGTGCGGACCCGGCCCAGCGTGTTCAACAGCCGACCGCGCTTTGCCGGTGCACTGCGGGATGTCGTTTCCGCCCTTGATGCCCGCGTGCTGATCGTGTCGTTCAGCGACGAGGGCTACCTCGCACGTAACGATCTGGCAGACATGCTCGCCACACGTGGTGACGTGCTGGTTCTTTCATATGACTATAAGCGCTACGTGGGCGCACAAATCGGTATCCACAACTTCAAGGGTGACAAGGTTGGCGCGGTCAGCCATTTGCGGAACACGGAGTACCTCTTCGTGGCGGGCGCACCAAACGACATTGACGCTGTACGCACGGCGGTTGCCGGCAGCGAGACCACTTTCTCTACACTTTCCTGAACGCTATGCGCCTTTTGTCTTTAGCCGTGGCACTGCTCGTGATTGGTGCGTGCCGCACAGATTCTGCGCCGCCCAATACCGCTGATCGTGATGATGCAGCGACCGGCCCATCACCGCGTCACCTGCGTGTGATCTGGACAGAAAAGCCGTCGGAGCACGCCATCATTTCGTGGACCACGATGTCCGAGACGCGCAGCAACGTGGTGCGTTACGACACAGTGAGTCGTGCTGCGGGCAATCGGTCGTATGCCATGTCCGCACCGGCCGTGCGCAATGGAGCCGCCACATTGCGCGCCGAAGATGTGCAGGAAGGCGTCCCTCCCGGGTGGTACCATCATGCAGAGATCACCGGACTGCAGCCGTTTACCAAAGTGTACGTGGCCGTGGAAAGTGACGGCGAGATGTCCGAAGAACGCTGGTTCATCACGGCGCCCGACGACGACCGCCCGATCACCCTGCTCTCCGGTGGTGACTCCCGCATGGGTGGACCGAAGCCGCGCTACGCCGGCCGAACACCGCACGTGGACCGGCAGAACATGAACAAGCGCATGGCCCAGCTGCTCACCGACAACCCGGAAATTATCGCGCTTGCACACGGTGCCGACTGGGGGACGACGGCCGACTGGCGCCATCTGTTCTGGTGGTTCGAAGACAACGAACTGCTGCGTACAGCCGACGGCCGCATCCTGCCGTTCATTGTCGCGCGCGGCAACCATGACGAAAGCATCGGCTTTAACGAGCATTTCTGGCTGGGTGACATCACCGATGAACTCAGCTACGGCTACTACTACACCACACCGTTGGGAACGCAGTTGGCGCTGATCACACTCAACACCGAGATCAGCGTGGCCGGTGACCAGAGCGAATGGCTGGAAGAGCAGCTGCAGGCGCTGCGGCCCTCGCGGCGATGGATCATGGCGCAGTATCACCGACCCGCGTATCCGGCCGTGAAGGAGTACACCGCGCTGGAGTTCACCCGCGTGCGCGAGACATGGTCGCCGTTGTTTGACGAGTACGGTCTCGATCTGGCACTCGAATCGGACGGACATACGCTCAAGCGCACTGTGCCCATTCGAAACTTCAAACCGGCGGAAGACGGCGTTGTCTACATCGGTGAAGGCGGATTAGGCGTACCGCAGCGCACACCCGACTCCACGCGTTGGTTTCTCAGGTCGCCGGGCATGTCGGCCAGCGCACATCACGTGTGGATTATTTCCGCCGACTCTGCGCAGCTGCGCGCCCGGGCAATCGGTATCGATGGAGCGGTGCTCGACGACTACACGCGAGCACCACGTCCGGCGATGACATCGGTCAGCGCCCAGCGCTAATGCCGCCGATCGCGCGCTGCGGCGCCTGTTTGCACACCAGCTGCGGCGCCTGTTTGCACACCAGCCGCGGAGGTCGCCCGGCATGACAACTGCGCAGCAGCGACTGCTCGCAGCCGCCACGTCATTCGTGGCGCTCGGCACCGCCATGCTGCTGCGTTCCGGCACGGCGCTTGGATCGCGGCTGTTCATGAACGAGGAACTTGCGCACGGCCAGTCGCGGGGAGTGGAGATCACACTCGCCTGGCTGCTGGTAGCATGTATACCCGCTGCATGGTTTGTGCGCACACGTGCCATTGCGGCAAGCGTGGTACTGGTGGTGGTCACAGCACTGGCGTGGGCCACTCAGGACCAGGGTGGCTATCCATATAGCGCGTGGGCCATGCCCGCCCAGGCCATGCGCATGGCGGCGCCGCTCGCGCTGTTGCTGATCAGTCTTGGCTGGGGCAAGGCGCGTGGTTCCCTGCCTCAGGAGTCGTTCGCGCTGTGGATTGTGCGACTGGCCACTGTAACTGTATTCGCCGTGCACGGCACAGAAGCGCTGCGCGCCCATCCATTCTTTGTTGACCTTACCATTACCTCGGTGCGGGAACTGCTCGACATCCGCATCACGCAGTCTGCCACAGAACGCCTGCTCGCAGTGGTTGGCGTGATCGACATTGCGGCCGCTCTTGCACTGCTGCTCACCCGCTCCCGCGCGGTCGTTCTGTGGATGGCGCAGTGGGGACTGTTTACTGCCCTGCTGCGCATCGCGGCTTACGGTCCCGGCACGATGGGTGAAGTGATCGTTCGCATGCCGCACGCGCTGCTTCCGCTGGTGTTGTTGCCACTAGCGGCGCCCATGCGCTCGTCTGACAACCCGGCAAAATCACGAGTGGCGACTACGTCGCAAACGCCGGTGCATCCAGACGTCGGAAGCAGAAGTTCAGCAGCACCTCCGATTGCACCGTCTGTCCGGGCTCGAGTGTAATCAGCTCGGGCTTGGTGGGATGAAAAAAATGTGTTGAGTATCCGAGCGAAGTCATGAAGTTGCGAAAGGCCATTTCGCCGGACCCGGCAATCTCCAAACACGCACTGTTCATTTCGGCAATGACGTACGGCACGCGATGCCTCGCCAGCAACTGCTCAGCGCCTTGCATGATGGCGTGCTCAGCACCTTCAGCATCGATTTTGATTGCCTTGAGCGAAGCGAATGGGCGGTTGAGCAGCAGATCATCGAGCGTGGCCACGTAGGTGGGTTGCACACCGTCGGCAGCAAGTGCTTCGGCCCGCGCTGTCGTGTCGTGCACCGTGCGCACCGAATGGCCACCGTCGTTGTCAGTCGCGATGGTCAGCGGTTCCACCGTCCGTCGATTACCCATGGCCATGTGAAGAGGACGCACATGCCACGCTTCATTCATCGCAATGTGGTCTACGAGATGCGCAAAGTTGGACCGGTTGGGCTCCACGCTCCACACTTCGCCCGTCGGGCCCACAAGCGCCGCAGCGAACGTGGTAAACCAGCCTACATGCGCGCCGACATCGATAAACGCGTCGCCATCCTGTAAGATCGCCGCCAGAAACTGACACGTTTCCTGTTCGTACAGTTTGCCCGCATCCAGATACTCCAACATGATGCGCTGGCTCATGAACTCCGGATCGAGCGCAAGTCGGATGCTTCGCGGGCCGTCCGGTCGGGCAATCGTGTAACTCTTTTCGATTCGGGGCATGTGTCTGGCGTTGGAGTCAGCCGAAGGCTAGCCGATTGCCAGCCCTGTCGCCACGAGCATCCCCTGCATTCGCGCAACGGGCGGTTGCTGCCTATCGTTCAGATCATGAAAACCGTCGGCTCGAATCTGGCAACGCTGCTCACCGAGCAAGAGGATCCACTGCACCGCAGCGTGGCGCCGTTTCTGCGCTACATCGCAATGCTGATCGCGGTGATCCTGTTGTTTTCGTGGCTGTTTCACATCATCATGGCGGCGGAGGGACAGGATCACAGCTGGTTCACCGGTGTCTACTGGACGCTCACGGTGATGACCACGCTCGGCTTTGGCGACATCACGTTTCAGAGCGATCTGGGACGGGTTTTCAGCGCAGTTGTGCTGCTGACCGGCCTGATCATGCTGTTGATTCTGTTGCCGTTCCTGTTTATCCGCGCCGTGTATGCGCCGTGGCTTGAGCAGCGCAGTCGGGCACGAGTGCGTGCGTTGCGCAACGTGCCTGCCAATGTCTCAGGACATGTGCTCATCTGTTCCAACGATCCGATTGCTCTCGCGCTTGTACACCGGTTGGAGATTGCGGGCGTACCGGCCTATGTGATTGTGCCGGATTCCGAGGAAGCGCTGCGACTTCGGGACGCCGGAATGCCGGTGATTACCGGCAACATCGATTCGTCTGATACATTTGCCGCGGCTGGCGTTGATCGAGCCAAGCTTGTATTCGCCAACAGCAACGATCCGCAAAACAGCAGCATCATTCTGACCGTGCGCGAACGGGCCGAACAGGTTCCGATCATCGCACTGGCCGAGTCGCACGATTCGGTGGACATCCTTGAGCTGAGCGGCGCCACCCATGTGCTGCCGCTCAAACGGCAACTTGGTGAGCACCTGGCCAACCGCGTAAGCGCTGGGATCGCGCACGCCAATGTGATCGGTCGATTTCACGGCATGCTGTTGGCTGAGTTCCCGGTGCACGATACGCCTCTGCAGGGACGTACGATTCGCGACGTTGGGCTGCGCGAGGCCATTGGCGTCACGGTGATTGGTGTGTGGCAGAAAGGACGCATGTTGCCGGCCCGACCGGATATGCAGCTCTCCAGCATGTGTGTGTTGGTAGTGATCGGCACCGAAGCGCAGATCAACGAGCTCAACGAGTTGCTGGTGATCTACAATGTGAATCCCAATCCGGTAATCGTGCTCGGTGGCGGGAAGGTTGGCCGTGCCGCAGCGAGAGCGCTGCAGGCGCGTGACATTCCGGTGCACATCGTGGAGCGCGCGCCGGAGTTGGCGGGGAAAGTTGAATCGTGCGCCGATCGACACATCGTGGGTGACGCCGCCGATCGCAGCGTGCTGGCGGACGCTGGTGTGGAGCACGCACCGTCGATTCTGCTCACGACGCATGATGACGCCATGAATGTGTACCTTACCGTTTATTGCCGTCGCCTTAACCCCGACGCGCGTATTCTCTCACGCGTGACGCACGAACGGAACGTGGAGGCGATACAGCGCGCCGGTGCGGATTTTGTGCTCAGCTACGCATCGTTGGGAGTGCACAGCGTGCTCTCCATCGTTCAGGAGCGTGAACTGGTCGTGCTGGGTGAAGGTGTGGACTTGTTCTACATCCCCGTCCCGGCCTCGCTGGCCGGTCGCACACTCGCCGAGTCGGCCATTGGGGAACGCACCGGACTGAATGTCATTGCCATCCAGCATGACGATCGCGTTCAGGCATCACCTCAGGCCGATGACACACTGATGAAAGGCACCATGTTGATCACTATGGGTGGCACACAGGCGCGCGAGAAGTTCGCGGAGACCTTCAGCTAGCCGCCGCGACGCGCCACACCCACCAGATCAATACCAGCTGCAGCGGCAGACGAATCCAAAGCGCGGCAATCCACCAGTCGGCTGCGTCGCGCGCCCGCGCGTCCAGCAGCATTTGTATGTTGGCGGGAAACACGGCAATCAGCAGCGCGATGAGCGCGTATGCCGCGAGCACACGCGTAGAGGGCAGCAGCAGCCCGATCGCCCCGAGTATCTCCAGCACGCCACTCACGTACACCAGCGTGCGTGCACTCGGCAGCCACGACGGGAGCCAGCGCGGCACAATGGAAATGAAAATATTCGGGGTGATGAAGTGCATCACACCAGCGGCGGCAAAGATGCCTGCCAGAAGCCGCACGCCACCCGTCACCGGTGTCTCAATCCCGACGGCGCGATCCGCGCGTCACCCTGCGTAGCCGAGCACGGCAAAAAAATGACACACACTTCCACCTAGTACAAAACAGTGCCAGATGGCGTGGGCGTACTCCGCTTTCCGCACATAAAAAATAACGCCAGCCGTGTACAACAGCCCACCTGCTGCAAGCAGCATCAATCCCGCGCTTGGCATTTGCAACGCCATCGGGCGGAGCGCAAATACAATCAACCAACCCATACCGAGATAGAACGCGGTAGAAACCTTCTTGAAGCGCGAGCGGAACACGAGCTTGAAAAAGATGCCCAGCGCCGCGAGGGTCCAAATCGCTCCGAACATTGCCCAGCCCCACGCTCCGCGCAGCACGCCCAGCGTAAAGGGCGTATACGTTCCCGCAATGAGCAGATAGATGGCCACATGGTCGGCCAGGCGCAGCACATGTTTCGCGCGCTGATGCGGCACGGCGTGGTACAACGTGGACGTGGTATACACGGCCAGCAGCGATGCCGCGAATACGCTCACACCCAGCACCAGCAGCAGATCGCCCCGCGCCAGATATGACGTAATGAGCACCGGCACGCCAATCAGACTCGCCAGCAATCCCACGCCGTGCGTAAGGGCGTTGGCCAACTCTTCGCGCGGCGAGTACATGCCCTGTGCTGCTGCTGTATTGCTGGTCACCGTGCAACTCCTGAAACAGTAATCACGGCGAGGCGCGCAACCGACCCGTGCACCTCGCCGCTGCATCAAACGACAAACGCTTACTGCGCTACAACACTCCACACTTCCAGACGACCGACTTCAAACAACGGGATCGCCAGATTTCCCCGGCTGGCATCAAACCCGAAGTCTGCCGGTGCCGGCACGTTACGGATAAGTGGCGTGAGCGTACCGTTGGACAAGGTGTGTACGGTGGAGTCGCTCCAGCTGCTCACCAGCACGCGCCCGTCGGGCAGCGTGAGCACGCCGTCAAAACCTCCCGGACCGGCGGCGATGGAGTCAGCCGCCGAACTGCCAGCTTCCCATGCAGAAATGGTGGCTGACGCAAACGGTACGATGATGAGTTTGCCATCGGCGCCGAAGGCCAGACCGTTGGGGCCCGGCTCACCCTCGAAGCGCAGCGCTTCGAACACTTCACGACCGACCAGCTTGAAAATGCGATCCGGTCCCGGATGCGCCATGCCTTCAGCGCTGAAACGAATGCCGGTATCACTGATGTACAGTGATCCGTCGGCGGCAAGCGCAATGTCGTTCAGAAAAACGGCACCATCTACGGCAATCGATGCGACTTCGCTACCGGTTGTCACATTGAAGCCACGCACCGTGTTGATATCGGCCACCCACAGCGTATCGCCGACCAACGCCATGCCTTTGGGGCCATTGAGCGTGACACCGTTCTTGCCGGCGGCAATGAACTGCGTGTCAACCGTGCCCAGATCACCCGACACCCTGGAAATGAATCCGTTGTTGTCGAGGTCATTCGGTACGCCGTTGATGTTGCTGATGTACCAGACGTCGCGCTCAGCGTCGAACAATGCACTTTCGGGCGTGGAGAACCCTGACAGCTCGCCCACCTTCATAGGCTGGCTGTACTGCGCGGCGGCAGCGGTATTGTTGGCGGAACCGGAAGAGTCGGAGCCGCTCGAACAAGCGGCCAACAGAAGGGAAGCGCCGAGTGCGGCGCCCAGGGAGACGCGCGAAGAGCCAGTGGAAAGCGAAAACATGAGAGCGGTGTTGGAGATGCTTTGGAGATGCTTTGGAAATGCCTGCGACAGATTTTTACTTCACGCGAAACGAAAAATCGCCCTTGATGACATGGCCGTCCTTGGCCATGGTGCGCCATGACACCGTGTAGCTGCCTGATCCGATTGTACCGGAAATAGGCGCCACAACAGCGCCATCTTCGGCCTTTACCAGCGCCTTTACCGCGATTTCCTTCTTGTCAGCGCCGGCGACGGTCACCTTCGTCACAGGCAGTTCCACCGGCTGCGAGAACCACAGCTGAACCGAGGTTGGCGCAGACGCCAGTTCGGCGCCCGCGGTCGGGCTCGACTTATCAAGCTTCAGATGCAGCGGGAGCAGGATAGTCGCCGCCAGCAGTGGCCAGAATCGGTGGGCACGGTAAAGAGTCATAACTGCGTCCGTTGAATGCGGTAAAGAAAACCGGGTGCAACGATTACTACCGTCACACCCGGTTCGCGGTCCTGCTTACCCTACGCGGTCGCGGCGAACCGGGACCTTTTTGCCTTTGATGTGCGCGGCGCCCAAGGCTTCCAGAATCTGATCGGCCTTTCCCGAAGGCACCTCGACCGTGGCGTGGCGATCGCTGATCACAATCGCGCCGATGTCTGCGGCAGGCACACCGGATTCATTCACAATCGCACCAACCAGATCACCGGGACGGATCTTGGCTTTGCGTCCTCCGCCCACAAACAGCTTGGTCATGCTGCCCGAGGAGGCACGCGGCTTGGGTGCCGCCTTGGACTCGGAACGCTTGCCCGACGCCGAAGCACTGGCCACGCGACCGGCGGCACCGCTCGGGCGTTCACTACGGCTGCCCACAATGCCACGGTCCCCACGCTCGCTGCGGGCACCACGATCTCCGCGATCTCCGCGCGAACCGCGCCCGGAGCTGCTGCCGCCCGATGCGCCATACGACGAACGCTCAGGACGCACACTCGCCACCGGGATCTCCGGCTCCTCGGTGCCCTGCCGACCTGCGTCGAGCAGGCGCACGGCCGCCGCAGCAATATCGAAAATGTCGAACTCTTCGGCCAGCGAGGCAATGACTTCGTGCCCGGCTTCCGTACCGCCGTTTTCAGCGGCTTCGATAATGGCGTCACGCAGTGTGGCGCGCGTGAGTTCAAGACGGCGCGCGCGCAAATCGCTCACCGTGGGAATCGCTTCCACGGCAATCGGCTGACCGGTAAGGCGTTCGATATTGCGCAGCAGGCGATGCTCGCGCGGCTCAGCCAGTGTAATCGCCACACCCGTTCGGCCGGCACGGCCTGTACGACCAATGCGATGCACGTAGGCTTCCGCATCCGACGGCACATCGAAGTTCACCACGTGTGACACGTGATCCACATCAAGACCGCGTGCTGCAACGTCAGTTGCAATCAGCAGATCGGTTTTCTTGGCGCGGAAGCGCTTCATCACACGGTCACGCTGGTCCTGCGACAGTCCACCGTGCAACGCTTCGGCGCGCAATCCACGCGCCGTCAGCGTTTCATTGAGCTCGTCCACTTCGGTACGCGTACGACAGAATACAATCGCAGCTGTGGGGCTTTCCACGTCGAGCACGCGACCGAGGGCCGCCATCTTGTGATTGCGCGTCACCACATACGCCACCTGACGAACGCGTGCCGACTCGCCAGCCGCCACCACTTCGCGGTCAATGCGTACACGGACGGGATCGGTAAGATGGCCGTTGGCAATCGAGTTGATGCGCGGTGGCAACGTTGCCGAGAACAGCGCCGTCTGGCGGTCTTTCGGCGTGCTCTCAAGAATCGCCTCAAGATCTTCGGCGAAGCCCATGTCGAGCATTTCGTCGGCTTCGTCGAGCACAACCACTTTCACATGCGCCAGCGAGAGCGACTTGCGGCGCAAGTGATCGAGTGCGCGTCCCGGCGTGGCAATCACCACGTCCACACCACGCTTGAGCGCCTTGAGCTGCGGTTCCATCGGCGCGCCACCGTAAATGGGCAGCGCTTGCACACCCAGCGCCTTCCCGTAGCGATGCACCGCTTCGGCCACCTGCATGGCCAGCTCGCGCGTGGGCACCAGCACGAGGCCGGCAATGCGTTCGGAAGCGCGGGCCTCAGGATTCAAAAAATGCAGCATGGGCAGCGCAAAGGCTGCGGTCTTGCCAGTGCCGGTGGCCGCCATGGCCAGCACGTCACGTCCTTCAAGAAGCGGCGGAATAGCTGCGCGCTGAATGGGTGTTGGCTCTTCGTAGCCGAGCTTCAGCAGCGAATCGAGCAAGCGAGGGTCAAGACCAAGCGAGGCAAAGCCGGACTGGTCGATTTTATGTACTGCATTGGAGTCGGCCGCGGCCGACGTCTCGTCAAGGTGCGAGGCGGTATTGGACATCCCTGAAAGCTAACCGCCCCGGGCACTTCGCGTACTGGCTAGGGCCTGAGCCCGTATCGTGACCACAGCAATACCGCCGAACAGTCGCGGTCCACAAACTCCGCGAACGGCGGCGGGACCTGCGCCGCGCCACGGTAGAGCTCGATCGCCGCCACTGCATCGGCGGTCACTTCGTTGATCACGAGGTTCTCAACCAGCAGTCCATCAAGAAAAACAAACGCCTGGCAGCTCTGCACACCCAACCCGAAGCCGCGGCCCAGCACTTCGAACTGGGTCGAGTCCTCGCTGGCCAGCGATCGCCTGACCTCTAGAAACGGCATCTCTGAGAGCGCTTCGCGCACGGATCCCGCGGTCAGCACCGCGGTAGAGTCGAGAAATACCGCGACACCGGCCTTGCGCCGTTCCTCGAAAGCGCGCCTGGCCGGACGTATCGCTGTGCGCTGAGTGATCGTGATCCCCTCGAGACCGGGAATGTTGAACACACGCGCCATGCCGATCGTGAGCTCGGGAACGGCGTCGTACAGCACATTCACAGGCGACGACACGGGGATGTGTCCGTCGGCCTGCACGCTGATCATGCGCGAGCCGGGGCGTACTTCAGGGACCGTGAAGTTTCCGCTGCTGTCGGTCACGACAAGGCTGTCTTTTCCAGCCACACTCAGTCGCGCATTCGGGATTGGCGAACCGTCTTCGCTCACCACCTGACCCGAGAGCGTAGGCCAGCGATTGATGGGGCCGTCCACGGGTGCAAGGACCAGATCAACGCGCCGCACCGGTCGTTCAACCAGCTCCACCAGTACCGGAGACGATTCTGCTGTCCCGGTAGTGCCCAGCAGCGCCAGCTCGCCGGCACTCGGCGTCCCGCATACGGCATAGTTGCCCAACGAATCGCTGCGCGCCTCGCGCTCCTGGATCTGCGCCAGTCCGGTGCTGGGGAGAATCACCTGATACTGCACCCGGATGCGGGCGTCGGGAATGCGTGTGCGACCGTCCGGCAGCACCACCGTACCCACCAGCACGCCCTGAAACGCTTCGTTTTCATACTCCGCCGCACATACACCGCGCCAGACGGTAAGCATGCTGGGCGTGGTGAGTTGCGCATCCGTCCAGCGTGCGGCATCGGCCGGCCGCTGCGCCACCAAACCGCTGATGCCTGTGTCATCGAGCGATTCGTGAAACGCCGAGAGCTGCGTAACGCGCGCATCGCTCACGATGACAAACTGACCGAGCGAATCAGTGCTGGCCGTCGCGCCACCCGGTTCGGCGGTCACGAAGGCGTCAACAAGCGGCACATTGGCGAGGCTGTCAAAGACAACCCCCCGCACAGTGTCCGGAGCGAGCGAAGCAGCACGTGCGCCACCGGTCAATACGAACCGCTGGCCGGAAGCCGCAGGATTGCGGTCGGCTTCGTAGGCCGACGCCCGATGATGGTCGGCCAGCATCAGGAACGATGCGGTGATGCCCACGAGCGCGATCAGTTTCGCGCCCGTCAGGCGTGCACGGTGGGAAGAAATAGGTGACATGCGGGAAAGATGAGCTATCAGAGGTCGAGCGACCACCCGCAACGCCGTTCGTGGCGATTACGCGGTCATTACGTTGTGGCATGACTTTGCCCACTCCACACTTTCAGTTTACCGTTTCGCACACCGAAGGCAGTGCGCGACGCGGTGAGTTTGTGACACCGCACGGAACGGTTCAGACCCCCGCCTTCATGCCGGTGGGCACACACGGTGCGGTGCGTGGGCTGTCGGTACACGACGTAAAGCGCGCCGGCGGGCAGATGATGCTGTCAAACGCATACCATCTCTACCTGCGGCCCGGCGACGATATGGTGCGCGCGCTGGGTGGCTTGCACGCCTTCACGCGTTGGTCGGGGCCGATGCTCACCGACTCGGGTGGCTTTCAGGTGTTCTCGCTGGCCAAGTACCGCAAGGTGACCGAGCACGGCGTGGAGTTTCGCAGCCATCTGGATGGCTCGCTGCACGAGTACACGCCCGAACGCGTGATGCAGATTGAGCGCAATCTCGGAGCCGATGTCATCATGCAGCTCGACGAACTCATTGCCGGTGGTGGCGACTTTCAATCGTCGCAGTCGGCAATGGAGCGCAGTTTGCGCTGGCTGGAACGCTGTGCAGTGGAGTTTGCACGGCTGCAAGCGCATGGTCGTTCGGATGGCTTGCCGTTGCCGGCGCTGGCGGGTCGCACGGAGCCTCACCCGGATGAAGAACGCCAGGCGCCGCCGCAGGCGCTCTTTCCCATTGTACAGGGCGGTGTTCACGACGAACTGCGGCGTGCGTCGGTTCGCGGGTTGCTGGCAATCGGTGACTGGGTTGGCGTAGCCGTGGGTGGCCTGTCGGTTGGTGAAGCCAAGCCCGATATGTATCGCACGATCGAAGTGTGCGAGCCGCTGCTGCCGCGCGACAAGCCGCGTTATCTGATGGGCGTCGGGTTTCCTGACGACCTGGTTGAAGCGGTAAGACGGGGAATTGATCTGTTCGACTGCGTGGCACCGAACCGCATGGGGCGCGACGGTACGGCCTTCACGCACGATGGCAAAATGCAGATGCTGCAGGCGGCCTATCGCACCGACCGGCGTCCACTGGTTGCTGACTGTCCGTGTGAAGCGTGCACTGAATACGACCGCGCGTATCTGCGACACTTATTCAACGCCAACGAGCCGCTCGGACAGCGGCTGCTCGCGCTACACAATACCGCGTTTGTGATCGGCCTCATGAACACCGCACGCGATGCAATGCAGCATGGTACGTTCGATACATGGAGCACCGGGTGGCTGGCACGATACCGGGCCAAGTCACCGGAGTAGGATGTAATCCAGAAATACCCGACTCGCCCCGCGTGATTCGTCGGAATCGGATTGCACCGTGATGCCAACCACTTCGTGCGCGGATACCGGTACGCCGGGGAACGCCTGCTGTACGTCGGCCACCAGGTCACGGTTTATCGTGCGCCACGAACCATCAACCTGCGTGCCACCAATGTTGATCAGCCACGCCTCAGGCAGTGTGGTGACCACCAGATTGCGCTTTGACGACACGGCTTCAATAAGCGCGCCCTCACTGAGCTCGACTCCCTCACGATTGGGTGCACTCCAGGTATAGCCGAACAAACGCGTGACACCGGCGCTTCCATCACGTGTATCGCGCAAGACAAACCACAACTTGAATGCGGCATCGTTGGCACCTCGACGACCACGCCCCGGATCAACCGCGCGCACGTTCTGCGCCACCTGCACACGCAGGCTCAGCGAGGGAAACTCCGTGAGTGCGAAGCGGTGCGCGACCGTGGTCATTTTGATCGCGCTGCCGCGTGTAGCGAGTTGACAAGCCCGGCCTGACTCCGAGCCGGTGTTCGCGACCACTGCAAAGCCGTCGTCCGCATCGCTTTCGCGTCCACCGTTGCCTGCGTCGTACCAGAACTCGTACTCGCGACGAAACCCGGCCATGTCAGCCTGATCGCATCGGAACGCGACGCCCTGCGGATGTCGGGCACGATTCATTCGTGCGATTTGCACATCGCCAAACGATGACGCCGCACCCATACGGAACGTTCCCGACGGTGTCCAGCCGGTTGAGCCACCTGGCAGGGGCACAACATCGCGCAGCGCCTGCCCCAGATGCGGCACGCGTGATCGCGCGCTGCTTGATGAGACGTACCTCCGGCGCTGTGCTGCGCGCGCCAGTCGCCACGCGTTCGCGCGCGAAACATCGAGCGCACCGAGCTCACCAAGTGTGAGCACGAGCGCTTCCATGAAGGCTTCCTGCGGAAACGATGACGCCGTGATTCCGGCAATGTGATCGGCGTTGATTTCCCCGAGGTCAATTGCCGGCACCCCGACGGGAAATCGCGACGACCGCAGCGAAACTACACCATCGTTGGCATCGGCGAATTGGCCCACGCGTTTGGTGAGCTTCATGAACGGATGCGCATCCTGCATTGATGCGGTAAACGAGACGGAGAAATACGTTGTGCGGTTGGCCACATCGGCCTCGTGCCCGGCCCAGAAAGCGGCTCGCGTGCCGGGCCACAGTGAAGCACTGGCAGATGCGCTGTCGCACGCCGGCGGCGCCGGTGACTGCACCGCCCACTCGAGTACCGCACCAGGCACCGACGCGCGTTCGGCAACAGGTGATCCCAGATGCGGCGTGGCCAGCGTGACCAGCGCCGCGACATGATCGGCGGCCAGCGCGGAGTCGGCGAGCAACATCTGCGTGGCATCAACACCACCCTTGCTGTACCCGATCAGCAGGTAGCGCCCGGGCGCGTATCCACGCTCGCGACGACGGGCGAGATCGCGGCGCAGCGCAGCGCTGATGACCGGTGCGTTGTACTCCGCACTGCAGCGACCATCCACCGGCACCGTGAATGTGCGCACACCCAATCGATCATGAACAGCCTTGAGACCACGCTGCCAGAGCTCACCGTCAAACAGTTCGCCGTAAATACCGGGCACAAGCACCACCGCAATATCCGGCAGCTCGGGGACGTAATAGAGCGGAGGAACAGCAGGCTCAATATCCCGCCACAACTTTCGCTCGGCAAAGATTTCGCCGAACAGTGAAGCAGCGAGCTGCGGTTGGGAAAACAGCCGCTCCGGCTTCGCACGAATCATTTCACGCTGCTTACCGTGCCATCGCACGGCAAACGCTGCATCCCGCGTATCCCGGGTGCTGTCCATTTCGGGCATGTTCAATGCCGCATTCAAAAAGTACGGCGCAGTCCACGCGGTCATTGTTGCACGGCGTAACAGCGCGCCGCTTCCGTGGCTGGTGTCTTCCGTTGCCCACAGCTCGCGCAACGATGCCAGCGGAGCCAACCCGGGCGTAGCACGCAAACGCTGCTCGGCGACATCCAGACGCCGCGACAGTGCGTCACTCTCGAGAAGCCCGTCCAGCGAATCGGTGAGTGCCAGCAGTGAGTCCACACCAAATGTAAGACCACCCAGCACGTCAACTTCGCTCAGGAGTGCACGTGTCTCCTGCAATCGCGACTGCGCCTCGGAGCTGGCGCCCGATGCAGCACTGAACAGATCGCGCAGGGTGTGCAGCGGAAAGTAGGACATTGACTGCACCACGATGTGTGCGCGTCTGAGAAACTCGGCATCCAGTGAATGATCCGCACGGCCGGTCACAACCGCTTTACCCGTACGCTGCTGCTCACGCGCACGCGTCAGCGGATCGGCAGGATGCATGTGTGGCGCTTGTGGATACAGCGTGTGCGGATCACTGCCGGTAAGTGCCATCACCTCCGCGGCGCGCACCGTGGCGGGAAGCGCGCCTTTGTTGGTGGCAACCACTCCCAGCGAAGCGCGCGCCGATAGCGAACCGTGTGTTCGCACCATGCGCACCACGCGCGAGAAGTCGCCGGCATGCGCGTAGCCGTCGTGCAGATTGATGATCAGGTCGGGCGCATTCTCCACCTGCTTTTCGGCGCTTTGCACAATGCGGTGCGGTGCGTCGGTGTACGCAGTGTTTTGTGTTGCCACACGCATGACACTATCGGCAATCCACAACGCGGCGTCCGGCTTTGAGCACAGCGCCGTTGGAATCTGCAGCGGGTTCCCGCGCAGTGGTGTGTACGCGTAATGCGTGCCACCCGTTTGCCACCGCAACTCGGCTTCCGTACTGTCTGGCCCCAGTATCACGACATGGCGATCGGACTCACCTACTTCAAGCCACGTGGCCAGTGATACTCCGCGTTCGCGCAGTGCTTCAGTAGCAACGCGTCGCCGGTGGGAAAGCTCCGGAAAATACATGTTCACCATGGACGCCAGTGCAATGGTCACCACTGCCACTTCATCGGGTGCCGTCACCGTACCGGTATCCCGGCGCACCAATCCGGCACGTTCAATCGCTGCGTCCATTGATACCGGCGCGAGATACGACTCTTGCTCACCTTCTGCAAACGCTCCCGCATTGCCATGGTCTGATACCAACCACAGCTCCGGCTGCACGCCACGGCTGTGCAGCGTGGCGAGTACACGTGTGAGCATGCTGTCAATTTGCACCAGAAACGGATGCAGCTCATTCAAGTGCGTGTGCGCTGTTGCGTCAGTACCGCTGAAGTACACGTGATAACGCGAACCGGTAAATCCATCGAGAATGTCACGTTCCGTTTGCGCCACTTCGTCATTGAACAAGCGGCGTCCGGGGAAATACATGAGCGGCTCAATGAGCGGATTGAAATACGTATCAAAGGCGCGCATGTAGTTGAACGGACTGGCCTGTCGTTCGATGACCTGTCGCGGATCGTCGGCCACGCGCATTGCGCTGAGATCAAACCAGCGCGCTTCGATGGTGCGCACATTGCTGCGTGATCCAAACACCTCGCGGGTCTGCATGATCTCCGCCCACGCCGGATGGCTCATGGACGGATACGGTGCAATCATGGGTGCCGCGTGAGTGAACTGGCGAAACAATCCGCGGGATTGCGCGTGCTGGAACGCTTCCCAGCTCAACCCGTCAACTGCGAAGAAAAGCTGCGGTGTTTCTGCAGTCGCAGCATCACGCGACGGAGCACGATCCAGCATAACGCGTGAGAGTAACAACGCGGCGCCGACAAACGACAGCATCCATGACCACCAGGGGATGGTTGAATGCCGCTGATCAGACGAACGGTATCGGCGGGGTTTGACGGGTGGGCGTGATGACATGCGCCAGTATGCGGCGCCGCATCCGGATACAGCAAGGCGACTGCACTGTTGCTACGGACGCACTGCTCCCACTACCGCATCCGTATGATCGGTAAAGACACCATCCACGCCGGACGCCTTGAACGCCCGCGCTTCGGCCGCAAAGTCGGCTTTGAAACGTGACCCAATGAACACGGGCTCCTTGCGGAGGGTCCACACGTGCACCTTCAAGCCCGCCGAGTGTGCGTCACGTACGAGTGTGGTAGCGCCGCTATCCATCGGAATCACCAGCCGCTTTTCCGGACCGATGCCGTAGGCGTACGCGGCAACGTCGCGCAGCCCATCGGAGGTGAGCATGTCTTCGTACGTGGGAATGTCTGCTTCGATGCCGCGATCCGGCGGCGATCCGGCGGCAATCAGCTGGATAAGCCGTACATCGGTCTGCGATTTCAAACGCCGCAGGTTGGCTACTTCAAACGACTGGATAAACACCGGCGCATCGGCACGATTCCATCCCGCACGAGTGAGTGAGGCGAGCAGCTTGTCTTCCAGTGGCAGGCCGATCGACCGGAAGTAGGTGGGGTGCTTGGTCTCGGGGTACACCCCCACCACCCGGCCACGTGCGCGCCCGAGCGAATCGGCCAGCGCCAGCACTTCATCGAACGTGGGTACAAGGAACTGACCGTTGTAGCTCGAATCCCGAAAGGCCAATCGCTCGCGCGCTCGCAACGTTCGCAGCTCGGCGAGTGTCAGATCCTCGGTGAACCATCCTGTCACGTTGCTGCCGTCTACAACCTTGGTGGTCTTCCGGTCCGGGAAGCGTGTGGCCACATCGGTGGTTTCGCCGATCTCGTTTTCGTGGCGCGCCACGAGCACGCCGTCTCGGGTGCTCACCAGGTCGGGCTCGATGTAGTCGGCACCCATCTCCACGGCGAGCGTGTAGGCCTCGAGCGTGTGCTCCGGCCGGTATCCACTGGCACCACGATGTGCGATCACCAGAAAATCGGGATCGCTGGCGAGCAGCGGTTGGGCCATGCGCGAGGAGGGTGACGGGAGAGGCATAGAGGATCGACAGCCTGGCAGAACACACAGGATCGCCAGCGGGAGCATGGCGGCATATGAGAATGAGCGCAACGTCATGGCACGAAAGTAAGGTGCCCGCCGCACTTCGTCCCATCCCGAAGGAGCTTGTGACGTCGTTGCGACACTTCGTATCGTGAATGAACGTAGTGAGGGCAATATGGTAGAAATCATGGCGCGCGGTCGCTGGCCTGCAGTCTCCCCTCCGTCTTTGCTTTGTCCATGAACGCTCCGCAGGCAGATCTCCAGTCACGCTTGGCCAACGCGCTTCGCGGGCAGTATCAAATTGAGCGCGTGCTGGGTGTCGGGGGCATGGGCACCGTGTTTCTCGCAACCGACACAACGCTTGACCGACCGGTGGCGGTCAAAGTCATTGCTCCGGACGTCGCGAGCAGCGCCGAACTGCGCCAACGTTTTCTGCTTGAGGCACGAACGGTTGCCCGGCTGCGTCATCCCAATATCGTGTCGGTGTACGCGGCTGGCGAGAGTGACGGACTGCTCTGGTTTGCCATGGAATACGTTCCGGGCGAAAGCCTGCGCGACCGTCTGCAGCGCGAACAGTCGCTCCCTTCGGATGTTGTCATCAACATCGTGCACGACCTCGCCATGGCGCTCGACGACGCCCATGCGGCGGGAGTGGTACACCGCGACGTCAAGCCGGAAAACATTCTGCTTGACCGCGAAACGGGCCGTGCCATGCTCACCGATTTTGGTGTCGCGCGCGCGCTTTCGTCGGGAGACAGCCGACTGACCGGCGCCGGATTTGTGCTCGGCTCACCGCGCTACATGAGCCCTGAGCAGGCCTCGGGTGAAGATGATATTGACGGTCGTAGCGACTTGTATTCGTTGGGACTGGTGGCCTACGAGATGATCGCCGGCCGGCCGGTGGTCACCGCCGAAACACCGGCGTCCATTCTGGCCAAGCATCTCACCGAAGAGCCAATCCCGCTTCGCACCCTGTCAACCGACGTTCCTGATGCGCTCGACACCGTGATTCGCGAAGCGTTGCGCAAGCAGCCCGATGCACGCTATGCACGCGGCAGGATGATGGCGCTGGTACTCGAAGGTCGTGATCCAAACGACGTGGAGTTGTCGGGGAATCGCACGCTCAACGCCAGTCGCCTGAACAGCGCGCCGCGTCGCAGTGCGTCGGTATTCAGTCGCGGACGTGTGGCCAGCGCGGTGGTCGCGGGGCTTGCGGTTTTCGGCGCGTTTCAGTTTTTCACGTCGGATCGTGCATCGTCCACGCCACAGAACGAACGCACCTGGCTCATTGCGCCGTTCGAACTGCAATCGGGGAACAGTTCGCTCGACTGGCTGCGCGATGGCGCTGTGAACATGCTCGGCCTCACGCTCTCGCAGTGGAACGATCTGAGCGTGGTGGACTATGAGCGCACGCTCGATTTGCTGAACGACGTGCGCGCTGATGAAACGCGACGTGTGAGTCTTGATGACGCGCGACGCATTGCCCGACGTGCCGCCGCAGGGACGGTGGTCATGGGGCAGATCACCAGCGCCAACGACTCACTCTTTCTCGTCGCGCGTCTCTTTGATGTCGCGACAGGTTCGCGCATTGATACCGCCACCGCTGGCATTCCGATTGACAGCGATCCACGAGTGGCCTTTGATCGCATCGCGCGCGGCCTGCTCGACCTGATGAACGGTCCGGCGCTTTCCGTTGAGCTCACGCGTCAAACCACCGAATCGGTGGCGGCGTACCGGCTGTACCTCGATGGTTTGCGCGCGCTCAACCGCTGGCGCACCGACGAGGCCGACGCGCACTTCGCCGAGGCCATCGCGATCGATTCCACGTTTGCACTGGCGTATTACAAGCGCTCGCTCGGCCTGGGCTGGCGCAACATTGACGATTCGCTGTACCTGCAGTCGGCCGAAAATGCTGTGCGATTCGGTGCGCGCCTCTCTCCTCGCCAGCGCGAAGTTCTAACGGCCAATCGTGACCTGGCGCGTGGATTTCAGGCCGCATCGGTGGCCGACACCGAAGGCGCCGTTCGCAACTGGCGGTCGGCGCGCGAGCGCCTGACCACACTGGTCGCCACAGATTCAGGTGATGGCGATGTGTGGTACGGGCTAGCCGACGCCGACTATCATATGGCGCTCAACGGAGCGCTCAATAATCCGGACTCCACCGTCACCATGCTCAACCGTTCAATGCGCGCCTTTGAACGGGCTATCGAACTCGATTCCACGTTTCACCTGGCGTACCAGCATCTGGTGGAGATTTATCAGATGAGCGCCACGAGTTCGAGCGGTGTGCTGATTGACAGTGATCGCATGTTGTTGGCCTCCAGTGTTGCGGATACCGCGCGCCGGTCCTCGTTGCGGCGGGCGGCGCAGGACCGCGCCAAGCAGTTTGCCTCAAGTTGGCTCGAGCTCGAACCCGATGGACCACAGGCGTGGCAGGCGTTGCTCAACACCTACGCCGTGCTCACGCAATTTGACTCAGCCATTCTCTTGCTCGAGCGGGCCCGGGAGCGACCGGCAGTATTCTCGCCGGCAATGGCGTACAGCTTGCCGCTTTATCGTGCGATGTCGGGCGATCCGGATCAGGCAGTGAGCGATCTGCGCGACGCAATCACGCAGTCTGACCCCGACTCCCTCGGCGTGCGCACCACCACACCGGGTACGCTGCTGCCGTTCATTGGCATGACAACCGCAGCCGCCACGGGTTCCATTACGCTGCTCGACAGTCTCGGCGCAGTGGCCGAAGAGGCGTCGCCTGTCATCCCGATCTTCGGTTTGCCAACACGTGCCACCGCCAACTGGTACGCGGCCGGAGCGCGCCTGGCGATGGGAGCGCCAGCCACACCGCAGTTGCAGCGCGTCATTCGTTCGGGCATTGAGCAACTCAACGGTGCAGGAGAAGGTGGAACACCTTCGTCGCTGCGACAGCAATCCATAGGCGTGCCGTACGTCGCCTATCTTGCAACCCGCGACTCCAGCTTTGTTGGCGTTGTCCGAGACTGGTTACCACCGGCTGTACGCCTGTTGGAGCTGGACGCATCGCTGGCACTCGATCGCGGCGACACACTGGCCGCGCGGCGCCTGGCGGCGGAGTTTCCAACCGCCGATCAGCTCCGCAATCGGACGCTCACCAGCGGTGGCGTGCGTGCACTGACGCAAGCGGAGGTACGAGCCAGACTCGGTGACCTGCGTGGCGCGCTCGATACCTACGCCGCCATGGAGCTCAACAATCTGCAACTTGGAATGGCTGAACCGGGTGCTGCGCTCTTTGTGCGCAGCTATCTCGTTCGCGCAAGGCTGTACGAACAGCTTGGCGAAGCCGACAAGGCGACGGCGGCGTACGAGCGCTTCGTGAGCTGGTGGAGCAATGCGGACCCGTCACTGCATGATGAGCTGCGCGAAGCACGGATGGCGCTGCAGCGGTTGCGCGATGGAGCACGCGTGCAAACAGTGCCGGGTACAGAATCCACCCGATAACGGTGCGGTGTGTGTGCACGCCAACAACACAAACGCCCCCGAACCGTCATGCACGGTTCGGGGGCGTTGTTGTTTACTGCTGCAGTTTCCGTGTGTTAGCGCGCGGCTCGCATCCAGCGGTTGAACTCGCGCAGCAACTCTTCCTCTTCACCAAATCCCTCGAGGGTGGCATCGGCGCCGTTGAGCTGCTCCACACGCAACATCTGCGACATGGTTTTGCCGCCCGCAGTGAGTGTGACGCGGAAATCACCGCTGGTTACCATACCACCGCCACCGAAGCCGCCACGACCACCGCGGCCGCCAAACGGATTGAAGTCGGGAATGGCTTCGCGCATTGCGGCGAACACCGACTGCACGTTGGCCTGATCGGTCTCACGCGCGGCACCTGCACCACGTCCACCACCAGCGGGTGCAGTCGGGAAGCTGGGCGTCGGGCGCGACTCACCCGGACGATCGTTGCGTGCACCGGAGAATCCGCCACCGCCTCCAAAACCACCGCGGCCGCCACCGCCGCCACCACCACCCATGAGGCGCTGGATGCCGGCCGGTCCTTCAGCCATGGCCGTACGGGCCTGCGCGATCAGGTTGGCCGGAATCGAGCCTTCCTTCTCGAGTGAGTCGAGCACCACAACGATGCGACGCGCCGTGTTGATGCTGTCGCGCAACTGAGCCGGTGACAGCGGCGGTGCGGGCAACGGCTTGCCACGCATGTTCCACGACACACGATGCAGACCGGGACCACCGGGGCCGTTGATCGTGGTGATCGTGTCACCCAACGCGTCCTGCACCACAATGCGCGCCTGACCGGTGCCGCTGCCTACGCGGTACCACAAATCAGCCCCGTACTGCGGACTGGGTGCCTGAAACAACTTGTGGCCATTGCTGCCACCATTGATGGGCGGCTCACCCCACTGAAACGCCGTGCGCGGTTCAAACAGGTGCGACGCGGCAGCCATCACCGTGGGCGTCATCTGCTGCAGCGGTGCCACGTCTACGATCCAGATGGACCGACCGTGCGTACCGGCAATGAGCTCACGATCACGCGGATGAATCTGCAGATCGTGCACCGGCGTGCTGGGGAATCCGGTCATGAAGCGCTGCCACGACTCGCCCTTGTTGAGCGACACATACACACCGACATCCGTGCCCACATACAACAGATTCGGATTGACCGGGTCTTCGCGAATCACGTGCACGAAATCGATCTGTCCGGTGGGCAGGTTGCTGGAAATCGACTTGAACGTGCGGCCGTAATCGGTGCTCATCACCACGTACGGCTTGTAGTCATCGCGACGATGATCATCGAACGACACATAGAACGTGCCTTCGGACGCGTACGACGGTTCAATGCGCGACACGTACGCACCCGCCGGCACACCGGTGATGTTCTTCGTCACTTCTTCCCACGCACCGCCGTCGTTTTTCGTGAGCCACACGCGGCCGTCGTCGGTGCCGGCAAACAATACGCCCGGACGAACCGGCGATTCATTGAGCGAAACAATCGTCGCAAACGTCTCGGCCTGCGTCACATCGGGAGTGATACCACCGGTGGTGCGGGTAGAGACCCGGATCTTCATCGTGTCGGCGTACGACAGGTCCGGTGAAATCGGGAACATGTTGTCGCCACGCTCAACACTCTTGAGCACGCGGTTGGCCGCAAAGTACAGTGTGCGCGGGTTGTGCTTGGAGATCAGGAACGGTGTGTTCCAGTTCCAGCGCAGCTGCAGATCGAGTGAATCCTGCTTCTGCTTGGCGCGGATCGTGGCGATCTGACGGCGCATATCGGCCGTTTCCGGACGGGATTCATCGCCGCGGACAACCGCAATGCTGTCTTCCCACGCGCTGTAGGCGTCGCGCCAGTTCGGCTTGCGCAGCCCCGAACGCGCGCCGCTGGCCCAATCATAGCGGGAGATGTTGCCGCCCTGGCTTTCTGAATAAATGGTGTTGGGATCGGTGGGATCTTGCGCGGTGACGAACCCGTCACCACCACCGATGTTGTGCCACATCGCATTGGTGATGGCACCCTGACGCCGGCGGCTCGGTCCGCACCACGATCCGTTGTCCTGCAAGCCGCCGCACACGCGGTAGGGCACCTGCATGTCGTACGAAATCGCGTAGAACTGCCCCAGCGCAAACGTGTTCGGGAACTCCCACGTACCACCGCCATCAAGTGAGATGCCCAGTCCACCATCATTGCCCACAATGATGCGCTGCGTATCGTTGGGGTCAATCCACATGGCATGATGGTCCACGTGCAAACCAACCGTGGTATTGCCAGCCGTCTTGCCACCGTCGCGCGAGTACTTCACCGGTGTCGAGGACCAGAACACAACATCAGGGTTCTTGGGGTCAACACGCACCTGCGAGTAGTAGAACGGACGCGTGTTGCTGGGATTGCGGTATTCCCATGTCTGCCCACCGTCTTCCGAACGGTACAAGCCACTCGGCCGACGCTGCTGCGGTGTGCCGCTGGCGGGTTTTGCATTGGGTGCCGTATCGGCTTCCACCATGGTGAACATGATGTTCGGGTTGCTCTGCGAGATGGCAATCTCGATGCGACCCTTCATGGTCTCAGGGAACCCACCGCCCTTTACTTCGCTCCAGCTCTCACCACCATCGGTGCTCTTCCAGAGCGCTGAGCCCGGTCCGCCGGAGTTCAGGAAATACGGACCGCGCACGCGCTGATAGCTCGACGCGAAGAGAACATCCGGGTTGGTGGGGTGCACCTGCACGTCCACAAAGCCGGTCTTGTCATCAATGAACTTTTTGAGCGCCCACGTCTTGCCACCGTCGGTGGTTTTGTAGAGGCCGCGCTCCGGGTTGGATCCCCAGGCGTGTCCCAGCGCCGCTACCCACACGATGTCGGGGTTGGTGGGGTGCACCTGCACACGACCAATGTGCCGGGTTTCCTCAAGGCCGAGGAACGACCATGACGCGCCGCCGTCGGTGGACTTGTAAATGCCGCCACCAGCCGAAATCGAGTTGCGTGAGTTCGGCTCACCGGTGCCCCAGTAAATCACATTGGTATCGGACGGTGCGATCGCGAGATCACCACCGGCCGCCACGCGCGCTGTGTCGAGCACGGGGAAAAACGTGGTGCCACCGTTGATCGTCTTCCACACGCCACCGGCGGCGGTGGACACGTAGAAGGTGCGCGAAGGCGACGGAATGCCTTCCACGTCAACAATGCGCCCCGCCATGTTGGCCGGACCGATGCTGCGCCAGCGCAGCGCGTTGATGGCCGCAGTTGTTGGGTCGGCTGCCGCGGCGCGCTGCGCGTGCAGCGGGGCGACAAGGCCGGAACCGGTGGCGGAGACACCGAGCGCCAGAAGGGCAAGGTAGAGCGGACTTCGCATGAGGTGGGTAGGGACGGGAGGGGAACGTGCGCGCACCGGAAAGGCTCGCGTGGGGTCGATGTGATTTTACGCCGGGGACGGCGTGAGCGTTGCGGTCGCTACGCCTTGGTGTCGTGCGCGCTCAGGTCCTTGCGCGACGGGGGGATCCGACGTTTGGTTTGAGTAAGCGGCGTTTGTACATCTTTGTGCATCCTTCCTCCGCCGCGTGGAGATCGGTATGAACACGCCTTCGTCACCGTTGGCGCCCCCCCGCACACGTCGGGGCCTTACCCTGCTGGAATCAGGCCGTTCGCTGAGCGCGCGGAGAGCGGCCGGCGTGCTCGGTGGCATGACAATCCACCTGATTGGCGTTGCTGGTGCGGTGGTGCTGCTGTCCTTGGAGTTCCGGGGCGCAGATGCGCGCGAGCAGATGGTGCGTGCGATGTATATCGCGCCCGAGAACAAGGCGGTTGCCAGTATTGCCGAAGAACGGCTCCTGTATGCCGGGCTCGCCGGCAACGCCGAGCTCGCGCCTGTCGTGGATCAAACCTCCGACGGATCGGGGTCAACCGAAGTGCCCGTTCCGGGCACCGGTGCAGGAGGCGAAGGCAATGATGCCGTCGAAGAGGCCGAAGCGCCGACATCTGCGCTCGAAGACGTAGCACTTTCGGTTGTTGAGGTCGACAGCGCCGTCACGCCCGACCCCAACAGCGCGGGGCCTGAGTATCCCGAAAGCCTGCTGCGTGCGCGCATTGAGGGTGCTGTACTGGCGCGCTTCATCGTCGACTCAACAGGCCGTGCAGATCCTGCGTCTTTTGTGGCGGTGCAAACGTCGGACACGGCGTTCACCAGCGCCGTGCGCCGGGCGCTGCCCATGATGAAGTTCTCGCCTGCCACGTTACGTGGCGCTCCCGTGGCGCAGGTAGTGGTGCAACAGTTCACATTCCGCGTGGCCAGTTTGCCCGGCGATACGCTGCCTGTTGACAGCTTGGTGGGCGACTCACTGCCAGCGGATCGCGCCGGAGCGCTGAGGCGCGCGCCGGACACGGCGCCCACGGGACGTGCGAGCGCCGACTCCGCGCGCACGCCGGAAAAGGCGCCGCGCGAGGTACGGTAGACATGCGAACAGTTTCCACTGCGACATTGGTAGTCGCTGCGCTGCTGTCTACCGCCTGCGTAAGAACGCGCCTTCCCCTCGGCTTCGCCGTAGAGATTAAAACCGTAGCTGCGAAATCGGGAAATAACCTGCTGCACGCCACCGACGGGTCAACCTGCCGGGTGTCCAGAGCGACATTCCAGGTAACCAAGTTGCACGAAGTTCATACGTGCGTGTGGGGACCGGGAGACCGCGGCCCGGGCGCGCCGCTATGGGCGCAGCCCACGGGCGGACGACTGCAAACCCGCGCCCCTGTGCTTCGCCCCAAACCACCGCGGTAGACGCTGCTTAACCGATCGTGAGTGCACAGCTTGCAGAGCTTGCACAGCTGCACTACCCAAGCGCCGGCACCGGACGCAGCCCCACCGAACTCTCCCGCTCTGCATCGGGCGCCTCCAACGGCGGCGCCAGCAGTTTGTACATCACAGGTGTGACCAGACGCGCGATAAACGTGCTGGACACCAGCCCACCGATAATCACCCAGGCCAACGGCGAATACAGCGCCGAGCCCTGCACCGCCAAAGGCAGCAGTCCGCCAATGGCTGTAATGGCGGTGAGCACGATCGGCACAAAGCGTATTTCACCGGCCTTCTGAATGGCGTCGTCGAGACCGAAGCCTTCGGCGCGCAACTGGTCGGTGAAGTCCACCAGCAGGATTGATGTCTTGATCTCAATGCCCACCAGCGCAACAAACCCGATCATCGCCGTGAACGACAACGTGTAGCCGGTGAAGAGCAGCGCGAGGATACCACCAACAACTCCAAGCGGAATCACCGATGCAACCACCAGTGTTGTGCGGAAGCTGCGGAACTCGAGCACAAGAATCGCCAGTATCCCAAACACCGCAACAATCACCGCCGAACCGATGCCGCCAAAGCTCTCCTCCCGGCTTTCAATTTCTCCAGCCGCATACAAACGATAGCCGTCGGGCACATCGACACTTTCGAGTGCAGCCAGCACTTCGCGTGTGACCCGGTCGGTGTTGAATCCACTCTGCACATAGCTGGTGATGCTCACGGCGCGCACACGCTCACGATGATCGATCACGGTGGGCTTGGCTTCAAAACCAAGCGTTGCCACCTGACCCAGCGGCACCAACGCACCTTGCACCGATGTGACGTAAATGCGGTCCAGCGCCTCGGGTGTGGGACGACCGTCGTGTGCGAGCCGCACAACCAGCGGGTGTTCATTGCCATCGGCTCCGCGAAAGTATCCCGCCTCGAGACCGGCAATACCAAGCCGCAGCGTGCGATCCACTTCAATACTGGGAATGCCGAGCAAACCCGCTTTCTGACGATCAACATTCAGTCGCAGGTCGGTGCGCCGCAGGCGAATGGGATTGCGCACGTATTGAGTACCCGCTGTTCCTTGCATCACGGTTTCCACCCGCGAGGCAAGCAGGCGCAGTGTGTCGAGATCGGGACCCTCTACACGCATTGCAATAGGAGCTTCAATAGGAGGCCCGTTCTCGAACTCCTTCAGCTCAATGCGCGCACCGGCGTATTCGGCCAGCTGATTCCGTAATGAGTCGAGCATCACCGGCGTGTTCACGGCATCGTAGTCGTGCAGCAGCACAAACAACTGGCCGCGATTCGCCGCCTCCGCACGCTGAAACACGTTGTAATACACCGGCGGGTTGTCTTTCCCTGCGTTGCTGAACATGCCGCGCACCGACGGATGGGCGCCGATGACACGTTCAGCAAATCTCACCGCCCGGTTGGTTTCATCGAGGCTCGATCCATCGGGCGTTTCAATATCCACATGAAACTGCGGCGTACCTGCCTTCGGGAAAAGCGAGAAGCCAACGGCTGGAATGAGCGCAAGACTGCCTACGACGAGTGCCGCAGAGAGCGCCAGGGTGCGCCACGGATACATCAACGCCCGGCCGAGCAGCGGAGCATACGTGCGACGGATCCCTGTATCGAGCAGCTGTAGAAAACGATTGCCTTCCTTGGGCTCCTCTCGAGGCAGGATACGACTGGCCAGCCACGGAATCACGGTAAACGAGACAAACAGCGACGCGAGCACCGCGTACACCACAGCGATGGGCAGCGAGCGAATGTAGCGTCCCGCCAATCCGGGCAGGAACAGCAACGGGAGAAACGCGAAGATCAGCGTGGCGGTACATCCAAGCACGGCGACCGCGATCTGTTTGGTGGCCTGGATTGCTGCATCGGTGCGCGAGTACCCGGCCCGCAGAAAACGGGTAATGTTTTCAACCACGACAATGCTGTCATCAACCAGCAAACCCAGCGCAATCACGAAGCCTACAATAGACAGCTGATTGATGGAGTAACCGGTGAAGTTGAGCAGCGCGACGGCAATAGCCAGCGACAACGGAATCGACACCATCACCACAATCGACGCGCGCCAGCCGAGCGGCAGCAGCGTGACAATCACCAGCGCAAGGGCAATTGCGAAGTCAATGCCAAGCCGATTGAGGCGCTCACTCACATTCACCGACTGATCAAAGCCGCGCTCAAGCGTTACTCCGGCCGGCAACAATGCTTCTTCCGCATCGAGCACGGGCCAGATACCGTTGCGCACGTCGCTGATGTTGGTGCCCTTCTGCTGGGTCACACTCACAAACATCGCGCGTTGTGCATTCCAGCGCGTAATGTGGACCGGATCACCGTATCCCCACTGCACGTCGGCCACATCACGCACGCGAACAATGTTGCCGGCGTTACCGCTCACCACCGTTTCGCGCATTTGCTCAAGTGAGCTGTAACGCCCCGTTGCCGCGAGATTGAAGCGGCGTGCGCCCACGTCAACGCTGCCACCGGGAATCGCACCATTGTCACTGGCCAGCGCATTCAGTACCTGCGTTGGTGCAATGCCGAGTGTCGACATGCGCCCAAGATCGAGTGTCACCTGTACTTCCCGTCGCGGTGCACCCCATCGGTCGGCCTGACGCACA
Organism: Gemmatimonas sp.; assembly: GCA_011390805.1. Taxonomy (GTDB): domain Bacteria; phylum Gemmatimonadota; class Gemmatimonadetes; order Gemmatimonadales; family Gemmatimonadaceae; genus JAABRT01. The sequence continues at coordinate 18,882 of JAABRT010000005.1, read as the reverse complement.
CCCGGCACGCGCTCGATCGATTCTTCAATGCGCTCCGCAATGACATCGAGCTCGTGGTACGGCGTTGTCTCACTCACCAGCGCGATCTGCGCGATCGCCACTGTGTTGTTTTCATTGCGCTGCACATCAAGCCGCTGTAGTGCGGCGGGCAGCTCCGCCCGCAGTCCGTTGATCTCGCGACGCACCTCGTCTTCCTTGCGGTCGGCATCGACCTCCACCTCAAACTCCACCGTGATAACCGCCAGCCCGTCACCGCTTCGGGAATACAGTTCTTTCACGTTCTCCAGTGCGTACAGCTCACGTTCAATGGGCTCCGTGACCTGCTGCTCCATATCGCTCGCATCAGCACCGGGATAGACAGCCACCACAGTAAAAATCGGCACAGGAAACGACGGATCCTCGGCACGCGGAATGGTCTGCCAGCTCGTGAATCCGATCGCGATCAGCATCAGGAACAGCAGTACCGTGAACTGCCAGCGCTTGACGGCGAACTCGACAATTCTCATCGCGCACCTTCCACTTCGCGCACCGGAGAACTGTCGGAGAGATACGGAGCCCCGCTGCTCACCACCCGCGTTACACCGGCGAGCCCTTCAACGGCCACGCGCGTACCTTCGATGTACAGCACGCGCACCGCATGCCGTACCGCACGCCCATCGCGCATGCTGTACACAGTGGCCGAATCTCCGTCGGCTTCGATAATGGCCTCAATGGGAACGAGCGTGACTTCGGCGGCGGATGGTACCGTAATCGCCACACGTGCAACTGTTCCGGCAGGCATCATCTCTGCACCGGTCACCGTGACCTCCACCGGTACCATTCCGGTGCGGGGGTCCGTGGCTGCGCCACGCTGCGACACGCGTCCGCTAAAGGTCTGACCGGGCAGTGCGTCAAACTGAATCGTGGCGGATTGCCCTTCCTGCACGCGCACGGCATCGCGGTCGGGAATACCTACACGCACCACCCGTCCGCGGGCATCGCTGCCGAGCGTGAACAGTTCCTGTCCCGCCGAAACGAGCGCACCGGGTTGCACACGGCGACGCAGAATGCGGCCGCTCACAGGCGCCGTAATCACCGCATACTCGCGGTTCACCAGCGCTGTCTGCCGATCGGCTTGGGCAGCGGCAAGTGCAGACTCGGCGTCCTGCAACTGTGCGAGTGTGGCCACGCTGTCACGTTGCAAGGCACGCAATCGCGTGACATCACGCGTGGCTTTCTCCACGGCAATGTTTGCCTTGGTCAACATGGCATCGATCTCACGCAGATCGAGCGCGGCAAGCTGCATGCCCTGCGACACTGCGTCTCCTTCGTCTACCGAAACGCGTGCGACGATGCCACCGATTTTGAATGACAGCAGCACTTCGTCTTTGGGACCGAATGCACCGGTGGCCGTGACCGGACGCGACACCACTTCACGTGTCACGTTGCCCAGTGCAATTGGAATGGGCGCGATCGTACTTGTGTCTGGTGTCGCATCAGCGCCGGAACACGCGGCCAGAAAAACGGCGGAAAGCGCGATGATTGCCAGCGCATTCGCCGGGCGGGAAGCGGAGGAAGACAGCATCTGAAGTGCCGGTGGACGGTGGTACTGATCGGAGACAGCGTGTGAGCGTAGCGGAGACATGTGGTGGAGTCCGTCAGGGCGTGAGCGCACGCAGCGCCGCGGCGCGCTCGAGGTCTACCCGGCGCGCGGCGTAGGTGAATCGCGAGAGCACCGCATTGAGCTCCGCCTGTGTGAGCGACTCACGCGCGGCCACAAACTCGATGTGCGGGGCGAGGCCTTCGTCGTAGCGGCGCGAGACCAGTGTGAACGAGCTGCGCGCGGCTGCCAGTCGGGCTGCGGATGTGGTGAGCGCGCGTTGGGCGACCGCTGCCGCGTCCCAGGCCTGTTCCACCTGCAACGTGACCTGTCGCTCCGTATCGCGCTGCCGAAGCTCTGCCTTGCGCCTTTCGAGCGTGGCCTGCTCGCGTCTCGCCGCGTCCTGTCCGCCGTTGAACAGGTTCCATTGCAGCACGAGTGACGCCACGGCCACGTTTCCACTGCCATCGAGGGTGTAGCGATCACCCTGAATGCCCCAGTCTGCCGCCAACGCCACACTGGGGAGAAAGGCCGACGAGGCCAGCCGTACCTGTCGGTCGGCAATGCTCACTCCGAGGGACGCCTGCTCCAGCTCCTCGCGGCGCGCCAACGCTTCGTTTAGCGTGGCGTCGCGATCGGAGGGGAGTGGCCGCACCAGCGTGCTGTCGTCGACAACGGTGATGGGGGTGTCCGGGTCTCGATCGAGCAGGGAATTAAGCAGCCGTTGAGCGGCATCGCGCTGTCGCTGGGCGTCGGCCAGCTGTTGCTCTACTCCGGCTTTGTCGGCGCGCGCGCGAAACACCGCGTCGGCGGTACCCTGCCCGTTGGCCACCAGCCGGTCGGCTACCCGTTCGTTTTCTGCCAACACCGTAAGAGCTGATTCATACACGTCGAGAACCCGTGTGGCTCCCGCCAGCGCCAGCCAGGCGAGCTGCACATCGGCCGCGGTTTGTCGGGCCGCCAGCTCCTGGCTCGCGCGCGACACGCCATATACCGAACGGGCCAATCGCCACTGCTCAATGGCGGCCTGATTGTAGATCACCTGCGTGGCCCGGAGCCGAGTCTCCTGACGGAACGGCAGCGTGGCGGCGATGTTGGTGGGGAACGCGTTCTGCCCGAGCAGCTGGTTGAGCGCTTCGTAGGCCGGGTTAATGAACTCACCGATATTGACCACACCGCTGAATTCGGAGTAGCGCGCATCGACGGCCAGCGTAGGCAGCAGCACGCCGCGGGCCTGCCGCACCCCGCTGGCTCCCTGCTCGGTGGTGAGTCGCTGCTGCGCCAGCTGGAGATTTCGCTCCAGCGCTTCCCGCACGAGTTCATCGAGCACCGCTTCGGCGGTAGGCTGGGCTCGCAGCGGCTGAACCAATGCGTGAGCCAAGGAGGCCAGCAGCGCCCCGAGCGTGATCATGAGAATCGGTTGCTGCCGGGCACGAGCGAGCAGTCCGGAGAGAAAAGTGAACATGGTTCGGTGGCGTAACGCTGTTAAGTATTTGGGCAAAGAAGCGCCCCGAGGTTTCGGGGCTTGGCGGGCGGTGGGGGCGGTGTGGTGGTGGGCTTGAGAGCGGATCCAGCGGTGCTGGCTACTGCCGTCGTGTTCCTCGCACCATGACATCGATGGCCAACCGGATGGTGGAGCGCGGGTCTCGCCAGGAGATCCACGGGTCGTCGGCCTTGGCGATATGCAGCGAGATCAGGCCGTGCAACCCGCTCCAGAAGATCTGCGCGAGCTGGTGTTCATCCTGAAACTCCGGTCTGAACAAGCCTTTTTTGAGCCCCTCTTCGACGGTTTGCACCAGAAAGCCATACGCGTCTTCTTCAGGGTTATTCTTTTCCACTCGGCTCGTATCAATAGCTACATGGCTCGTTTGTGTCATGAACATGAACTGATACTGGCCTCTGTTTTCGAACCCGAAATCGGCGTAGGCCCAGCCCATTTTCCTGATGCGTTCCAGCGGATCCGGGATTTCCCCAATGCGGACCAGCGCTGCGGCGAGCGCTCTGAAATCGAGGTAGCACAGCTCCTCAATGAGCGCTTCCTTATCGCGGAAGTGGTGATAGATCGCGGTGGGCGTGTACTCGATGCGGGCTGCGATGGCCCGCATTGTGGTGGCTTCAACGCCGTTGGCCACAAACAGCTCGCGCGCCGCATTCAGAATGCGGTCGCGCGTTTCTTCCTTTTGACGAACCCGCCGGGCTGCAGACCCTGCGGGTTTGGTAATGCTTGAGGTGCTCATGAGGTCAGGTTAACACTGTTAACCTAACGCTGTCAAGCAATGTAAGTTCGTGACATCAGACCGAAGCCGACCGGCAATCAGCCAGCGCGCGCGTGCCACGCCTTGAGCACCGCCGCTTCCTTTTCGGGTGCGATACCGGCCCGCGCCCGTTCCTGTTGCTCCGCGGGACGGGTGTGATACCACTCCAGCGTGTCGCGCGCCGTCTCGGCCAGCGGCCGGAAAGTCAGCCCCGATTCCCACGCCTTGGTGCAATCAATGCGCATGAAGCCGGCGGTCCGGCCGCGCGGAGGCAACCACACTGGCATCTCACGCCAACCGGCTACCTGATGCGCCTCAAGGAAATCTGCGTCGACCCAGGTAAAGCGCGCGTTGCTGGTGGTGACGGCTTTGATGCCGTACAACAGCTCCGCCATGTTCGTGGGTGTGCTCGGTCCCGTGGCGTTAAAGGTGCCCATCCGGCGCTGTTCAGCCAATCGGATCATCCATTCGCTCAGATCTCGCGCATCAACGTACTGCGTGGGATCGTTGGGCGTGCCGGGAGCCATGATCTCTCCGCCTTTGTCAATCCGCACCGGCCAGTAACTGAAGCGGTCACTCAAATCGCCGGGGCCAACGATGAGGCCGGGCCTCACGATCGTGGTCGCGTCAGCACCAAAGCGCTCAAGGGCCGTGAGTTCTGAGCGCACTTTGAGCGGGCCGTACGACGAAGGCCCTGCTGGCGTCATCGTGCGTGCGTCGGGATCTCCCGGCGGGTGCAGCGGTCCGTCTTCGGCAATGCCAATGGTTGAATAGTCGCTGAAGACACTGATCGTAGAGACAAACATGTACTGCTTGGTACGTCCGGCCAGAGCATCGGCCGCGCCCCGAACCCAGTGCGGATACGTGGTCGGGTTGTCGATCACCACGTCCCATTCGCGATCGCCCTTGAGGGCGGCATACCCGTCGGGCTCGTTGCGATCTCCCTGCAGCTTCTCGACAGCCGGAAAGAGACCGGGATTGGTGCGGCCGCGGTTGAACAAGGTGACGGTATGTCCGCGCGCCAACGCATACTCCACCTGCGCGGGCCCGATAAAACCTGTGCCGCCAAGAATGAGAATGCGCAGTGGCGCAGCGGCACGCGGGATATGCCGGGCGGTGCCCGGCAACGCGGTGCCCGTAGCATCTGACGTGTCGGCAGCACTGGCGAGCTGCGGCACCATACCCAGACCCATCGCACCGCCAAACAGGGCTCCGGATTTCAGAAAGTGTCGGCGATCGATGGTCATTGGCAGCTCCCGTCTAAGTGAAAAGGAAATGACGATCAGCGCCCGTCGAGCGCCTGAATGGTTTTGGTAGATGCCGGCCGCTCCCGCTGAAGTCGCGACGCCACCGCTTCGGCGCGCTGCATCACGCGCAAGACATTGTCGCCGATCACGCCGCGCAGTTCGGCATCAGTCCATCCGCGCTTCACCAGCTCGGCCAGCAGATCGGGATACTTGGACACATCCTCCAGTCCCTGCACTACTTCGGAAATGCCGTCGTAGTCCCCGCCGAGTCCAACGTGCGCGGCACCGGCCACCCGCTTGATGTGATCGAGATGATCGGCCACATCGCTCAGTGTTGCACTGGGAGCGGGATGGGCCGCACGATACTCGGCCACCGCTTTGAACTGCGCGTCGGTATCGCTGCCGGCCGCGGTACGCGCGGAGTCAAGTGAGCGATTCCAGTTGGCAACTTTCTGCGATGAGAAGCCCGGCACAAACGTTACCATGATCACACCGCCATTGGCGGGCAGTCGGCGCAGAATACTGTCGGGCACATTGCGCACCACATCCGTGACTGCGCGTGCATTGGAGTGAGAGAAGATGACGGGCGCCTCAGTCACATCCAGCGCGTTGCTCATCACGGCCGGCGTGACATGCGACAAGTCCACCAGCATGCCCAGTCGGTTCATCTCGCGCACGACTTCGCGACCAAAAGCCGTCAGTCCGTTGTGTCGCGGCACATCACCGGCGGCGTCGGCCCAGTCCAGCGTGACACTATGCGTAAGTGTCATGTAGCGTGCGCCCAACTCGTAGTATGCGCGCAGTGCGCCCAGGGAGTTTTCAATGACGTGTCCGCCTTCCATCCCCAGCACCGAACCAATGCGTCCGGCTTTGTGTGCACTACGAATAGCGTCAGCGCTGAGTGCCCACTGCAAATCGGCGGGATAGCGCGCGATGACACGGCGTGCCACGTCAATCTGCTCGAGCTGAATACGGGCGTACCCGGAGTCGGCCACTGTACCGGGCACGTACACCGACCAGAACTGTCCGCCTATTCCGCCTTCGCGCAGTCGGGCCATATCGGTGTGGCCCGGCGTGGTCTTGGTGAGATCGTAGGCTACGACATCAAGTGGTGCGTTGGCGTAGTTGCGCATCACCCACGGCAAGTCGTTGTGTCCGTCCACCAAAGGCACATCGCGCAGCAGTGTGCGCACGTGAGCGCGTCGGGTCGCCAGATCGGCGTTGCGCAGCGGTTGCACACCGGCGTCCTGCGCCAACACAGTGCGGTGTGCCGGAGCCAAGGTGAACGCCGCTGTCAGTACAATCGCGCACAGCGTTTTCACGTTCGCCGAGCGGGCACTGCGCGATCCACCACGTACGGTTGGGCTCTTCAGCATCCGAGACGCTCCAGATAATGCGGTAGCATTTTCCGCCACCAGGGCCAGTCATGGTTGACATCGTGGCCCCAGAGATCGAACACATGTCCGATTTGCTTGCGGTCGAGCAGGTGATGAAAGTTGCGCGTGGCATCGGGCGCTTCGTATGCGCCCTGTCCGGCCACCAGTGCAATACGCGTGTGATGGCGCAGCGTGTCCAGCGGACCGCCTTCGAGATTGGCCACGTACCACATGGGGTTGTTGAAGTACGCGTTCTCCTGACTGTAGCCCTTGAAGTAGCCTGGCGACAAGTCATAGAAGCCGCTCATGCCAATCAGGCCACCAAACAGATCAGGGCGTCGGAAGAGCGCATTGGCGGCGTGAAAGCATCCGAAGCTGGCGCCGGTGGTGATGGCCCGTGCACCCGGATCGCTCACGGCATGACGGATAAACGGCACGACTTCGTCTTCGACGTAGCGCGAATACAGCGCTTGCCGTCTGGCCTGTTCGGGCACGGGCAGCTTGCGATCCATCCAGGCTAACCGGTTGATGCTGTCGATGGAAAACACCTGCACCCGACCCGCCGCAATCAGCGGCTCAATCGCCTTGACCAACCAGAAACGCTCGTTCTCCAGGTAGTCTGCCGCCGCGGTGGGAAAGAGCAGCACGGGCTGACCGCCCCAGCCATAGTGAACGATGGGCATCTCGAGACCGAGAGCAGGGCTGCGCCAGCCGGCGAGGCGGCGCGGGATTCGGGGATCGACGTACGAAGGCATCACCAAAGCTGGCGCTATAGTTCGCTTGGGGCAACGCTGTTGTGTCCGGTTGGCTCCACGAGGTTACCACGGGGCGGTCCGATGCGCATTGTGAGGGCTTCGGCGTCATGCGGCGTGACTCCACGACTCATTCCATCCAGCGCACCATGGGACTCGAGCACGTCAAGCAGGTATTTGAGAAGTACGGTGAGACCGATCCGATGTACGCAGTGCTCACCAATCACGCGCGACGCGGCGGCAAGTGGGATCCGGAAGACTTCTTCGCACACGGACGCTCCGAAATCGCACTCGTGATGCAATACCTGCACGATGAACAGCTCGCGTTTACGCCGGATCGTGCGCTTGATTTCGGCTGTGGGGTGGGTCGACTCACGCAGGCGCTGGCGCCGCATTTCTCGCACGTGACGGGCGTAGATATTTCCAGCACCATGGTGGCTGCAGCCGAGCGGTACAACGCTGCTCCGCAAAAAGTCAGCTACGTAATGAACGATCAGCCACATCTGAAGTTGTTCGCCGACAACTCATTCGACTTTGTCTACAGCAACATCACACTGCAACACGTGCCACCCGAACCGGCACTGAAATACATTGGCGAGTTCCTGCGCATTGTGCGCAGCGGAGGGCTGGCTGTGTTCCAAGTGCGCATAGGTCCTCACATAGCCGAAGGCTCGCTCAGCGCCTGGTGGTACCGGCTACGGCGCGAACATCTGCGGAGGTTCTGGCAGCGCCTGCGCGGGCGCATTCCCTACGAAATGCACTTCGTGGCCCGCTCGCAGGTGGAAGAAGTGATTGCCGCCGCCGGGGGACGTATTGTTGATGTGGTGGACATGAGCCGACTGCAGGACGGCGGCAGTCTGCGGTTTGCGGTGCGCGGCGGTTAATGCCGCGCACCGTGTGCCGTTCAGGATTCCGTAGCGCGCGGCAACCCCATGATGGCCTTGGTCTCCAGAAAATCTTCAAGGCCGAACACCCCCCATTCACGACCGTTCCCTGATTGCTTGTAGCCGCCGAAAGGAGCGCCGTGGTCTACCGGACCGCCATTGATGTGCACATTGCCGGTGCGCAGCGCTTTGGCCACGTGCAGCGCACGCTCGGTACTGCCTGACCACACATAGCCGGACAACCCGTAGGGCGTATCGTTGGCGGCGGCGATTGCGTCGGCTTCCGAGTCGTACGGGATCATCACCAACACGGGACCAAATATTTCTTCGCGCGCAATGCGCATGGCGTTGGTGACGTTAGTGAAAATCGTGGGTTTCACGTAATAGCCGGTTTCCAGACCATCCGGCTTGCCGAGTCCCCCCGTGAGCACCGTGGCGCCTTCGTCAATGCCGGCACCGATCAGCTTTTGCACGCGCTCGTATTGCGCAGCGCTTACCACCGGGCCCATGGACGTGCCTTCGCTGGCCGGATCGCCCACGACAATGCGGTCCACCACCGCGCGCGCCAGTGTTTCAGCATCGGCCATCATCGCGCGTGGTACGAACATGCGCGTTGGCGCATTGCACGACTGTCCGCTGTTGCCGAAACATCCGCGCACACCACCGGTGATGGCCGTCTTGAGATCGGCGTCATCGAGAATGATGTTGGCCGACTTGCCACCGAGTTCCTGCGTAACGCGCTTAACGGTGTCAGCGGCCGCCTTGGCCACCAGGATACCGGCACGCGTAGATCCTGTGAATGACACCATGTCCACGTCGGGATGGCGCGACAGTGCATCGCCGACAGTGGCTCCGTCACCATTTACCAGATTGAACACACCGGCCGGCACGCCTGCTTCGTGTAACACTTCGGCGAGCAGCAACGCACTCATCGGCGCCACCTCGCTGGGCTTGAGTACCATCGTGCAACCGGCGGCCAGCGCCGGCGCGACTTTGCAGGCGATCTGATTGATTGGCCAGTTCCACGGGGTAATGAGTGCGCACACCCCGATTGCCTCGCGCACAACCAGCGACTTACTCACCGTTTCTTCGAACGCATAGTCAGCCAGCACACGCCGCGCGTGTGTGAAGTGCGCCACGGCGGCGGCCGCTTGGGCCGCCGTAGCCAACTTGATGGGCGCGCCCATTTCCTGTGAGATGGTGTGCGCAAACTCGGGTGCGCGCGTTTTGTAGATGTCCAGAATGCGGTCGAGCAGCGCCAGCCGTTCTTCGCGGGAGGTTGCGCTGTATGACGGGAACGCCGCGCGCGCCGCCGCTACCGCAGCATCTACGTCGGCTTGCGAACCGAGACTGATCTGCCCGATCGACTGCTCGGTAGCCGGATTGATGACGTCGACCGCGTTGGCCACGGCCGGATCGCGCCAGGCGCCGTTGATGTAGAACTGCAGTTGCTTGGTCATGGGGTCGCTCGTGGTCAATGTGTTCAGACTTCTGTGCTTACCGTGAATGCCATTAGCGCGCTCAGCGCTGGCCATTACCCTAGCAGCAGCTCAAGCTCCTCGCGCCCGATGGATGCCATCACGCCCTTGTCGGCGGTGAGAATGGCATCGGCCAGCGAACGTTTGGAGGCCTGCAACTGCAGAATCTTCTCCTCAATCGTGTCACGTGCGACAAGTCGCGTGGCAATGACCTGACGCGTACGCCCGATGCGATGCGCGCGGTCAATCGCCTGTGCCTCGACCGCCGGATTCCACCATGGGTCGAGCAGGAACACGTAGTCTGCCGCCGTGAGATTCAGGCCATGTCCGCCCGCTTTCAGACTGATCAGAAACAGCGGACAGTCGGGATCATTCTGAAACCGGTCAACGCGTTCCTGCCGATCGCGCGTCCGTCCGTCGAGATACTCATACACCACGCCTTGCTCATCAAGTGCAGTGCGCACCAGCGCGAGAAACTCGGTGAACTGTGAGAACACGAGCGCCTTGTTGCCCTCTGCGGCGATTTCGGACAACGCCGGCAAAAGCGCATCGAGCTTTGCACTGGGCAACGCAGACTGGCTGGCATCGGCCAGCGCCGGATGACACGCCGCCTGGCGCAATCGCAGCAAGGCTTCAAGAATGTGCATGCGCGACTTGCTCACGCCGTCGCGGTCAATGCGTTGCAACAGACTGGAACGGTAGCGATCACGCACGCCGTCATAGAACGCGCGCTGCGCGGGCTCCATTTCCACTTCCAGCGTGTTTTCCAGTCGGTCGGGCAAATCGGGCGCGACTTCCGCCTTTGTTCGGCGCAGGATCACCGGTCGCAGCGCGCGCGCCAGTGTTTCGTGCGCCGTCAGCGCGTCAGCGGCCTCGGTTGATATCAGCACTTCGCCATTGTTTCTGGCCGCATCGACCGCTTCATCGCCCGGTGGGTCGGCTGGCGCATCGGCGCGCAGCATTGACGCAAAGCGATGCGATGCGCCCAGCATGCCGGGATTGAGGAAGTCCAGCACGCTCCACAGCTCCTCAATGCGGTTCTCGATGGGCGTACCACTGAGTGCCAGACGATTGTTGGCTTTGAGCAACCGCGTGGCTTTGGCGGTGGCTGTTGCCGAGTTCTTGATTGCCTGCGCTTCGTCGAGCACCACATAGTCAAAGGTGATGCTGCCCAGCTGCACGATGTCGCGCCGCAGTGTGCCGTACGTAACGAGAAGCAGGTCAACGTTGTTGGTGTCCAGCACCTCAACACTGCGTTCTGTAGCACTCCAGTCGAGCACGCGCATGTTGGGGGCAAACCGTTCGGCTTCACGTCGCCAGTTGAACACCAGCGATCGCGGTACCACGACAAGCGACGGTCCGTGTCCGTCGGCGCGACGTGCCTCCAGCAGTGCCAGCACCTGAATCGTCTTGCCCAGTCCCATGTCGTCGGCCAGACAACCACCGAATCCAAACTCACGCAGGAAGTGCAACCATCCCAACCCTTCGCGCTGATACTCACGCAGCACGCCGACAAATCCTTCTGGTGGATTGACCGGAACAATGCGCTCGAATCCCCTCAGTTGCGTGCGCGCCTGCGCGAAGGTGGCATCAACATCGACTTCGGGCACCGACGCCAGCAGTGCGTTGAGCAAGGCAATCTGCGTGCGGCGAAAGCGCGTGCCATGTTCGCCTGCTTCACCGCTCGCAAACAACGGGCCCAGTCGCGCCAACCATTCGGTAGGCAATAGACCAAACGAGCCGTCGCTGAGCTGCACCATGTTTTCGCCACGCTGACGTGCTTCGAGCACTGCCGACAGGGAAGCCGACGTATCGCCGTAGCTCACCACACCATCAAGATCAAACCAGTCAACGCCTGAACGTACCGTGGCCTGCACATTGCCCGGGGTACGGAACGCACGCCCATCGGCTTCCACTTTCCATCCGTCGCGGGCCAGCTGAAACGCCATGGCCGGTACCCGCGAGCGCGACAACACCAGGCTCACCGGCGCCGACGTGACATCGCCCACCACCGTGGCACCAAGCGCCACCAGCCGCGCACGAGCTTTGGCCTCGGCGCGCAGATCGCGATGCTGCAGAGTGTGAGTTTTCACATCGAAGCGCGTTGGGCCACGGTCGGAGGCGCGCACGCGCAGCGACGGATACTCAAACGAGAGTTCCAGGCCAGCGGAGTTCTTGCGCTGCCACGACTCCGGATCATCAACAAACGCCAGCACCGGAGTGGGCTCGCCAAACGACTCATTGATGTGTACGTCGTCGGGCAGCGTGAACGCCGGAACGCGCGGCATGGCGTAGAGCCGCGCAATCACGGGCCAGATGTCGCGTCCCACCGCCATCCCGGGCACGGACTGCAGTTCGCTCACGATGGGGAACACACCATCGTGTTCAAACCGTGCGACACGATCTCGCACAATGACAACGCCGCTGGAGTGCAGCAGATCAGGTTCGCTGAGCGAGATATGCTCGCTGCCACGCGTCAGCCCGCCTTCGAGCACATGTTCACCGCTGCGCGTGCGTTTGATATGCAGCGTGAAGCGCCAGGCATTGTCGTCACCGCCGCTGTCGTCCCAGCGCAGGGTGGCGAGGTGCGTACGTGAACTCGACGTGCGAAGTCGTGCGCGTCCCGTCTCGCAGATCATGCGCAAGACAGTGTCATAATTGTGCGGCGGCAGCACAAAGCTGGTGCGCATACGTCCGTTGTCGGGCAATGGCGCAGCACCGAGCAGCATGCGCGCAATGCTGTGGTCTACCTTGTCGGGCGCAGAAAACCAGACTGCCGTGGGAAAGTCAAACGGCTTGGGCGGTCCCCACGCGCCATCACGCGCACGCTTTTCGGTGCCCAGATCAACCTGTACACCTGGCGCGTTGCGCGATGCGCTGGAATCGATGATGTACACCAGCCGGCGATCATCAGGCCAGTCCACACGTTCACGCTTTTCGATTTCCTGCGCGTACTGCATGCGCCAGCGTGCCCGCTCAAGTGCGTGCTCCCACGACGGCGTATCCGCGGGCCGCACAGCGGGTGGGGGTGGCTCCGTCATCACCTCGCCGTTGACGGCGAGTTCGTGCACGTCGCTGTTCACCACGACTTCGTGAATATTGCGCGCGGTGGCCAGCAAACTGGAAAGTGCACCGTTGGTATCGAGGGCCAGCAAAAACGCCCACAGATGTTTGCACGCATTGCCACCGGCCGCGTACGGGCACGTACACGACAGCTCAAACTGTCCTGACGAGACCTGTATCGACACGGAATAGGGCACTGAACCTTGCACCACGCCCAGCACAAGTTCCGAGTTCGCGTGGGCCATGGCGACGGCGCCGCCGGCAAGCAGTTGTTGACCGCGCGTGCGCGTTACATCCGAGAAGGGTCGGCCGAGTGTTGCAGGAATCATTACCGGAAGCTACCACAGCGTTGGCACAATCACGGAGTGGTTTCGCGCAAAGATCTACACTTTTGTGCGCGTTGTTGAGTAGTGTTCAGATTGCCCGAACTGCGCGCTTTTTGCGCATCGTTTGCATCAGTGTATCGCAGTGCTTCCATTCACACGAGGCTAGCGCACTTGAGCACAGCATCCGGCAGCACGATTGGCGATCTGACGTCACGCCCCGCCAATCTTTCAGAGAACAGCACCGATCACGTAGCGATTCTGGGAGGTGGCAACCTTGGAATCGCATTGGCGCGCGGCTGGGTGCGCGCCGGACGATTCTCACCGTCGCGCGTTGCCGTCACCCGCCGCAAACCTGCGCGTCTGGCCGCGCTCGAAGCCGAGGGCTTTGTCACCGGCCTTACGAGTGCGAAAGCGTCGGCACAGGCGCACATCATTGTGCTCGCGGTGCAGCCGCAGCAGTTGCCCGCGCTGCTCAAAGATATTGCGCCGGCGATTGACCCATCGCGTCACCGTGTGATTTCCGTGGTGTCGGGCGCGTCGATCGCCGACATCCGCGGGGTGTTGGGGCAACAGGTTGATGTGGTCCGCGCCATGCCCAACACCGCGGTCGTAATTGGAGAGTCGATGACATGTCTGTGCGGGGACGACGGTGTCGCGCTCGACGAGGCACAGGCGCTCTTCGATCTCGTGGGACGCACGCTGGTGATTTCCGAGGACATGATCGGGGCCGCTACGGCGCTCTGCGCCTGTGGCATTGCGTTTTTTCTGCGTACGGTGCGGGCGGCCATGCAAGGCGGCATCGAGATCGGCTTTCACCCCGAGGACGCCGCACTGCTGGCCGCGCAGACGGCGAAGGGCGCGGCCTCGCTTACGCTGCAGGCGGGCGCGCATCCCGAGCGTGAGATCGACCGCGTCACCACGCCGCGCGGCTGCACGATCGCGGGGCTCAACGAAATGGAACATCAGGGACTGAGCTCGGCGATGATCAAGGGCATCGTGGTGTCGGCCAACGCGGCGGCAGGGCTGTACAAAACCGACTGAACGCCGGAGGTGATGCTGGGTACCATCATGTTGAACAGTTCCGTCACGCTGTCGGGGCGGACTCACCACAGGTGGCACCATGATTCGTGCATCCCTTGGCGCGGCCGCCGCGCTAGTTGCCGGACTGCTTTCCGGCCCCGTTGCGCTGGCGCAGGACCCGGCGCCACTTCGCGATCTGGTTCCGGCTGACGCAGGCCTGCAACGCTATTCCGCTGAACAGCTGGACAACCTCGTGAGTCCCGTGGCGCTCTACCCCGACGCGCTGCTGGCCCAGGTGCTCATTGCATCGACATTCCCTGACCAGGTGGAGGAAGCGGCGGCGTGGGTGCGGGCGAATGGCACCGACGGCATTGACGACACCGGCTGGGATGTGAGCGTAAAAGCCATTGCGCATTATCCATCGGCGCTCAACACGCTGGCCGAAAGCATTGACTGGACCGCCGCGCTGGGACGTGCGTACGCGTATCAAAGCACCGATGTGATGAACGCGGTGCAGCGCATGCGTGCTCTGGCCGATGAACACGGCAATCTGGTGAGTACAGAGCAGCAGCAGGTGCTGCGCGAGGCCGACCAGTATGTGATCGTGCCAACAAACCCGCAGATCATTTACGTACCGGTGTACGATCCATACGTCGTGTACTCGCGACCCTTCTGGGGCTCCGCGTACAGCAGCCGCTATTGGTCATTCGGCGTGGGCTTCCCGATTGGCAGCTGGCTCATTTACGACCTCGACTGGCATGCGCGCAGTGTGTACTACAATGGTTGGAACCGCTCGTACTTCGGTTGGGGCGGTGGTTGGCGCAGCCGGTCATATCCGTTTATTCACGTCACCAACGTGTACGTGCATCCGCGCTACAGAAACGTGTATGTCAACCGCCGCGTATACGAGCGTCCGGTCAACTACGCGGCGGTGGAACGGCAGTCCCGTGTTCATCGCAGTGTGACGTACGCCGAGCAGAGTGCGGCGGAACGCAACGCGCGGAACGCACGGGCGGCGCGTTCGCGCGATGTGACACGCGCTGTGGAACAGGTAAGTGGTCAGTCAGGCGGCGCTGGTCCGGCGCAACGTCAGGGGCGCGTAACAGGCGCCACCACCGATCTCACGCGTCAGGTAGAGGAGCGTTCAGCGCGTCGCATCGCTGAATCGGTCGCGCGTCGCAGTGAGCCGGCGGTCGAGCGCAATGCGCAGGATCGTCCGCAGGTGGTTTACCGCGATCGTGGCGAACGTGTGCGTGAAGTGGTTGCACAACCGCAGAGTGGCCGGACGCCTACCGTACAGCGCCCCACAGCGCGCCAGGTCGAGCGGCCAACCACGCGGGCGAATCTGCCAGAGGTGATCCGACGCGTACCGAGTACGTCCCGCCCGGTGCCGGTACCGGTGCAGCGTCAGGCGTCTCCAACGGTGCTCACGCCACCAACACGCGCCACACAGCGCACGCCCAGTGCGGCCGAACGTCAGTCTACGTCGGCACGTGAGCGTGTGATGCGTGATGCGCAGCGATCGGTGCAACAGCCTCGGCAGGCCGTTCAGCAGCCATCGCAGCGTACGCAGGTGCCACAGCGGCCGCAGGTGATCCAGAGGCCGCAGCAGCGCACGCAGGTGCAACAACGGCCACAGGCACAGCAGCCACGGTCACAACCTCGGGCTCGCACGACACCGGCGCCGGTCGTGCGCTCGCATCCACCTCAGACCCGTCAGCAGCCACCTGCGCGCCCGCCACAACGTGCGGCACCGGCACGCCCCGCACCGCAGTCGCAGCCGGCGCGTCAGCCCGGCGGAGTCGGGCGCGCCGTGCCCACCCGCCCCATCATCTCGTCGCCAATCCGCCCCGCAGGCGTGCAGCGCGGGAGCAGTTCAGGTGGGCTCAGGGGTGCGCCGATCGGGCGCCCGTAGCAACTTTCACGCGTACCCCCGCGACCCGTGGCGCTGTGCACATCGAGGTGCAGCGCATCCCAGAAGTGGTCGCCGCCTGATACCCGCTCCCCGCCCTCCCGATGATGCGTTTCCGTCACCTGTCGTATTGCCTGGCGTTTGTGGCCATTGCGGCGCCCACACACCTCGCCGCCCAGAACTACCCCACCAGCTGGGACCCCGCACTCATGCAGCGTGCCGATGTGAAGTCGGCGCTCACCTTGCTTGAGCAGCGCTTTCCGCAGCAGGTCGATGAGTGGATTCTGCTCACGGAAACGCCCGGCAAGTCCAAACTTGAGCAGGCGCGCGGCGCGTATGTGAAGGGGGTGTTTGAAGCCGAAGGGCTGCAGGTTTCTGTTGATTCCATCGGTAACGTGACCGGCGTGCGTAAAGGCACCGGCGGCGGACCCGTGATCGCAATTGCCGCACACATGGACGTGGTCTTTCCGCCGGGCACCGACACCAAAGTGCGGCGTGTTGGCGATACGCTGTTTGCACCGGGCGTTGGCGACAACACCGCGTCAGTGGCCAACATGCTGGCCACGCTGCGCGCCATGAACGCGACGGACTTTACCAGCAAAGGCGACATCATTTTTATTGGCACCGTGCAGGAAGAACTCGGCCTCAAAGGCATGGAGTACTGGCTGGAGCACAATCCCGCTCCCGATCTGCTGATCGTGCCGGATGGACAATACGGCGCTGTTTCGTACGGCGCGCTGGGCATTTACTGGACCAAGTACGTCTTCACCAGCCCGGGCGCGCATACGCTCGCCTCGCGCGGTCGACCGTCTCCTGTGAAAGCACTCGCCGAGGCGGTGGCTCAGCTGTACGCCATTGAGTTTCCCCCGCTTCCCGATGGTGCCGTCATGAACATCGGACAGGTGGGTGGTGGCGAGATTTTCAACTCCATCCCGCGCGAAGTGTATTTCACGGTAGACCTGCGCAGCCCTGATCCCGTATTGCTCGACTCGCTCGATGCACGCATCACCCGCACCGTACAGGCGATTGCCGATTCACAGAAAGTCGGCGTGCGTGTGGAAGTGGACCAGAAGAGCCGCGCTGGCGGCACGGAAAAACAGCTCGAAGGCGCACGCGCACATCCGATTGTGCAGACAGCGATCGACATCAACCGGGCGCTGGGCATCAGTGCCGGAATGCCGGGCGCGCGCGAGGCGGTGCCGACCGGCGCCACCGATGCCAACTCCGGCGTGGTGCGAAAGATTCCGAGTATCGCGATTGGTGGATCAAAGGCTACCGGTGCACATCAGCTCACTGAGTACTCACTCGTCTCCAGCGCGCTGCCAAGCACCAAGCTGTTGTATCTGCTTGCGGCAACCTTTGCTGACGGTGTGAAGGTGGTACCGCCGTCGAACGTGGTGCCCTGAAGCGGTGACCGGTGTACCGTGTGCCGGTGGCCGGTCGTCACTGAGACATGCGCTTTAAACTGTCCGCTCCGCCCACACGGAACCGCACACCCTTGCACCGCTTGGGTGCGCTGGTGGCCGGGCTGTTCTGTGTTGGCAGTGGCGGTATCGCACTCACAGTCGCCGTTACCGGAGCCCGCGTTTCAGGCGGCTTCTGGTTTCTGCCCGACGCGATAAATCAGACGGTGGGGCGCGTTGTATTTGCCGTGTGTGGCGTGATCTGTTTCGCAATTGCCGGGATGGCGTTCCGGGACACGCGGGCGCCAAGCGACACGCCCTGATCACCGAGCGACGCCCGCGGCTGCACTTCGCCCCACACGACACCGCCCGCGCGCTGTGTTGCCACCAGCGCGGCGGTGAGGGCCAATACACCCGTAAACTGATGCAGCGCGCCCAACGCCACGGGTACAGCCAGCAACAGCGTGGTCACGCCCAGCAGCAGCTGCACGCTGACCACCGCGCCCAAACGCAGCACAGCCTGCTGAACAAGCGCTGACACCGGTGCCCGCAGCACGCGCCACACCAACACGAGCGCAAACAGCGTGGCCACGATCGCCAGCACCCGGTGATGAAACTGCGCTGCTGCCGGATTCTCAAACGCGTTTACGTACCACGCGCCCAGCTGTGAATAGCCGGGTGGCACAATCTGTCCGCCCATGAGCGGGAACTCGTTGAAAATCTTTCCCGCTCGCAAACCGGCCACAAAGCCACCTGAGAGCAGCGTGGTGGCCAGCAGCGCCGTCATACCGCGCAGCGCCCAGCGCCACGCCGCCGGGGCACGATCGGTTTCTGCGAAGGCAGAATCGCGCGAAGCGTCAGGCGAGTCGTCGCGATTCACCACACGGTCTGCGCGCGACCGTGCCGGCCGCAGTTCGCTATACGTCCACACGGCGACTGCGAGAATGCCCAGCGCCAGCCCGAGGTGCGCCGTGAGGCGGTAGGCGCTCACACTGCTGCGTTCCACCAGCCCGCTCTGCACCATGTACCAGCCAAGCACACCCTGTCCGAGCGTGAGCAGTGGCAGCAAGGTGAGGCGCAAACGGAGCTGACGCGGAATGCGCCCCTGCACCATGAACCAGAGGTACGGAATCGCGAATACAAGTCCAACACTGCGCGCCACGATCCGGTGAAACCACTCCCACCAGAAAATGAGCTTGAAGCCGCTCATCGTGATGTCTTTGTGGGTGGTTTGCGCCTGCGGAATCTTTTTGAACTCGGCGAAGGCCTCGGCCCAGGCGGCCTCTGTCATGGGTGGCAAGACGCCCGATACCGGTTTCCATTCGGTAATCGACAGCCCGCTTTCCGTAAGGCGCGTGATACCACCTACCGCGACGGCCAGAAACACCGCCACGATCGACGCGAACAGCCAGCGTCGCAGGGCGACGCGATCGCGCTCCGGGAGGGCGCGCACGGCAGGATCTGACGATGTAGACACAACTGAAGCCTCACCGTCTGCAGCGTTACCGTCAAGCGGTCCGATACTGGCGCGATAAGACGGGCGCCGATCGATTTGACTAGCTTAGGAACTTCTCGAATATCAGTCCC
>JAABRT010000059.1 GCA_011390805.1 Gemmatimonas sp. | reverse complement strand
GGTAGCGCACACCCGGAAGGTCCTTTACTCGGCCGCCGCGCACGAGCACGATTGAGTGCTCCTGCAGGTTGTGGCCTTCGCCCGGAATGTAGGCGGTGACTTCGAACTGATTGGTAAGGCGCACACGGGCGACTTTGCGAAGCGCCGAGTTGGGCTTCTTGGGCGTGGTGGTGTACACACGCGTGCAGACGCCACGCTTGAACGGATTGGCCTTGAGGGCCGGCGCCTTGTCGCTGCGCTTGACGTCTTTGCGCGCCTTGCGGACGAGCTGGTTAATCGTTGGCATTCGCCGAAAAATCCCTGCGTTATGTGTTCGAACTCCGACTTCTACGTGAATCGCGTGTCGGGTGCATCGGGCGTCGGGGACCCCGGGACCAGTGATCCGGGCGCACATAGGCGACCGGGCCTGACAGGCGGCACGGAACAGAACCCTAAGCTTATTCGGGATTGGGGCTTGGGTCAACTGTCGGCGGCCTGCGATCTCGGTGTCGCGCTACCGAGATCGGTGCGGGGTCGCCGCGGCGTCGGGATCCGTTCGCGGCTCAACGGCTTCGCCGACAGCCGCTCACGGACCCCGGCGGCGCGGCTCCCGGCGGAGTGGGGGGAGGCGCGGGCGGAGGTGGGGGGCGGGCCGACTGGGCGTTGACAGGCGCCTTGGGCCCGGCGCTTCACACCGAACTGCGCGGCGAGGCTCGCTTGTGGGGTTGGTGGGTTGGAGCTGGAGAGCCAGTCGACGTGAGTGGCTACCGATACCGGCTCAGCGCGGGACCAGGATGATGGAGTCGGCTCCGATTCTGGTGCGCAGCAGGGCTTGGGCGCGTTGGAGGATTTCGCCTCGTTTGGTGCCGTTTACTGCGTCGCCGAACTCTACGAAGAGTGTTGGTCGTGGACGGACTGAATCGACGGCCAGCAGGTCTGCCTGTGGAGCATAGGCGACGGTGAGAAACTCGGGGAAGGCGCTGGCCATTTCGCGGGCCACGAGCCTGATGCGTGCGGTGTCGAGCACGTTGACCCGTTCCGCGGCTCGGCGCGCCGCCTCGACGGCGGCCGATGAGTCGCGGGAGAGTTTGGCCATTTCAATGGACTGCAGAATGATGCGCTGCACGTCGGTTTCCATTTGCCGCAGATCGCGTGACGAGATGTCGCTCTGCACGAGATCGAGACCAAAGTCGTTCAGACCGTACGTAGGCAACAGGCCAACCAGCGTGTCTACCGTTGCTGCTTCGATAGGCGGCCCGGCCAAGAACAGTTTGATGCGCGACGAGTCGGCGACCTCAAGGCGTGTCCACCGCAGCACTTCGCCGCCGCGCGGCTCAACTTCGGCCGAAAGGAACTGCTCCACACGACGACGTTCGCGTGCATTCTGCACCGTGAAGTACAGGAAGCCGAGACTGGGCAATACGGCGATTGTTGCGATTACCGTCACCAGACGGATTTCCCGGCGACGTGCGCGCGGGTCGGGAAAGCTGCGCAACGGAAACTGCAAGAAACGCGAAATGCCGAACGTGGCCAGCGCAATGAAAATGGCGTTGATGATGTAGAGATAGAGTGCGCCAAAAAAGAACGCGGGTCTGAGTGTAGCGAGTCCGAATCCGGCGGCGCAGAGTGGCGGCATGAGTGCCGTTGCAATGGCCACTCCCGGTAGCGCCATGCTCTGATCGCGTCGTGAGCCGGCCACGATGCCGGCCACGCCACCGAACAGTGCCACGCCTACATCCAGCAGCGTGGGCTGCGTGCGCGAAATCAGCTCAGTGGTTGGCTCGGCGAGCGGAGACACCGTGAAGTACAGTGCGCTCACACCGAGAGTGATTGCCGTGGCCAGCGCGAGTTCGCGCAGTGCGAACTGCAGCAGTGAGCGGTCGGCGAGCGCGGTGCCAAGTCCGACGCCCAGAATCGGCGACATGAGCGGCGAGATAAGCATGGCGCCGATGATGACGGCGGCCGAACCGGTATCGAGACCGATGCTGGCGAGCAGACATGAGCACACGAGCAACCAGGCCCGTTCGCCTTTTACCGGGATGCCGGATTCGAGCCGATGCACGGTGCCGTCTACATCGGTGCCTTCCATGAGCGCAAAGCGATTGCGGGTGCGCACCCACTTTCGCAGCATTCGAAATGAAATCATGATCGACGATAGTCGGGCTATGGATCAGAGCGGTAGTGCAACAAACAGTGGTGCGCGCGCGATAGCCGCAACTCCGTTTCGGCACGGGGTCGCGGCATTGCTGGGCTCCGCCACCCCTGTTTCGGTGCGAGGTCGCCGCACCGCCGGGATCCGTTCGCGGCTCAACGGCTGCGCCGACAGCCGCTCACGGACCCGGCGGCGCGGCTCCCGACTGAGATTGGTGGTTGCGTAGGCGTTCTGTACGGCGCTGCGGTGTGACACCAGCAGGTCTGCAGGCGACACAGCTCCGCTGCCACGCACCCGGACCCAACGATGCTGCAACACCGTACGTGCCTGGCCGCAGGCCCCCCGACAGTCGCAGGAGCGGCTGTCGGCGCAGCCGTTGAGCCGCGCCGGGAGTGGTGGGCCGCGACCCGTGCACCGGACTCAGTGGGCCGCGCACCCTGCATCGAAAGCCATCGCAACGGGTGTCGTAACGTCTGGACAGTATCTGACGTATGTTCTGGTGACACTTTACCCAACGCCGTGACCGACACGCTCGCCATCAGACTCCGCGAGGCCCTTGGGCCCGACTACGCCCTCGAGCGCGAGCTCGGCGGCGGCGGTATGTCGCGCGTCTTTGTGGCCACCGAGCAGGCGCTGGGCCGCTCCGTTGTCGTGAAGGTGCTGCCGCCCGACCTGGCAGCCGGCGTGAACAAGGAACGGTTCCGTCGCGAGATCCAGCTGGCTGCACAGCTGCAGCATCCGCACGTGGTGCCGCTGCTCACCGCCGGTGAACGCGACGACCTGCTGTGGTTCACGATGCCGTTTATTGAAGGCGAGTCGCTCCGCAAAACGCTTGACGAGCGCAAGAAGCTGCCCGTGCGTGAAGTGCTGCGCATTCTGCGCAATGTGGCAGACGCCCTTGCCTACGCGCACGGCCGCGGTGTGGTGCACCGCGACATCAAGCCGGGCAATATCCTCATGAGCGGCTCGCACGCCGTGGTGACGGACTTTGGTGTGGCCAAAGCATTGAGCGCGGCCATTCCGATCGCCGGTCACACCACCAGCGGCATGGCCATCGGCTCGCCGGCGTACATGGCGCCCGAACAGCTTGCCGCCGACCCTGCAGCGGATCATCGCGTTGACATCTACGCGGTGGGACTTCTGGCGTATGAACTGCTTACGGGTATTGCGCCGTTCTCAGGGAGCTCGCCACAGGCAACGCTCGCCGCACAACTCACCGTGCGTCCCACTGCACCGCACGTAACGCAGCCTGACATTCCTCCCGCGTTGTCGGCGCTCATCATGCACTGCCTTGAAAAGGACGCGGCCAAGCGTCCGCAAACGGCCAGCGCGTTGCTGCAGGAACTCGATGAGGCGGAAGTTGCGGCGCGCGACGAGGCGGCCAGCGCAGCGTTTGCGCAGAGCGCGCGATCACGTCGCGCCATGGGAGTTGTTTTCGGTCTGTTTATCGTAGCTGCAGGTGCATTCGCACTCACACGCGGTCGCGGTGCAAACTCCGCTGACGCCGCGAATGCTGCGACTACTGCGTCGGCTGCACGAAACGGTGATACGGTCACGCGCTCAGCCGCGCCCGAAACTGTGGTGGTGTTTCGTGATCTCTCTGAACTGCGTGATGAGGCACAGGGAGTGGAGCTGAGCCTTGGGCTCTCTCGCGCTGAATCACTGCAGATTGCGCAACAGATTCGTGGCAGCGCAGCAACCATCGTGCAGCAGTCGCAATCGGGGATGCAGGCTGTCGATCGTGATTCGCTCATTGCCGCTGTCTCACGCGTGTTCGCCGATTCGCTGCAGATCGCGCTGCGCAGCATGCGCGAGGCAATGGCCGCGCTGCCGAGGCAGCAACAGTTGCAGTCGATAGTGGTGGAGCCGTCGCGTGGAGATGTCGGCGGCATCACACCGCTGTTGCCGCCTCCCCCTCGCGGAACGCAACGTCTGGCCGTGCTGAGCTTCACGAATCGCACGCGTGATTCATCGTATGCATCACTTGGCCCTGCGCTGCTCGACAGCATCACCGCTGCGCTACGACGTTCACGCGGTGGCAGGCTTGACGTGTTGCCTGCTGAGGTGACGCGCAAACTTGTGGGCGAAAAACCGCCTAACCAGTCGGCGGAAGTGGGCTTTGCGCTGCGCGCCAACTACGTGCTGAGCGGCGTGTACTTTGTCCGCAATGACAGCATTGTGGTGCTCACGGCAGTGACCGATGTACAGAATGGCGCGGCAACCCGGGTGCATGGTGAGTACGCACCGGTCGCACAGGCGGCGAGCACACTTGCGCCGTCAGCCAACTGGGCGCGGGCACGGCTGGATTCGCTTCGGCGGGAGGCACTTATGCGTGATCCGAACCGCCGCCCGCCCCCGTCGCCGAACGAGCGGCGAGATCCCCGCCAACGGGAGCAATCGCAGCAACCGCAACAACCGCTTGAACCACCTGAACCGCAGCAACAGACGCGAACGCAGGGACTGTCCCGACCACCGCGTTAGGAGCTTCTGCCGCGAAATGGCGGTTACCGCGTAAACCGCAACGGAAACGCACCCACCGCCGCCTCAGCCGGCAGAGCGTCGCGCGAACGCACGCCGGCTTCGAAATCACCCAGCAGGTGCGCGATGGAGTTGGCATAGTAGCTCACCAACTCGCGACCGTGTGACAACACCACGTACGAATCACCGTGACGCGACAGCACGTGTCGCATGCGCAACATTCGGTAGGCGATGTCAAACGTCTCACCGATTTCGCGGTCGCTGCGCAGTTCGCGCGCGTTGAGTTCGGTGAGCACGTCGCGCATCTCGGTCATGCGCTGCAACAGCTGCGAACGTGAAATGATGTCGCCGTCAAAGCTCTGGATGGCGGCGCAAGCAAGTGGTACTGGTGCAACGGGGATGATCGCGCCAATGCGCTGCAGCATGTCGTCGCACAGCGCCTGCACGCGACCCAGTCGTTGCTCGCGCGGCAGTGAGAAGACATCACCGCCCGCGAGTGAGTCCTCGTCACGAAACCATTGTTCAAGTGGCACTGGATCGCCAACGATTACAGCAGCTCGTCCGTAGCGACGCCACCTGCCCGTGATCACGCGCAGCATGTTCCAGCCTGCATAGCGCGTGACTTCGCTGAACTGTTGCCAGCGGCCCGCTCGATGCGGGCGGTCTGACTCGTGCAGCTCACGCAACAACGTCCGGTCCTCCAGCACGCGATCGTAGTTCAGCGCCACCGGCACCAGATGCAGTCGTGATCGAAACGCAGGCTCGCGTCCAGCGCCAATCAGATAGTCGAGCAAACCCACTTTGCCCGCACGCAGTCGGCCATCGCGTGTGAGGCCACCCTCGGGAAATATCCCCTGCGTTACACCGCGCTGCGTGATGTGCATGACGTACTGCTCAAGCACGGTGTGATACAGCGTCTCGCGATAACCACGTCTGATGAAGTACGAGCCGAATCGTTTGAACAAAAACTCCAGCGGGAACGCACGCGCCCACTCTCCCACGGCGTACGAAATGGACACGCTGCCTGCGAGCGCCCACGCAACCAGAATGTAATCAGCGTTGGAGCGATGATTGATGAGGTACACAACAATCGCGTCCTTTCGCAGTCGCGAAACTGCACCCGGCGTAGCTGACTGTACTGATGCCTTCCAGAACATGCGCAGCGCAACGTTGGCCACTGAATAGCCCAGCTTGTAGTAGGCCAGTACGTTGAACTGCGGAACGATTTCGTCGAGGTAGTGACGCACGCGCTGCCACGTACGCTCTTCACTCTCTCCGACCTCCTGCGCATGAACCCGCACCGCCTCGGCAATCACCGGTTCGGCGATAATCTCAGTGATGGTCTGCTGCTTTTGCGCAAACTTGTATCGGTCAACGCGCGCGCGGAAACGCAGCAGCGCACGTCGTCCCATGCGCCTGAACGTGGCGCGCAGGAAATACACGATGATGCCGGCCAGGCCGAGCGTCGCGGTAATGATGAGGAGCAGGCGCACGGGGGGCGAAGGTAGCCCCTGAGATCCACAACGCACAACGCCCGGACTCGCCGTACTCGCGAATCCGGGCGTTCACACTGTTGAGCCGGGAGCAATGCAGGGCGTCAGACGCGCTCGCCCTGGTCGCTTAGCACACCGATGCCCGGCGAACCACGTGACTACGGATTCGGCGGCGTGTTCGGATTACCCGACCGCTCATTGAGCGGATACGGCAACCAGTTTACACGCGCCTGGGAGGCGTTGCCAAAGCGACGCAGGTCCGCCCAGGCCAGCCCGCTGGCGAACAGTGAGTAGCGGCGCTGACGCGCGACTTCCGTCAGCACTGCAGCCTGCGTTGCTAGCTGCGCTTCGCTACGCGCATCGAGTCCCGCAGCAACACGCACGGCATTCACACTCGTGCGTGCTTCACCCAGACGGTTCAGACGTGCCAATGCTTCAGCGCGAATGAGCGTGAGTTCGTCTTGCGTGAACATGGGATACGCTTCGGTCTGCGTCGCAAAGATGAGCACTGGTACAATGCTCGACCCGCCGAACGATGGCTGCGGTGTGGGTCCGAACAGGCGGGCAACACGTGTGTCTCCCGCTTCCGCTTCGGTACGCAGCGATGCCTGCGCGGCGAAGTAGCGCAGACCGGTAAACACCGACCAGAGCGGGCTCTGATCGGCCGTGGCGTAGCGGTACTCACTTGTCGCACCCGCAGGCACATCATTGGCAAACGCCAGCGCCTGATCGTTGCGTCCTGCATTCAGCGCGTAACGCGCCTGCCACGCACGCACGAGATTGGGCAGATCAACACCGGGCGTGAGCAACTGCGAGTTGAACTCCGAGCTTGCCGGCGTGGCATCGAGTGTCTGACGCGCCTGTGACAACAGGTCGAGCGCGGTGTTAAGCGCGGTGGCGCGGTCCACGAACGTGGACTGCAAGCCGGTGATGTCTACCGGAATCTGCTGCCACGCTTCAGCGAGCGTGCCGAACGCGTACGCTTTCATCGTAAATGCCAGCGCACGGATGCCCGATGCAGTGCCCGGTGCAAGTGTGACGCCTTCAATGCTCGCCAACAATTCGTCGGCGGTGCGCACAATCTGGTAGTGACGACTCCAGAAGTTCAGCACATCGACATTAACGTCTTCCAGCGGCGTGAGCGCGCCGGCATCAGGAAAGTTCTGGAACGCTCGTTGTGGTGCAAGCGAACCGTTGGTTACACCGAGTTCGTTCGCCACCAGTCCCGGGATCCATACGGCGTCACCGCGCGCGTTTCCCCAACGTCCCTGCAACCCAACCGCCAGCGCGCGCACGCCGGCTGGTGTGGTGAGCACGTTTACTTCTGTAGCGGCGTTGGGATTGGCAATATCGAGGTTACAGCCGGCGAGCAGTGCGCCCGATGCGACGCACATCATACCCATCGCAAGCGCTGAGCGGCGAGCCGGCCGAGCAAATGTTGTAGTCATGGTCGGCATCTCAGTAGTTCAGGTTCACGGAAAATGCGATGCTGCGCGGAATCGGTACGGCGGCAAAACCAAAGCCGCGTACAACGGTGCGCTGTCCACCGGTATTCGTTTCCGGATCCCAACCCGTGTAGTCTGTCCACGTGTTCAGGTTGCGTCCGGAGATGGTGATCGACGCGTTGCGCGCCCGCAGCTGTTCAACAAAGCTGCCGGGCAAGGTCCAGGTGAGTGCGATTTCACGCAGCTTCACAAAGCTGCCGTCTTCGATGTACTCCTCAAAAATCGACCGGCGTGCCGCGAAATATCCACGCGGGACGCGACCTTCGAGTTCATCGGCGTAGGCGGCGCCCACACCAAAGAACGGTGTTTCAAGCACGCGACGATCGAAGTTGAACAGATCAACGCCGCCCACACCATCCAACTGTACCCGCAGCGCCAGGCTGCGCTTGACCGTGAACTCGTTGGTCACCGACCAGTAGTTCTTCGGGTTGGGATTACCGAGTACCGCAGCCGGGCCAATGGCCGGAATGCCGGTGATGTTGCCATTGGCATCTTCAATGGGCGCACCGGCAGCGTTGATAATCTGACCGGCGTCGTTGCGGCGGTACGTGGTACCCCAGAAATGACCGGGGGCCTGACCGGCGGCCACGCGAATGATATTGAAGCTTTCGGGGATGAAGAACGCACCGCCCGACGCAACCTGTGTGACAACAGGATTGTTGGTGGCATACGTAACCGTGGTGCTCCAGCTGAACGCCTCACGCTGCACGTTGAATGAACGCAGCAGCACTTCGTTGCCACTGTTCTCAAGCGAGCCGACGTTCGTGAGCTGTTCCGTAAAGCCGCTGGATGGCGTGACGGTCTGTGGCAGAATGAGGTCTGTGACACTGCGATCAAAGCGCGTGTACTCAATGCCTACACGCCCGTTGAACAACTCCGCATCAAATCCAAACTCGGTCTCGCGCGCACGCTCGGGACGCAATCCTTCGTTGCCCTGGCGCGTACTGTTCACCACACCTGACAGTGAACCGGCCGGCTCGAACACATAGTTGGATAGACGGTCAAAACTTCCCGGCGGCTGTTCACCCGAGTAACCCAGTCCGCCGCGAATACGCAGGCGATTCACAAGTGAGCCGGCGAAGTTGCGAAAGCCCTCTACTTCGGTGAGGTCGAGCGAGGCACCAAACTTGGGGAAGTACTGCTGCCGCTCATCTTCACCAAAAGCACTCGACGCGTCGGAACGCACAGCAGCGGTAAGCGTGAGCAGATTGCCGTAGGCGAGCTGCTGCTGACCGTAGAAGCCGATAATGCGGCGCTCATCAATGGACTGACTGGCGAACTGCGTGCTGCCCTGCACCGTGTTCACCAGCAGCGCAAGATTTTCGGCGCGGGCGAGTGTGGAGTTGAACTTCTGCTGCTGATAGTTGGAGCCAACACCTGAGACGAAGCGCCAGTTGCCGAACGTGGGCCAGCGATATGTCACGTCTACATCCTGATTGAGCAACCGCGCACGCAGGTTGGCCGAGATAGCCAGCCCGCCCTGCAGATCGGGAGCGGAGCTGCCGCGCGGTACGAACGACGACTGAGCGTCTGTGTAGTTGTCGATGCCAACGCGATAGTCAATCGATAGCGCTTCGAACGGTGTGGCGTTGAGTTGCAAACCACCGGTAAAGCGCGAGATCTCTTGCGGCGCTTTCCAGTTTGCCAGCACTTCAAGCGGATTCGACGCGAGCTGCCCCAGCGGGAAAACGCCGGTGACCGGATCGGCGAACAGATTCCGATCGTTGGAGTTGAACAGGAAGTTGGTAAGCACACCGCGATTATTTACGAGACCGCCGCTGGCCTGACGGTTGGCCCGGCTGGTCACGTACGCCGTGCTTGTAGACAGCTTCAACCACGGAGCAATCTGCCGGTCCAGATTGAGACGGATGTTCTGACGCAGATAATCGGTGGTGCGCACAATGCCTTCCTGCGTCTGCACCGAGCCGCCCAGATAGAACTGCGTATTGTTGTCGCCACCCGAGAGACCAACAGACGTATTGGACGTAAGCCCCGTCTGGAAGATCTGGTCCTGATAGTCAAAGCGCTGCGCGACTGGCGCACCGGCCGCATTTACTGACGCCTGATTCACCGGCAAGCGGGTTTCCAGATCGTCCTGCCCAACTGACGTACGAACATTGACCCGGAGTGCACCTGCGCGGCCACGCTTGGTGAAAATCTGCACGACACCGTTATTGGCACGCGAGCCGTACAGTGCGGCAGCGGCTGCACCCTTCACGATCTCCACGCGTTCAATGTCGTTGGGATCGAGATCGGCAATGCGATTGCTCGTGTTGCCGCCCAGGTCTACCAGCTGCGATGAACCGTTGTCAACGATCACACCGTCCACGATGTAGAGCGGTTCGGCACTGCGGCTGATGGTTGAGAGGCCACGCAGGCGTACGCTCGAGCCACCGCCCGGCGTACCGGAGTTGAGCTGCACGAGGGCACCGGGCACCTTGCCTGCGAGTGCCGCGTCCACCTGCGGTACGCCGGCGTTGGCGATGTTGCTGCCTTCAACCGTGGCCAGTGCGGCACCAAGACTTGCCCGCTCAGTTTCCACGCGTGTGGCCGTGATCACGAGCTGTGACAGGTTCAGGATGTCGCGCACTAGTTGCGCGTTCTGCGTCACCGGACCCGTGGTGGCCGACAGCGGGAAGCGTTGTGGCTTGTAGCCGAACGCACGAATAAGCAGCACCAACGGCGGCGCCGGTTCCGCCACCACAAGGCGGTAGGAGCCGTCTTCTTCGGTCACCGTTCCAATACGAGTGCCGTCAATCAGAACCGACGCGGAAGGCAGGCCTCGTCCCGTCTCGTCGGTCACGCGACCGGAGACGGTGAGCTGCGCGTGCAGTAGCGCGGGGAATGCGACGACGGTCAGCAGACCGGCGAACGCAACCCGGAAGAACTCACGGAAAGGCATCATGAGCATGGGGGAAGATGTGATAAAGTCGTTACCTGGCCGTATTCTATTCAATGTGCCAAGTGTCCGTGACCGTTCCTTGAGGCAATCGTCAATGTCGCTCCCCGCTCCGAACAACCGCCTTATATCATCGTGGGTAGACAACGCAGAGGCCTGGACTACCGCAGTGCGAACAGGCGCCATCCCCAGCCGGCGTGCGGGTACCGACGAGGCGATACTGCAGGCGATCGCTCGTGCACCAGAAGGAGCGGTGATTGATGTGGGCTGCGGCGAAGGGTGGTTGTCGCGTGCCATTTGTGCAGAGGGTCGGAACGTGCTGGGCATCGACGCCAGCGCCCCGCTTATTGAAGCAGCACGCTCGGCGCATGAACATCACGGTGCACGCTACGAAACAGTTTCTTATGCAGAGCTCGCTACACGCGGTGCAGCGTTAGGCGCACCGTTTTCTGTTGCTGTGTGCAACTTTGCGCTGCTTGATGACAACGTTGCATCAGCGCTGACCGCCATTCGCGCAGTGCTGGCGCACAACGGAACGCTGCTCATCCAGACCGTGCATCCGTTTACTGCGTGTGGTGACGGGCCCTATGAGAACGGCTGGCGCGAAGAAACGTTTGGTGCATTTGGTGGTCGCTTTCCGTCATCGATGCCGTGGTACTTTCGCACGATCGGCTCGTGGATTGGCGAGTTGTGCGCGGCGGGCTTTGTGCTTGAGTCGGTGACTGAGCCGAGGGCTGCGAACGCAGCGTTGCCGTTGTCACTACTGATCACCGCACGGCGGGCACTCGAGGCGTGAGCTGCCATCGCACAATGTGCGCCTTGTAGTCGTATGTCGAGTCGCTCACCAGAATGATGGCCGTGTTGGTGCGTGGGATGAACGGCCTGGGCACAGAATCTGAATCAGCGAACCGCACACTCGCGATCAGTGTACCGCTGGTGGGGTCCATGATTTCGTAGCGCACGGTAGCGCCCTGCTTCCGAAGCTCACGTGTCATGACTGTGCCTGGTGGAAGCGGTTTCCTGGGTTCCCTGCTGCTAAGCACGGTGTGAAGAAACCCATTGCTGTCCAGCTGAAGCTTGGAGAAGTATGTGTAGGGTTCAGCACTGGGATCCCGTTCGTCGTTGGGCGCATACGGCACAAACCACTCCGCATCTCGCCGTACGCGGCGCAGCAATCGTCCCTCCAGCGACCACTGCTCCATCTCGTAGCTTTGCGCGGGTACCTGCGTTGGGCCAATCCAGAATGAATCACCCTCACCGTACGCCAGCGCTCGTTCTGCCTCTGGCAGTCCGGGTCCCGTAGTTTCCGGGTTTGCCGGCACAAGCAGTCGTCGCACTTCTCCTCTGTCGTCGAGTTCCGCTACGTGATGTGATCGCACACCAGCCGGCGGCGGACTCACAAAGCGTCGACCATCCTGTGTTACAAACCAGTATCCGGGAGATACGTTCGCGGCCATCTGCAGGGAGCGCCTCACATACTCGAAGTTCTCGTCGAAAACGCTGAGCTGCCGCGCGTTGTCGATGGTGTACAGCGTATCACCGGTTCCGAATACAGGCTGGATGAGGCCTGCAAACTCACCTGGCCCTGCTCCAGAGCGTCCGATGCGTCGTACAAAGCGCCCGGTCGTGTCCCACACCGCAAGCGCGTTCTCTCCGATGATCGGGGTGACATACAGACCGTCACTTCGCCTGCCGGCCGACGACTTCGCTGGCAAGAGGCCCAAGTCGTCGTCCGGAGGCACGAGCTCGAGCACGGACACCAACTCAGCGTCACACACCGGCTCCATGTCCGGCACCACGACCAACACAACACTGTCGGAGATTGCAGTGCGCTTCGAGGACAACGAGTCGCAAGAAGTGAATGCACCGCTTGATGCCATGCGCTGGGAAAAGTTTTCACTTTTCGTCGCATCGCAGGCTGAGAAGACAATGGTGCACGCAAGCAAGCACACGGTTGCCGACGCGGCATCAGTCACCATGCGTCGCCGTACCCTGCCTGCAATACGCAGGCAGGGCAATAGCATTCGCTTCAGACCTCGCCTCCGAAACCGCACGTGGGATGTGCCTCATTGGTCACATACCCATCGTCAAAGGACGAGTGTGCGTTTTCACGCTTGCCTTTGTTTTCCTTGTACACCCACGACACAACTTCTGGGTCAAACATGACGTCCTTTTGGGACGAATGCTTTTTCTGCCACGGGTCGTCGGACTCCGCGTCCCGAGTATCCCAGTTGTGCATGGTCAGACACAGGCCGCCATCCGCCTGCGCTGTCTGCGGTCCGAACGCGACCAAACCGACTGTCGCTACAACGACTCCAAACACGTAGCGACGAACCATACGTTCCGTCGCACTCGACGACTCTCGGTTACCAGCTGTTTCGCGATGGGTTGTCACAATGCATCTCCAGTTCCTGGAAACATCGGTTGGCGCGAACACACCAGAGATCGTCTGCACGTGTTGGCCAAACTCACGCAGAGGCGCGCGAAGCACTGCCACAATAGAGAGAGAGAGAGAGAGAGAGACAAGTAACGATTCTGTGACGCAGCGATGAAGGCGAACGCACTATCGACAACAAAAGGAACGGGCCCGAACGACATCAGTTGTCCGGGCCCGTCTTCATATCATCGCAACATCACCGCCCTACTGATCCCCACCCGCCGAGAACACCGCCGCTTGCGGCAACGCCCCCGGCATGAACGGATCGAACGTGGGCTCCAGCGCCGGCAACGGCTCTGGCTCCGGAATGCTTTCGCTTTACACATCAACGTCGGAATAACGATACATACCGGTTCCGGCCGGGATGAGATGGCCGATGATGATGTTTTCCTTGAGACCCAGCAGGTCGTCACGCAAACCGCGAATGGCGGCATCCGTAAGAACGCGCGTGGTTTCCTGGAACGAGGCCGCCGACACGAATGACTGCGTGGTAAGCGACGCTTTGGTAATGCCGAGCAACAACGGTTCAGCAGTGGCCGGTTCACGCTTGTCCTTCTTGGCCTCTTCGTTGTTGTCGCGGAACCTGGTGCGGTCAACGTGTGCACGTTCGAGTATGGGCGCGCTTTGCGCGCCAGCTGAGCGCTGTGGGGAAGTGTCGACAGCGCGTCTGGTGTGTTTTCGGGTCTCAGGCGGCGCGTTAAAGAAACTAGAGACGCTGACGCTATCCGCAGGGATCTCGATGCTCGCAGTGGATTGCCCACCGAAGAGTCCCAGAGACCCTTCAATTCCTGATTGAACCAGTGATGGCGTTTGGAGATACTGCGCGAGCTGAGGTTCGAGCGCGCTGATGACGTAGCGCGAACCAGTTGCCCCGCGCGCGCTGATCCAAATCGTGTCGACGGTCAACCGCCCATCTGGCGTGCGGTAGGCCGCTGCGCCGTTTACGGGAGACCAGCTGACTGTATCCAGTTCTGCACCGCGATGTAAACGAAGTGCTGGAAAACCCGGAATCGCAACTGAACCGGTGATTGTTCGAGACTGCGCCTCTACCAAAAGCTGGTAGCGATCTCCAGACTTTAATGAATCACGTCCCAGTACTTCACCAGAGGTCGAGTCGGCCAGTACGTAGTTGCCCGTCAGCTGGCCAAAGCCAATCGAAATCGTGGGTTGTTGCCTCCAACCGAAGCGCTTTCCGTCAGCAACTCTTCGCATGGAAAACAGATCCGCCGAAATGAACGAAACGGTTGGCGTCGCTGAACGAGCGACAACAGCGGTGATCGGTTGTGGTGCAACGCCCGGGGCGAAGCTCTCCAGCACGACGTACACCATTAGTTCATCCGAGTCCGCAATAAGTGGTGCACTGGCTTCACACGCGGTAAGGAAGAGCAAAGCAGAAACCCAAAGTGCCGCGATCGTTTGACGTTTGCGCGTAAGCGCACTGGTTGGTTGAGCCGTCACCACCGCACCTCCAGCCCTACCGAGGGCAGGAATGGTAATCCGCGCGTACCGCCGTTGCTCGCGCAGCCTTGTGATCGACCGCTGCAACTGGCCGCGGTCACTCCGTCGTAACGTACGCCGTTGTCGTTCGCCAACGCGTTAATGGCCTGTGCTGATAAAATCCACGTGGCACCTCGAGCGGTCCACTGACGCTGCACTCCGATATCAGCGCGAAAAAAGGAAGGCGCTCGGGCTGAGCGAAGCTCACCGGGGATATATCTCGGGAAGTATCCGTCAAAGAATGGATTGAGCACGGTCAAATTGATTGGCGTGACCGCGGGTCCGCTTCGAAACTGCCCTGCGAGAGTTATTTGCCACTTCTGCCCAAGTGGGACACCTAGTAATCCGGCTAGCTGGTGCGGAGCATCCCATGGGGTGGCACGCATGTCGCCATCGCGTTCGTCTCGGGAACGTTGTCTCGTGTAGCTGCCCTGCAACAGCCACCCGCCTTCAGCAACAAGGTCGAACCCGACAGTGGCGCCAAGCGCAAATCCGTTTACGAATGTGAATGCAGGCTGCCACTCTTGTGGCGGTCCGATTGACACGTCCGTCGGTGTGGCGTTGTCAGCGGCAGTACGAGTCTCCAAAACCGGACGGTTACGGTTTCGCTTGCCAAAAAAAGAAACGGACAGCTGCGCTCTCGTGCCGGCGCCCTTACGAGAGGGGCGCCATGCGGCGGTCACGGCCGCCACATCAGCGGTTCGAGGTTTCGCAGGGAAAAACACGGGCTGTGTGAGTGAGCCTTCAATCGGCTCTCCTGCAATAGCATCAAACTGAAAGCGACGGTCAACGCCGAGAGAAAGGGTGAGCTCTTTGGCCACTGGCGCCGATACCGTTGCACGTGGCGCGACATACAACGCTCCCCCTACAGACGTTGTGCGTAGGCCGAGGGTACTGCGAAGGCCTGAGCCGGCAGCAATAGTTGTGCCTTCCAGCAACGCAGTAGCGGCCGATTGGCTTGCCACGTAACGCGCCGACAATGGAAGCTGTTCAAACAATCGCTCCCTTGCGGTCTCGCCGAGCCATGCGTTGTCATGTTCACGCGCGTCCAAACCCATGGCGGCGAACAGGCTCCATTGAGCGCGTTGATATCGTGCATGCACTTGAGCGGACAA
Organism: Gemmatimonas sp.; assembly: GCA_011390805.1. Classification (GTDB taxonomy): domain Bacteria; phylum Gemmatimonadota; class Gemmatimonadetes; order Gemmatimonadales; family Gemmatimonadaceae; genus JAABRT01. Next base: position 7,448 of record JAABRT010000059.1, on the reverse strand, counting down.
CCACCTTTGGTCTATATCGATAAGCGACGTGAGACGCGGTTGCGATGCGGAGTTAAACAAATTTGCATTGACGCTGCCAAACTGATCAGGAATAGCGAAGGACCGTTGATCAACTGTGGCGCGATTTACTGAGATCCGTGCGCCGCCACTCCACGCTCCATCTTGATAGCCCACGCGCAGGCCAACCAGGTTTTCGCCCCAAGTGGCCGGCACGTTGTCACGGCGAGACGATTCGGGCCAGCTATCCTGAGTGTGGAAGAGCAATACCTCGCTGTCCCATCCCCTCGCCCACTGTGTACGTGCTGTAACGACCGCATCCCGGAACGATGGTATCTGCAGATCGTCCGACGCGCCATCAAGATCAAGCCGTGCGAGAACTCCGCTCAGGTAACTCGCGCGCGCTGTTGCAAGAACATCAGTGTTGCCAACCAGTTCTGGTTCTGACGCGGTGCCGCTCAGCGACAGTACACTTAACTGTGCTTCCCGCTCACTCCGGTCAACCGCGTTGCGCGTATGCAGGTCAATCGTTCCGCTCACCCGGTCAAACGCTGCGACGGGAAGGTGATGCATCACCACATCCACCCTGTCGAGTGACGCAGGATTGAAGGCTCCCACTACGCTGTTCAGGTGAAACGGCGCTTGCAGTGGATGCCCGTTGAGAGTGATCGCGTGTTCATCGCTCGCTCCACCGGCCAGATAAAACCTCCCCAGAATGTCGTTTGGCTGTGCAACACCGGGGAGAAATGGCAGTGCACGGAATGCATCACGTTCGCCGAGCGGTGGGAGTTGACGCAGCGCCATCGGAGTGATCGTTGACGTGAACGGCGACAATACGTCACCGTTCACCACAAGCCGACCAAGCTCGGTGGTCGCCCGCTCAAGTATTATCGACAAGTCAGGCTGTGCCAGTCCTTCCGCTCGTGCCACAACCTCTGTTGGCAGGTATCCCAATCGGCGCACAACGAGTCGCCATTCTCCAGCGGGCAGCGCGATGGCAAAACATCCGTCATCGGCTGTTCGCGTTTGAAAGAGGGCTCCCATCACGCTGATGTTCGCGCGACTAACCGCCTCACCTGCTTTACCGGAAACGCACCCGCGAATGATCGTGGATTCCTGGGCCGAGACAGCCTGCGCAGCAAGCACGACAAGAGCTGCGCTCGCAACGCACAAACATTGCTTCAACCAAGACTTCGGACTCATCGATACTCGAGCCTTACTCGCGCTGAGTACTGCGGTGGGCATTCGGGATAGACAACGAACGTGGTTGCCGAGCACGAATAGAAATCCTGAAAGGTCGAAACACTCGCATTCCATGGAATGAACCCGCCACCCAACACTCCGTAGAATCGTCGGCCAAAGTCGTCATCGTCACCGTTGAATCCCCCGTCTGATTCCACAAGACTCACCAAGTACTCCGAAGGCGCACCGCCCGATGGACACGACGCTGAGCCTACATTAGTGACCCCTGGGCTAAGTAGGATTTGCAGGTTTGTGTACTCGGTATTCGGCTCGAATACACCGGTCGCGCTGCCTTTGCTGCACTGCTGGTCGAAGAACCAGACGACGTTGTTCGCCAAGTTGAGGGCCGTACTGACCGAGCCAGACCGAACCTGAGAAAAAAACTGCATTTCCAGGCTCCCAAACCAACCGTCTCCCCTCGGAGAGAAAAACCCGGTGATGTACACTCCCGGTGCTGGTGGCGTCGGACCACCCCCTCCGCCGCCGCCGCCACCTTCGTTGCAATCATCTTCCATAGCACCCGGATCGGGTTCACAGAGTGCGCTCAACCCCGCCGTGTATTGTGTACTCAACGGGAATGTTGGCTCAGCAGGATGGACAATCACGAGCGGGCGACTCGGAACACCGTCTTCCAAGCGCAATGGTACAAGCCTTCCGTCAACGTCGTACGCGTTCAGCGTCGGAGCAAACGCGTCAAAGGCCACTGCAACAAGAATGTCATCCGTAGCCCTCCACGAACGCCGATGATCGCGAAACGGAAGGTAGAGATCCATTACCGGCAACGCTGTCAGACTCTCAACAAGTCGCCATGGAGATGAGTCATCCAGGTCTCGTGATCTTAGCTTCGCCGCATATTCTTGAAGCACCACCTTGTGATCCGTGACTCGAGAATCACGAAGTGCATCCCGCAGCTCCTCGCGAAAACGCTGCTCGGCCATCGCTCTTGCAAGCGACGCGGCGAGTTGCTCTCCTTCGGCTACGCGTTGCGCCTGCAGGCTCGCGTATTGCTGCTCAGCAGCCGCCGGCACGTTGCTGGGGGGGGGGGGCACCGACCGGACTCTGACGAGGGTCACATGCTACGGCTGCCACCGCAAGCATCGGGATGAGTCGTACACGCATCATGGCACCTTTCCTTTTTTGAAGGATGGTGGGGAGTGCCGTTTTTACAGGTACGTTGATGCGCAAGGATTGTCAACAACTTCCACACTCTCATCAAAATCCCTGTGCAACGAATCCGGGAACACATCGTCGTTCATTCCCTAACGCCGCAGGCAACTGTTGCAACACCGACGCAATAACGACTGCGCACCTGCAGCAACACGACGCGATTCGAATAGCGCAAAAAAACGGGCCCGAACGACATCAGTCGTCCGGGCCCGTCTCCACTACATCACAACATCAATCGCCCTACTGATCCCCACCCAACGAGAACACCGCCGCTTCCGGCAACGTCCCCGGCATGAACGGATCGAACGTGGGCTCCAACGCCGGCAACGGCTCCGGCTCGGGCAGGGCCTCGCTGTCCACATCGACTTCCTGATAACGGTACATACCAGTACCAGCCGGAATCAGGTGACCGATGATGATGTTTTCCTTGAGACCCAGCAGGTCGTCACGCAAACCGCGAATGGCGGCATCCGTAAGTACGCGCGTGGTTTCCTGGAACGATGCCGCCGACACGAATGACTGCGTGGTAAGCGACGCCTTGGTAATGCCGAGCAACAACGGTTCTGCAGTGGCCGGTTCGCGCTTGTCCTTCTTGGCCTCTTCGTTGTTGTCTCGGAACGTCGTGCGGTCAACGTGCTCACCTTCGAGCATGGGCGTCTGCCCCGGATCAAAGATGCGCACCTTCTGCAACATCTGCTTCACGATCACGCCAATGTGCTTGTCGTTGATCTTCACGCCCTGCAGGCGGTAGACCTCCTGCACTTCGTTGAGCAGATACTCCTGCACCGCACGCGGTCCCTTGATGCGCAGAATGTCATGCGGATTCACCGGACCTTCCGACAGACGGTCACCGGCACGCACGCGGTCGCCCTCGTGCACACGCAAGTGCTTACCAGCCGGCACGTCGTACAACTGCTCCGGCTGCGTATCGTCTACCGTCCAGATGTTGTTCTCAATGCGCGCCGGACGCACAAAGATCTCGCGCTTGCCGCGCTTGATCTCACCAAAGCGCACAAAGCCATCCACTTCCGAAATCGTGGCCGGATCCTTGGGACGGCGGGCTTCAAAGAGTTCGGCAACACGCGGCAAACCACCGGTGATGTCGCGCGTCTTGTACGCCTCTCGGCTGATCTTGGCGATGGTTGTACCCGCCTTGACCTGCTCACCGTCGTTGATCACCAGCACGGCACCAATGGGCATTACGAAGTCGCGCACGCGTGCTTCCTTGCCGCCCTTCTTCTGCCAGATTTCGATGTGCGGATGCAGCTTCTTCTCGCGGTCTTCAATCACAACGCGCTGACGCAAACCGGTCAGTTCGTCGAGTTCTTCGGCCACGGTTTCGTCTTCCACAAGGTCAACGAAACGAATCTCACCTTCGGTGTCGGCGATGATGGGGTTGGAGTACGGGTCCCAGGTAAAGACCACGTCTTCCTTCTCCACACGCTGACCATCTTCAACCATGAGGATGGCGCCAAGCGGTACGGCGAGGCGCGCTTCAACAGCCGCGTTCTTGTCGTTGGCCGCCTTGATGAGCAGCTCGCCTTCGTACGACGTGACGATGCGCTGACCTTCGACGTTTTCCACCGTGATGAGACGATCGCCCAACTCGATGAAGCCGGCCTTCTTGGTCTTGCGTGACGTCTGTTCGGCAATACGTGCAGCGGTACCGCCGATGTGGAAGGTGCGCAACGTAAGCTGCGTACCCGGCTCACCGATGGACTGCGCGGCGATAATGCCAACCGCTTCACCAAGGTCCACCATCTTCATGGTGGCCAGGTTACGGCCGTAACACATGCGGCAGAGACCACGCTTGGCTTCGCACGTGAGTACGGAGCGGATGCGCGCGGTTTCCAGACCACTGTCTTCAATGGCCTGCGCCGTTTCTTCATCGAGCAACGTGCCCGACTCAGCCAACAGACGCGGACGTCCTGCTTCATCACGCTCCATCGGATCGTAGATGTCTTCAGCAGCAACGTTGCCAACCAGACGTTCGGCCAACGGCTCGATCACATCTTCGCCTTCCTTGAGCGCGCCGATGTCATGGCCGAGGATGGTGCCGCAATCCTCTTCGGTGATTGTCATGTCCTGCGCCACGTCAACGAGACGACGCGTGAGGTAACCGGCGTCGGCCGTCTTGAGTGCCGTGTCGGCCAGACCCTTACGCGCTCCGTGCGTGGAGCTGAAGTACTCAAGCACCGACAAGCCTTCACGGAAGTTCGACTTGATCGGGCTTTCAATGATTTCACCAATACCACCGGTGAGCTTCTTCTGCGGCTTGGCCATGAGTCCGCGCATACCCGCCAACTGACGGATCTGGTCGCGTGAACCACGGGCGCCGGAGTCGAACATCATGAACACAGGATTGAAACCGCCCTGCGATTCGCGCATGGCTTTCACCATGGCGTCGGCAATGTCGGTGTTCGCGTGTGTCCACGTATCGATGACCTTATTGTAGCGCTCACCGTTGGTGATGTTACCCGTCGCGTACGCACGCTGGAAGCGCTCAACGCGCTGTTCAGCTTCACGCAGCAAACCGGGCTTCTCCGTCGGGATGTACATGTCTTCCATGCCAATGGACACACCGCCGCGCGTTGCGTTGCGGAAACCGAAGTCCTTGAGGCGATCGAGGAAGGCAACCGTTTCGGCGAGTCCGCACTGGCGGTAGCTCTCGAACGCGATCTCTCCGAGCACCTTCTTCTTGGTGTCCTTGTTGATGAACTTCATGCCCTTGGGCATGATCGCGTTGAACAGCACGCGACCTACCGTGGTGACAATCCACGACTCCACACCGCCGTCTTGCGTGAGCCAGCGAATGGGCGTGTGCTGCGTGAGGCGATTGCCGGCGAGCAGCATTTCAAGTTCAGCAACGTCGCGATAGGCGGCCAGCTTGGTAGTCGCTGCTGGATCCTTCGCGATGGCATCAAAGCCGGCCGGCTGCTTGGTTGCGAAGTAACAACCGAGCACGATGTCCTGCGACGGCTCCGCCACCGGGCGGCCGTCGGACGGCTTGAGAATGTTGTTGGACGACAGCATGAGCACGCGCGCTTCGATCTGTGCTTCGAACGAAAGCGGTACGTGCACGGCCATCTGGTCACCGTCGAAGTCGGCGTTGAACGCCGCGCACACGAGTGGGTGAATACGGATAGCCTTGCCTTCCACGAGCACCGGCTCAAACGCCTGAATACCAAGGCGGTGAAGCGTGGGCGCGCGATTGAGCAGAACCGGATGGTCCTTGATGATGTCTTCAAGAATCTCGTACACCTGCGGGCTTTCACGCTCCACGATCTTCTTGGCGCGCTTGACCGTTTCTGCAATGCCATTCTCCACGAGCTTGTGGATGATGAACGGCTTGAAGAGTTCGAGCGCCATGATCTTGGGCAAACCACACTGGTGCAGCTTGAGCTCAGGACCAACCACGATGACCGAACGGCCCGAGTAGTCAACGCGCTTGCCGAGCAGGTTCTGACGGAACCGGCCCTGCTTGCCCTTGAGCATATCGGACAGCGACTTGAGCGGACGCTTGCCGCGGCCACGAATGGCCTTGGAGCGACGACCGTTGTCGAACAACGCGTCAACCGCTTCCTGCAGCATGCGCTTCTCGTTGCGCAGAATCACTTCCGGCGCGCGATGAGCGATGAGCTTGACGAGACGGTTGTTACGGTTGATGACGCGACGATACAGATCGTTGAGGTCGGACGTCGCAAAACGTCCACCATCAAGCGGCACAAGCGGACGCAGATCCGGCGGCAATACCGGAATGACGTCCAGGATCATCCACTCCGGACGGTTGCGGATTTCTCCGCCTTCGCCGCTGGTGCGGAAGGCATCAACAATCTTGAGACGCTTGAGCATCTGCTTCTTGCGATGCTGCGACGTTTCGGTAACCACCGCGGCGCGAAGCTCTTCGGTGATCTTGTCAACGTCGAGCTTCTTGAGCAGCTCACGCACGGCCGGCGCACCGATGTCGGCAACAAACGCCGTATCACCGTCGGCCTTGGCCTTGGCGCGCAGATCGAGATACTCGTCTTCGTCCAGCAACTGGCGCTCGCGCACCTCTTGGTTGCCGGGATCGATAACGATGTAGTTGGAATAGTAGATCACCTTCTCGAGGTCACGCAGCGTGACGTCGAGCAGGTTGCCCATGGGTGACGGCAACGTCTTGAAGAACCAGATGTGCGCGACCGGCACGGCCAACTCAATGTGGCCCATGCGCTCGCGACGCACCTTGCTCAGCGTGACTTCAACGCCGCAACGGTCACAGATGACACCGCGATAGCGAATGCGCTTGTACTTGCCGCAATGACATTCCCAGTCCTTGACCGGACCAAAAATGCGTTCGCAGAACAAGCCGTCTTTTTCGGGCTTGAACGAGCGGTAGTTGATGGTCTCGGGCTTGGTGACTTCACCCCACGACCACCACGTACGCATGCCGGCCATTTCCAGCCGTTCGCGTTCCTTGGGATCCTTGGGGCCACGAATCTCCTCGGGGGAGGCGATGCGGACCGAGATGTAGTCAAACGACGATGCGCGGGTTTCGCGCGTGCTACGAAAGTCGATCATGGATTACTCCTCGCCTCCAAACCCGTTGCCGTTGCCTTCCTGGGCATTCGGTGAGTCGCCGGTCGTTCCGAGCGTCACCTTGATACCCAGCGCCTGCAGTTCCTTCACGAGCACGTTGAACGACTCCGGAATACCGGGTTCTGGGAGATTCTGGCCTTTGACAATGGCCTCGTAAACACGGCTACGTCCATTCACATCGTCGGACTTGACCGTGAGGATTTCCTGCAGGATGTGCGATGCGCCATAGGCCTCCAGCGCCCACACTTCCATTTCTCCAAAGCGCTGTCCACCGAACTGCGCCTTGCCCGCCAGCGGCTGCTGCGTAACAAGCGAGTACGGTCCAATGGAACGCGCGTGAATCTTGTCGTCGACCAGGTGGGAGAGCTTGAGCATGTACACTTCGCCCACAGTCACCGCACTGATCATCGTTTCGCCGGTACGACCATCGCGCAGTCGCACCTTACCCGCCGGCAACAGTCCAC
>JAABRT010000058.1 GCA_011390805.1 Gemmatimonas sp. | reverse complement strand
GACGGCAAGAAGTCCACCGCCGAAGGCATCTTCTACAAGGCCATGGACATCGTCGAAGACAAGACGAGCCAGCCCGGTGTGACGGTGTTCAAGCAGGCGCTCAACAACCTCAAGCCGGTTGTTGAAGTGAAGAGCCGCCGCGTTGGTGGTGCCACCTACCAGGTGCCGGTTGAAGTGCGTCAGGATCGTCGCACGGCCTTGGCCATGCGTTGGCTGATCGGGTATTCACGCGATCGCAACGAAAAGTCGATGGACGAAAAGCTGGCCGCCGAAGTACTCGCTGCATCACGCGGCGAAGGCAACGCCATCAAGAAGAAGGAAGACACGCACCGCATGGCCGAAGCCAACAAGGCGTTCGCGCACTATCGCTGGTAGTCTGTCGCTGTCCCATCAGTCAAACGCGCCCCCGGCCACATCGGTCGGGGGCGCGTTTCTTTGCTCGCTGTGCCCGCCCTGAAACAGAATGAACACCCAGCGTGCGATTCGGTGACGGCCCACAAACCATCTCGTCATCAGCATGGAGTGGGACCATAACCCCACCCGCCACCCGGGTCATTCTGCCCGGGTTCGGCGGTCACGACAACGGCATACCCGTCGAAAGGCGGCGACGCAAAGCTACGAGGCTACGGCGCATCAATCGCGCTACGCTCGTCGGGCTACCGAACGACCCGGGGACCTGGCATGCTTCGCTCAGGGCGAACCATCGCGATGACTGGATTGCTGAGCACAATGCTCGCCTGCAGTGGCGCTGATCTCATGGCGCCCGGCAACGCATTTGTGGCCGAGAGCAGCACGACGGCTGCAGCGACGGTAGATGAAGGCCGCGCCGAGAGAGCCCGTCGTGTCGCCGAGGCAAATGCGGCCACGGAAAGTGAAAGTCTGACGGAGGCTGACGGCCTTGCCAGCACCAACGCGCGTACCGTGGAACGCATCAGCCGCTTTAACCTCACGCCGCGACTCTTCGGCAGCGCCAGCGCTTCGCTCAATTGTCTGTCGGAAGGCACGCAGTTCGGTGCGTGGCAGGTGCGATATCACGGCTACGGTTGTGTGGGACTGGAGTCGGTGAACGGACTCACCACCCTCTACATGGCCCCCACCTCAGCGCTCACCGGCGCAGTCACCCATGCGCCACTGGCCGTGGGCCCCGAACACGGCGACCGCGTGACCCTGCGCGCCAACTTTGAGACCATTGAGCACACACGTGCTTTCGGTGCGCCCAATCCGTGGGAAGTGGCCTGGCTGGTGTGGCATTTTCAGGACGACGAACACTTCTACTATTTCATCCCCAAGCCCAACGGATGGGAGCTGGGCAAGCGTGATCCCGCCTATCCGGGCGGTCAGCGGTTTCTGGCCACTGGCAGCGAGCGCGTGTTCCCGATTGGTCAGGTGTACGAAGTCACCGTGCAGCAGCGCGGCACCCTCATGACGGTGTTTGTGGACGGACAGCAGGTGGTCCAGTTCCGTGACGGCGAGCGCCCGTACCGTTCGGGCCGTGTGGCGCTCTACTCCGAAGATGCCGCCATCCGCGTGCACGACGTAGCCAGTCTGTAGCACCGGGGCCACGCGGTACCTGGGCGACGCCTGTGGGCGCTGTGCTGTGATGCACGGCGCCCATTTGCGTTCAACAGGGGCTCCAGGGAGAGAACCAACGGGCGCAGAGTGGCCGTACGCGTGACGGCGGGTACATTCCCCTCGTCTTTCCGCTGATACGCGGATGTGCATGTCAGCTGTTGGCTCGAGAGGTGTGGATGCGCCGCACCGTTACTGGCACGGCACAGTTCGCCGCAATACCTTGTGCCATGCCTCTCCCCCCTGCGGGTTCCACCCGCGCCCGGAACACACCGCTTTCAAAGGTTCATATGCGATGTATTCAGTGCGTGCCCAGCGCCGTTGTTTTGTGCGTTGTGGCACTGATCGCATCGCCGGCGCTTCCGACCAGCGCGTCGCCGTTTGCACTTTCTGCGCTGCACGCGCAAACACCAGCCAACGATTCGCTGTTCAACGCCGCCATGAACGCGGGCTACGCCGCACTGCGTGCCGACAACAAGCAAGCGGCAATCGCAGAGTTCGAGCGCGCCTTGCAGTACAACGCCGGCTCAGCGACAGCGCACTTCCAGCTCGGCTACATCAAGCTGTCGCTTGATCAGAAAGCGGCCGCCGTCGTGAACTTCGAAGAGGGACTCGCACGCGAAGAAAACAACGACGATGTGCGCCGACAGCTCGGCTATCTGTACGCCGAGCTTGGTCGCCCCGATCAGGCGTTGCGTGTGTTTCAGCGACTGCGCGATGCAGGAAGAGCGATACCGCGCGACTATGTATCGATCGGCAATCTTTCCGCTTTGGCGGGTGATCTGGCTGGGGCCGAGAACGCGTTCAATGCCGCGCTGACGGCCAGTGAAGGCGCCGGCGATACGGTCGATGCAACGGTTGTCGCCGATGCGCGTGCGGGGCTCGCCAATCTTGCCCGCACCGGCATTGGCGCCGGATTGTTTGGTGAAGTCTACTTCGCGCCGTTTTATCAGGACCGCTTTGATAACACCGTCACGCTCGGTTTTGCCCGCGCCGGTGTGCGCGGCGGTGGATGGTGGCAGCCGACACTCTACGCGTCGCTGCGCGGTACGAGAGACTCGCGTTCCACGGGTGGACAGCAGCCGGTGCTGTTTAACGACAACACGCTGATTCCGGCCGTGGGTGTGCGTGTGCGTCCCGGGCGTGGTGGTTTGCTGTTGTATGCTGAGGCAGGCGCGGCGTACGCACTGGTTGATACCGGTGGCGAACAGTGGACACGCGATCTGCGCGCGGGCATCAACTATACCGGTTTGCGCGAACATGCGTTGCGTGACAACGGTACGTCACCGCGTTTGGTGAGCGAGCTGTCGGGTGATGCGTCGTACTACGAGCGTTTCGACAACAACGTGATTGCCTTTGCGCAGCTGCGCGAATCGCTTCGCTTTGGCCGACCCGACGGCGTGATGTTTGATCTGTTCGCGCGCGCGTGGGGTGCCACCGATTCAAACGGTGAGTTCTTCAACCGTGTCGTGGAAGGTGGTGGCGGTGCCGCCGTTCACCTGCCGCTTGGTGCATTGCGGGCAAGTGTGTACTTCGATGTCCTGCGCGGTCGCTATCTGTCGCCTCCCCCCCCCAGCAGCCTGTTGCCGCGCAACTACAATGACTGGCGCGTGACGGTGTCCACGGGTCTGTTCCGTTTCCTCCCATTCGAAGACCGATGACACTGCTCGATTGGTCGGTACTGGTACTGGCGTGCTTCTACGTAATCTTCGCGCTCGACGACCTGATTTTTGACTTCACCTACTGGATCGGGCGCCTGAACGGGTGGTGGGAACGTGACGTCGTAGAGCAGGATGATCTTGACGCGGAACCACAGCGCAAAGTCGCGCTGCTTGTGCCGGCGTGGAGCGAGGCCGAAGTGATTGGTGGCATGCTGACCTACAATCTCGGCCGCATTGATTACGAGCGGTACGACATCTGGGTGGGCACCTATCAAAACGATCCGGACACGCAGGCGGAAGTCGCACGCGTGGCGTCGTATTCACCGCGTGTGCGCTACGTGGTGACCGATCACGACGGCCCGACGTCCAAGGCCGATTGCATGAACACGATCATTGCCGGACTGCAGGCCCATGAGGTGGCGTGCGGTGAGCGCTATGACCTGGTGGTCATGCACGATCCCGAAGACATCATTCATCCGCTCGAGTTCAAGCTCACCAACTGGTTTTTCGCGCGTGAGCCGGTGGACTTTGTGCAACTGCCGGTGTTGTCCACGTCGCCCAAGGTGTATGACCTGGTCGCTGGTACATACATCGATGAGTTTGCCGAGATGTACGCCAAGAACATGCACGTGCGTCAGCGACTCACGCCCTTTGTGCCGTCGGCTGGTGTGGCCACCACCATGCGTCGCAGTGCCATTGAAGAGTTGATTGACGAAACCGGTGGATTGCCCTTCGCCACCAACTCGCTCACCGAGGACTACGACCTCGGCCTCAAGATGGCCATTGCCGATCGCCGGACGCAGTTCCTGTCGCAGTACGTGCGCGTGAAGGAAGAAGACGACAAAACGCGCGACGAGTTGATTGCCACGTGGGCACCATTCCCAAGCACCTTCGGTACGGCGGTGCGCCAGCGTACGCGCTGGATGTCGGGCATTGTGTTCCAGGCGTGGGAGCATTGGAAATGGCCCGGCCCCGTGGGGCTGAAATGGATCCTCGCGCACGACCGGCGCGGACCGTTGGGCTATCTCGTGGTGCTGTTCGGTTACCTGCTCGTACTGGCGCTCGTTTCCTATGAGTGGGTGCGCACGTTCTACGATCCCACGTTGCCGGCGGTACTGCAGCATCCGGCGTTCGGCACGCTCTTTTTTGTGGGTCTGCTCTTCATGATCAACCGATTGCTGCAACGGGCGATTGCCGTGCGGCAGTTCTACGGTCCGGGGCAGGCGATTCTGGCTCTGTTCCGCACGCCCTTCAGCAATCTGGTGAACATGGTGGCCTCGTTCCGCGCCGCCTGGTTGTACTGGTACAGTCAGGCCACGGGTAAGCCGATGACGTGGGACAAAACCTCTCACGCCATCCCTCCCGTGGTCGCGCGATCCATGCGGTTGGGCGAACGGTTGGTGCTCGCGGGAAAGATCACTCCACAGCAGTTGATGTTGGCTTTGGGCGCACAGCGTCAGCGGCAGCGCCCAATCGGACAAATCCTTGTTGATCAAGGCGCAATCAATGACAGCGACCTGCGCGCCGCACTGAACTCCTGATATGAGCACTTCACGCACGCGGTTTAAAAAGTCGCAGCGCGCCGGCCGCGCCAAAGCACCGGCGCGCATCGCCATCATGGTTGGTACGCGCCCTGAAGCGATCAAGATGGCTCCGGTCATCAATGAAATGCGTCGTCGTCCGGGCGCCTTCGATGTGCGCGTGATTGCCACGTCGCAGCACCGCGAGTTGCTGGCGCAGGCGTTGCTCGAGTTTGGCATCACGGCCGACCGGGATCTCGATCTCATGGAGCCGGGGCAGTCGCTGGGGCGCTTTGCGGCCCGTTGCATTGATGCCGTGACCAAGGCCCTGGTGGCAGAGCAGCCGGACCTCGTGCTGGTGCAGGGCGACACAACCACCGTGACTGCGTCAGCAATGGCCGCCGCGTATCTCGGGATTCCGGTTGGACACGTTGAAGCGGGGCTCCGGTCGCACGATATCGAGAACCCGTTTCCCGAAGAGTTGAATCGCAAGATGGCCACGTCCATTGCGTCGATTCATTTTGCGCCTACGTCGTTGTCGCGCCGCAATCTGCTGGATGAGGGAGTCGCGGTCGATCGCGTTGTGTTGAGCGGCAATACGGTGGTGGACGCGGTGCGCTCACTGGATCTGAGCGATTCGTTGCCGGCTGAGCTGCGCGATCTTGATTTGTCGCAAACGATCGTGCTTACCACGCACCGTCGCGAGAACCACGGTGCTCCGCTGGCGCGCATTTGCGAAGCGGTGCGTCAGCTGGTGCGCGAGCGTCCCGAGCTGCGTGTGGTATTTCCGGTGCACCCCAACCCGCAGGTTGGCGCGGTGGTGCGATCGGCGTTGGGTGACCTGTCACAGGTGCGATTGATTGCACCGTTGGCCTATCGCCCCATGCTCGCGCTGCTGTCGCAGTGCCGGCTCATCCTCACCGATTCGGGCGGGATTCAGGAGGAAGCGCCGAGTTTGGGCAAGCCGGTGCTGATTCTGCGCGAGGTGACAGAGCGTCCCGAGGTGGTGTCGTCGGGTGCCGGGCGTCTGGTGGGTACGCGCGTGGATGTGATTGTGGATGCGGTGCGCGGGCTGCTGTCGGATCCGGCTGAATACTCGCGCATGGCCAACGTGAAAAACCCGTTTGGCGACGGCCGCGCGTCGGCGATGATTGCCGATTCGCTCGAGCTGCTGTTGCTGGGCCGCCAGCTCACGCCGCGCCATCTGGTGGCGATCGCGTAAAGGAAAACTGCCGCGCGGCTGCGACAAGTCAGCCGCCGGAGTGGCCGGTGAGGGACAGTTGCTGTTGGGTTGATTCGACACATATGGCGTGAGTGCCACGAGTTTGTATCACTTCAGCGGCAAATTCGCGGTAAAAAGGGGTTTTATGGTAGAGTCTGCCGCGCGGCACGGGGTATGCACTATGTTTGGGTAATCCCGGTCACTGCGGACCGGCTCCCGATTACTGGATGAGCATATGCGTGTAATGACAGCGTTTCGACGAGTGGTAATGGCAGGTGTGGGAAGTGCGCTGGTGGCGCTAGCGGCCACACCAGTTCAATCCCAGAGCTCCAACCTCGATTTCAGCGGATTGTCTTATCCTGAACTCGGCTGTCAGTGGTCCGGAGTGGACAATCTGAATGCAGGCGGTGGCTATGGCGGATTGAGCTGGACCAATCTATTTTCGCTCGATCTTGCCAACTACTTTGGTAAGTGTTACACGCAAAATAAGGCATACATGGAGTCGGTGCGGCCCACAGGCTACCCTGTGGGGGGCGTCACCAATCCGGGCGACGTTACCGGAACAGTAGGGCTCGGCTTCGGTGAGGCGTCATTCCAAGCGACGGGCTCCCCCTTCGTGCTCACCGGCGGCGAGTTCGGCGCTGGCTGGAATCCTTTTGTGCAGCTGACAGTGACGGGTTACCTGGGTGGTGTGCAGCAGTATTCCGACATCTTTGAGGTGGGCACGACGGGTCCAACGACGCGAGCGTTTGCGCGAATGCTCGTCGACGAGGTGAAGATTGGGGTGGATTTCAACCCTAATAACCTTGGGATCGAAGGAAACGACCCATTTGATTCCCGCTTCGAGTTCATACCGCGTGAAGGCGAGGATCCGTACTACAGCACGTACTACATAAAAAATCTTCAGTTCGGTACGGTTGTGCCGGAGCCGTCAACGGTTCTCCTGCTCGCCGCTGGCCTGGCCGGACTCGGCATCGCCGCCCGCCGCCGTCGCAGCGCTCGCTAAGGCGCAGCGAAAGCTGAGGTACAACCGGCGCACCCTCGGGCGCGCCGGTTTTTTTATTGCAGTCCGATTCGTCCTTCCGGCAAATCCGTGCCGCGAGGCCTTATGGCCTTATGGCCTCGAACAGCTTCGTAAGCCGAACCGTGCACCGCCGGTAGCCTCGGACCATCAGGCCGGCACCAGCGCTCGGCGCTACTGACCGAAGGCCTCAACGCCTTAAGGCCTTACGGCCTCGAACCGCTTCGTATGCCGACACCAGCACCGACGGCAGCCTCGGACAGTCAGGCCACCACCAGCGCTCGCGGCCACTGTCCGAAGGCAGCAAGGCCACAAGGCCGTAAGGCCTCGCGGCACGGTCTTGCCGCAAGGACGAATGGAAAAGCAGACAGCCATTATCACCACTTGACTTGTGGAACAGCCCAGGCGATTATTCTGGGCTACGGCGTACTTGGTCTCGCAAGAATCCCAGTACTCCAGTCGGCGACCTGCAGCCGACACCCATGGGCCTGTGCCACGTGCACGGGGGCGCTTCACTGATCACAGTCGGCACGTCAGACTGCGACACGAAGCAACGCTACACCGGCCGCAACGTGCGATACGTTGCAGCTCCCGAGAAGCAACGCAGGCAATTTGACGTCGCTCGCGACATTCGGGGTCTACGGGGGAATCACTTCCTCCCACACCACAATGATACGAGAGGCGCGCTTGGGTCCCCACGCGTGTAGCAGTAGCGCGATGTACCCGGCGGCGGCGGATGGATACCGGTCTCACTCAGGTGGGGCGCCCGGTCCAGCCGTTTTTTTGCTGGTGGTTTTTTTGATTGTTTGAATGTGTCCCCCGAGTTTCCTGACTTGACCTTCGCTGGCGCGTGCAACCGCGCGTGACTCCGAGAGCTAAAACGAATGCCGCGTACCACCCCGCTGGAGCATTACCGCAATATCGGCATCATGGCCCACATTGATGCCGGCAAGACCACGACGACTGAGCGCGTCCTGTACTACACAGGAAAGTCGCACAAAATCGGCGAGGTTCATGACGGCGCAGCCACGATGGACTGGATGGAACAGGAACAGGAGCGCGGCATCACGATTACGTCGGCCGCGACCACCTGCTTCTGGCAGCGCCATGGGCAGAGCGACAAAAAGGGCGAAGGCCCCGAGTACCGCATCAACATCATCGACACGCCGGGACACGTGGACTTCACCGTTGAAGTAGAGCGCTCGCTGCGCGTACTCGACGGCGCCGTCACGTTGCTCGACTCCGTGGCCGGTGTGGAGCCGCAGACCGAAACGGTGTGGCGCCAGGCTGACCGGTATCAGGTCCCGCGCATGATTTTCTCCAACAAGATGGATCGCGTTGGCGCCAACTTTGAGCGCTGCGTGGCCATGATTCATGATCGCCTGACCAAGAGCGCTCAGCCGCTCCAGCTGCCCGTGGGATCGGGTGAGCTGTTCACAGGCCATCTCGATGTCATCGAACGCAAGCAGTACATCTTCGACGAAGCGTCAATGGGCAAGACGTTCACCGTGCAGGATGTGCCGCCTGAGTTTCACGACGCCGTGGAAACGGCTCGCGCCAAGCTCATCGACACCGTTGTTGAGCACGACGAAAAGCTGATGGAGAAGTACCTGGCCGGCGAAGAGCTCTCCAATGACGAAATCCGGAGCGCCATCCGCACTGCCACGTGTGCCGGCAAGTTCGTGCCGATTCTCTGCGGCGCCTCGTTCAAGAACAAGGGTGTGCAGGCGCTGCTCGACGCCGTGATTGATTTCATGCCGGCGCCGATCGACGTGCCCGCCATCAAGGGTCACCTGCCGCATCACGACGAAACGTTCGTTGAAGCGCCAATCACCGACACCGCGCCGTTTGCGGCGCTGGCGTTCAAGATTGCCACCGACCCGTTTGTCGGTAAGCTCACGTTCTTCCGTGTGTACTCAGGCGTGCTGGCTTCGGGCAGCTACGTCTACAACAGCACCAAGGACAAGCGCGAGCGCGTGGGTCGTCTGCTGCAGATGCACGCCAACAAGCGTGAAGAAATCGAAGAAGTGCGTGCCGGCGATATCGCCGCCGCGATCGGACTCAAGGATACGCGCACGGGCGATACGCTCTGCACGGAAGACAATCCGATCATTCTTGAAGCCATGAAGTTCCCGGCGCCTGTGATCGACGTGGCCATTGAGCCCAAGACCAAGGCCGACCAGGACAAGCTGGCGATTGCATTGCAGAAGCTGGCCGAAGAAGACCCCACGTTCCGCGTGCGTTCCGATGCGGAAACGGGTCAGACCATTATTGCCGGTATGGGTGAGCTCCACCTGGAGATCATCGTGGACCGCATGATGCGCGAGTTCAAGGTTGACGCAAACGTGGGTCGCCCGCAGGTGGCCTACCGCGAAACCATCCGCAAGCGCGTTGAGAAAGTTGAAGGAAAGTTTGTCCGTCAGTCAGGCGGTAAGGGCCAGTACGGCCACTGCGTGATCAACATGGAGCCGTCGGAGCCCGGTCAGGGCTTCATCTTCGAAGACAAGATTGTAGGCGGCACGATCCCGCGTGAGTACATTGGTCCTGTGGAGCAGGGTATCAAGGAGTCGCTGGAAACGGGCGTCCTGGCCGGTTACCCGGTTGTTGACGTCAAAGTGCAGCTCATCTTTGGTTCCTACCACGACGTTGACTCGTCGGAAATGGCATTCAAAATCGCCGGATCCATGGCATTCAAGGAAGCAGCCCGCGCGGCCAGCCCTTGCTTGCTGGAGCCGGTTATGAAAGTCGAGGTCGTTTGCCCTGATTCATACATGGGTGACGTCCTTGGCGACCTGTCCTCGCGACGCGGCCGCATTGCCGGCATGAATCAGCGTGGTGAGGCGCAGGTAATCTCGGCGACAGTACCACTCTCCGAGATGTTCGGCTACTCGACCAAGCTGCGCTCGATGTCTCAGGGGCGGGCGGTCTACTCGATGGAGTTCGCGCACTACGAAGAAGTGCCGAAGTCGAAGGCCGACGAGATCATCACCAAGGTGAAGGCGTAAGTCGCCTTCAGCATTTTACTGACCTCTTTCACACCGGACGCGTTATGGGCAAGGCAAAGTTCGAGCGGAACAAGCCGCACGTGAACGTGGGGACGATCGGCCACGTCGACCACGGCAAGACCACCACGACCGCTGCCCTGACGAAGATTTCGTCGGACAAGGGCTACGGTACCAAGTACATCGCGTATGACGAAGTCGCCAAGGCGTCTGAGTCGCAGGGCCGTCGCGATAGCACGAAGATCCTCACGATCGCGACGTCGCACGTGGAGTACGAGACGGAAAACCGTCACTACGCCCACGTTGACTGCCCGGGACATGCGGACTACGTGAAGAACATGATCACGGGTGCGGCGCAGATGGACGGCGCCATCCTCGTGGTGTCGGCCGTGGACGGCCCGATGCCGCAGACGCGTGAGCACATCCTCCTGGCCCGCCAGGTGAACGTGCCCACGGTCGTGGTCTTCCTGAACAAGTGCGACCTCGTTGAAGACGAAGAGTTGCTCGACCTGGTCGAGCTCGAAGTCCGCGAGTTGCTCAGCAAGTACAACTACCCGGGCGACGACGCTCCGGTGATCCGCGGTTCGGCCATCAAGGCCATCGAAGGTGACCCGAAGTGGATTGCCCGTCTCGAAGAGCTGTACACGGCCCTCGATACGTTCATTCCGGAGCCGGTGCGCGAAATCGACAAGCCGTTCCTGCTGCCTGTCGAAGACGTGTTCTCGATCACTGGTCGTGGCACGGTTGCCACGGGCCGTATCGAGCGCGGCATCGTCAAGGTCGGTGAAGAAGTCCAGCTGGTTGGCTTCGGCGCCGAAAAGAAGACGGTTGTCACGGGTGTTGAAATGTTCCGCAAGCTGCTCGATCAGGGTCAGGCCGGTGACAACGTCGGTCTCCTGCTCCGCGGCGTGGACAAGAAGGAAATCGAGCGCGGCATGGTGTTGGCCAAGGCCGGCTCGATCAAGCCGCACACGAAGTTCGCCGCCGAGGTGTACGTCCTCACGAAGGAAGAGGGTGGCCGCCACACGCCGTTCTTCAAGGGCTACCGCCCGCAGTTCTACTTCCGCACGACCGACGTAACCGGCACCTGCGAACTTCCGGAAGGCACGGAAATGGTAATGCCGGGCGACAACATCGCCATGAACATCGAGCTGATCATTCCGGTGGCAATGGAAGAGCAGCTGCGCTTCGCCATCCGTGAGGGTGGCCGCACGGTGGGCGCTGGTGTTGTAACGAAGATCATTGCGTAACCGGTAAGTCGGAGGGCGGCGCGCTCATCGTGCGCGACGCCCTCTGACGTTCCTTTTTCGAGACAGAGCATGGCAGGCCGTATCCGCATTCGCCTCAAGGCGTTCGATCACGCTGTGATCGATCAGGCATCCGCGGACATCGTGCGCACGGCTGAAAAGACCGGGGCACAGGTGTCGGGGCCGATCCCGCTTCCGACCAAGACGCAGCGCTGGACCGTTTTGCGGTCACCGCACGTCGACAAGAAGTCGCGGGAACAGTTTGAACTCAAGACGCACAAGCGCATGATCGACATCCTCGATTCGCGCGCGCAGACGGTTGACGCGCTCACCAAGCTGGATTTGCCGGCCGGTGTAGACGTCGAAATCAAAGTCGAATAAGCCGCACGATTTTGGTGTTGTAGCAGTACCGGCATGACGGGAGTGGCGCAGAGGCATTCAGGCCTTAACCGCAACCGTCCACAGTCCAACGGCAGCGCACTCGGCGCTCCGCGACTACGCACGGAGAAAACATGATTGGTGTGATTGGCAGGAAGCTGGGGATGACCCAGCTGTTCAATGCGCAGGGGCAGCAGATCCCCTGTACCGTGGTCGAGGCCACGCCGAATCCGGTCACGAAAGTGACGCGCAAGGAGACGGCCGGCTACGACGCGGTGGAACTGGGTTTTGGCGCACAGCGTCTGGCCCGGGCCAACGGCAAGGGAGAGCGCACGCCCAAAGGCAATCGCGCCCCCAAGGCCGAAGTAGGACACGCGGCCAAGGCGGGGCTCGACGCGCCGCCGGCAATTCTGCGCAGCTTCCGCATCGATGATGCACCGGGCAAACAGGAGACGCCGACGTACAATGTCGGCGACACCATCTCGGTGGGCATTTTCGAAGCGGGCGAGAAAGTGAAGGTGACCGGCACGTCGAAGGGTCGTGGCTTCCAGGGTGTAGTGAAGCGTCACGGCTTCCACGGTGGTCCCAACACGCACGGCAATACCAAGCACCGCAAGCCCGGCTCCATTGGCGCCGGCACGAATCCGTCTCGCGTTATCAAGGGCAAGAAGATGCCCGGTCAGTATGGCAACGTGCGGCACACAGAAATCGGTATCCGTGTCGAGAAGATTGACGCGGAACGGAATCTCATTTACCTGCGTGGCAGCGTGGCGGGGCCGACCAACGGCATCGTTCTCGTGCGCAAGCAGGGCTAAGCGCACGATGACCATGACTGATACCCAGACCATAGAAGCGCCGGTGTTTTCGGCGACCGGTGCAGCGCAGCAGAAGCGCGCGCTCCCGGCGGCGCTGTTTGATGGCACGATCAACGTGCCCGTGATGCACCAGGCGGTGAAGGCATTCCTTGCCAACCAGCGTCAGGGCACCGCGAAAACGAAGACCCGCGGACAGGTCACCGGCGGTAACCAGAAGCCCTGGAAGCAGAAGGGCACAGGTCGCGCCCGTCAGGGCTCCACCCGTGCGCCGAACTGGCCGGGCGGTGGTACCGTGTTCGGCCCGATGCCGCGCAAGTACACGCAGATCGTCCCCAAGAACGTCAAGGCGCTGGCGCGCAAGAGCGCCTTCAACGCCCGCGCGTCGGAAAACGCGATCATGCTCGTGGAGGACTTGTCATACGACAAGCCCAACACCAAGCAGATTCTGGCCCTGCTCGGCTCGCTCGGTGTGGCGGAACGCAAGGTGCTCGTGCTCACCAATGGCGTGAAGCCGTCGGTGTACCTGAGCGCGCGTAACCTGCCGGCCGTGCACGTGATGCCGTACAGCGATGCCAGCACTTATCACCTGCTGTGGAGTGATGTTGTTGTGATTGAATCCTCAGCGCTGGCGGAGGGCTAAGTCATGGCCACGCTGCACCGCACCATTCTGCGCCCGCTCGTCACCGAGAAGACCTCGGCGGCGTATCAGGAGCGCGGTGAATACACGTTCGAAGTGGCACCCGATGCCAACAAGCACGCCATCAAGGAGGCCGTTGAGCGCCTCTTCGGCGTGACGGTGGTCGGGGTGTGGACGATGATCGCGCGCGGCAAGTCGCGTCGCGTTGGTCAGTCCATCGGCCGCCGTCCCCACACCAAGAAGGCGATTGTGAAGCTCCAGGACGGAGATTCGATCGCGGTCTTCGAGGGCTGATCGCAATGGCTATCCGTCAATTCAAGCCAGTGACGCAGGGCACGCGTTTCCGTTCGGTTTCCGACTTCAAGGAAATCACGCGGTCCACGCCCGAGAAGTCACTGACCGCACCACTGAAGAAGTCAGGTGGTCGCGACAATCATGGTCACATCTCGATGCGTCGCATCGGTGGTGGTCACAAGCGTCGCTATCGCATTATCGACTTCAAGCGTAACAAGCATGGCATCGTCGGCACGGTGATGCACATTGAATACGATCCGAACCGCTCGTCGCGCATTGCGCTCATCGAGTACACCGATGGCGAGAAGCGCTACATTCTGCAGCCCAAGGGGCTCAAGCAGGGTGACACGGTGGTTGCGGGGCCGGGTTCTGATGTGCGCGTCGGCAACACGTTGCCGCTCAAGGAAGTGCCGCTGGGTACCGCGGTGCACAACATCGAGCTCAAGATCGGCAAGGGCGGACAGATCTGTCGCTCGGCCGGTACCTCAGCACAGGTCATCGCCAAGGAAGGCGATTACGTGACGCTGCGTCTGGCCAGCACGGAAGTGCGCCTGGTGCACGGCAACTGTGCCGCCACGATCGGCGAAGTAGGTAACTCTGAGCACGAACTGATTTCGCACGGCAAGGCCGGCAAGAGCCGTTGGCTCGGCAAGCGTCCGAAGGTGCGTGGTGAAGTCATGAACCCGGTCGACCACCCACACGGTGGCCGTACTCGCGGTGGACGCAACGTGGTGAGCCCGTGGGGCAAGCCCGAAGGCGTCAAGACGCGTCACAAGAAGAAGGCGTCAACACGCCTGATCGTGCGCGGCCGCAAGCGTGGCAAGGCCACGAAGTAACGCCGCCGACCTACGGAACTGAGAGCCTATCTAATGTCAAGAAGCATCAAGAAGGGACCGTTCGTCGCGGAGCGCCTGCAGGCCAAGGTGTTGGGCATGAACGAGCGCAGCGAAAAGAAGGTCGTGAAGACCTGGTCACGTGCGAGCATGATCCTGCCCGACTTTGTCGGGCACACGTTCGCGGTACACAACGGCAACAAGTTCATTCCGGTGTACGTGACCGAAAACATGGTGGGACACAAGCTGGGCGAGTTCTCGCCCACGCGCCTGTTCCGCGGACACGCGGGCCAGAAGCTCGACAAGAAGGCCGGCGCCAAGGGAGGCAAGTAAAGTGGCAACCACCAAGCTTCGTCCCGACGGCACGACCGCACGTGCGGTGCAGCGCACCACACGTCAGTCGCCGTACAAAATGCGCCTGGTCATTGATCAGATCCGCGGTCAGCGTGTGAACGACGCGCTGGCGCTGCTCAAGTTCTCCAAGAAGCACGCGGCCAAGCAGATCGAAAAGACGCTGCTGTCGGCCGTGGCCAATGCCGAGCAGGCGGCGCGTCAGAACAATGCGTCGCTCGATCCTGATTCGTTGGTGATCACGCGTGCCGTGGTGAATGAAGGACCAAAACTCAAGCGGTTTACGCCGGCGGCCATGGGCCGGGCCACACCGATGATCAAGCGCACCAGTCACGTTGAGATCAACGTGGCGGAGGCAGGAAACTAATGGGACAGAAAGTCAATCCGATCGGCTTCCGCCTCGGTGTTACCAAGAGCTGGCGCTCCACGTGGTACGCGAACAAGGAGATGCCGGCGTTGCTCAAGGAAGACGCGTTGCTGCGCAAGTATCTGCGCGCGCGTCTCGATAACGGTGCCATCTCCGACGTGCGCATTGAGCGCAAGCCGGGCAAGGTGGTGGTCACCATCCACACCGGTCGTCCGGGCGTGGTGATCGGCAAGAAGGGCGCCGAGGTGGACAAGCTGCGTGATGAACTGGCGCAGCTCACGGGGAAGGAAGTCGGCATTAACGTCGAGGAGATCAAGCGTCCGGAAATCGACGCGCAGCTCGTCGCCGACAACATTGGTGCGCAGCTCGTGCAGCGTATCTCGTTCCGTCGCGCTCTCAAGCGTGCGGTACAGAGTGCAATGCGCAGTGGTGCGCAGGGAATCAAGGTCAAGTGCAGCGGTCGTCTCGGTGGCGCGGAAATCGCGCGTGTCGAAGGCTACCACGAGGGGCGTGTGCCCTTGCACACGTTGCGCGCGGATATCGACTACGCTACGTCCACGGCTCGCACAACCTATGGTGTCATTGGCATCAAGGTGTGGGTGTTCAAGGGTGAAGTGGTTGAAGACCGTCGCGGCAAGACCTACTCGACCGGCGCCTGAGGAGACTGAAACATGCTGAGTCCGAAGCGGGTCAAATTCCGCAAGACATTCAAGGGGCGCATGACGGGCCTCGCACACCGTGGGTCCACTGTGTCCTTCGGTCAGTACGCTCTGCAGGCTGTGGAGCCGGGTTGGGTGAGCAGCCGTCAGATCGAAGCGTGCCGTGTCGCGATGACGCGTCACATCAAGCGTGGCGGTAAGGTCTGGATCCGTATTTTCCCGGACAAGCCGATCACGAAGAAGCCGGCCGAAACCCGAATGGGTAAGGGTAAGGGTTCTCCGGAGCAGTGGGTGGCCGTGGTGAAGCCTGGCCGCATCATGTTTGAACTTGAAGGCGTAGCGCTCGACGTCGCACAGACGGCCATGGCGTTGGCGTCGGCCAAGCTCTCTGTGAAGACCAAGTTCATTCAGCGCGAAGAGGTGGTGAGCAATGAAGGCTGAAGACATTCGCGCGCTCGGCGACGACGAGCTGCGTAGCCGCATGTTGGAGTTGGAAGAGGAGGCGTTCCGTCTTCGTTTCCGTGCGGCCACGGAGGCGCTGGAGGATCCCCTTCGGCAGCGTGTGGTTCGGCGCGACGTTGCGCGCCTGCAGACGATCCTGCGTGAACGGGCCATGGGTGTGGTTCGCGAGCCCAAGGTGGCTGCGAAGAAGACTCCGGCCCGAAAGACGGCTGCCAAGAAGGCGCCGCGTCGGTCCACGGCGCGTTAACCGGGAACTGTGAACGATGGCTGAAATGAATAGCAACAGCACCACCAACAGCGTAGAGCGGACCGCGCGCAAGTTGCGCGTCGGCGTGGTGGTGTCTGACAAGATGGAGAAGACTATCGTGGTGCAGATCGATCGGCGCATGCCGCATCCGGTCTACGGCAAGATGGTCACGCGCTCGAAGCGCCTGAAGGCCCACGACGAAGAGAACTCGGCGAAGGTCGGCGACACGGTGCGTATCATGGAGACCCGGCCCTTGTCAAAGGACAAGCGGTGGCGCCTGGTCGAAATCGTCGATCGCGCCCGTTAAGGGTAGGAGCCTGAGTCATGATCCAGCAAGAATCAGTCGTAAAAGTCGCCGATAACTCGGGTGCCAAGCGCGCCCTCGTTATCCGCGTACTCGGTGGCACGCGGCGTCGCTACGCCGGTCTCGGTGACAAAGTCATCGTGGCCGTCAAAGACGCGCTGCCCAACGGCACGGTCAAGAAGTCCGACGTAGCCAAGGCGGTGGTTGTTCGCACGGTCAAGGAAACGCGTCGCAAGGACGGCAGCTACATCCGTTTCGATGAAAACGCGGTCGTCATCATTAACGACAACGGCGATCCGAAGGCCACACGTATCTTCGGTCCCGTGGCGCGTGAACTGCGCGACAAGCGATACATGAAAATCGTATCGCTGGCGCCCGAGGTGATTTGATATGCGTCTGAATACGTACAAGAAGACCGATCGTGGTCAGCGTCTGGGGTCGTCACGTCACGCCCTCAAGGCGTCGCGTGAGCCGATCCATGTCACCACTGGTGACGTGGTGCGCATCATGCGCGGCGACGATGCGGGTAAAGAAGGCAAGGTGATCAAGGTCCATCACAAGACGGGCCGTATCACCGTAGAAGGCATCAACATTGTGAAGAAGCACCGTCGCGCGCGTTCGGCTGAAGAGACGAGCGCGATCATTGAAATGGCGGCGCCGATCAACGCGTCCAACGTGATGCTCATCGATCCGCAGTCTGGCCAGCCCACTCGTGTGCGGGCCAAGATTGATGCGGATGGTACGAAAGAGCGCATCGCGGTGAAGAGCGGGCAGTCGATCGCGCGTAACCGCTGACCGGGTAGACTACGATCATGGCTACAAAGACAAAGGCGCCCGCGAAGGGCGGAGCAAAAGGTGGAGCGAAGGGCGGCGGTAAGGCCGGCGCCGGCGCACCGAAGCCTGGAAGCAAGGCCTCCAAGAAGGCGGCCGGCGCAGGTCGTGCGGCAGTTGACTTCACCAAGCGTGAGCACGCGGGTGAAGGACTGCCGGTACCTCCTCCGCGCCTCAAGGTGCATTACGAAAACGTCGTGCGCGGCGTGCTGGCCGAGAAGTTCGGGCTCAAGAACATCCATGAGATTCCCACGCTTACAAAGATCGTGGTGAACTGTGGTGTTGGCGAAGCCGTGAAGCAGCCCAAGCTGCTTGACGTGGTTGTTGAAGAGCTCGCGCTCATCACCGGTCAGAAGCCCGTGCGTCGCAAGGCCAAGAAGTCCATCGCCAACTTCGGTTTGCGTGAAGGACAGGAAATCGGCGCGTCGGTGACGCTCCGTGGCGCGCGCATGTGGGAGTTCCTCGATCGCTTTGTGACGGTGTCAGTGCCGCGTATCCGCGACTTCCGCGGATTGGGCACGCGCGCCTTCGACGGTCGCGGCAACTTCACGCTCGGCATCAAGGAGCAGATGATCTTTCCGGAGATCAACTACGACATGGTTGAGCAGATGCACGGATTTGATATCACGTTTGTCACCACGGCTGCAAAAGACGACATGGCGCTGGCGCTGTTGCACCAGTTGGGCATGCCGTTCCGTGGCGATGACAAGCCGGTGACGCCCAAGGTGGCGCAGCCGGCGGCAGCGGCCTGACGGCCCTTACTTCCGAGAATAGCCAGATGGCCAAGACCAGCAAGCTCGCTCGTAACGCTCAGCGCCGTGAACTCGTAGCCCGCTACGCAGAACGCCGCGCCGGACTCAAGGCGATTATCAAGAACCCGAACACGTCACCCGACGCGCGTGCGGAAGCTTACGAAAAGCTTCGCAAGCTGCCGCGTGACAGCTCGGCCGTACGTGTTCGTAATCGGTGCAACATGTCGGGTCGTCCCCGCGCGTTTCTCCGGCAGTTCGGACTCAGCCGCATTGCGCTGCGGGATATGGCCCTCAACGGCCTGATTCCCGGTGTGCGCAAGGCAAGCTGGTGAGCCGCTTTTCCATTCACTTCCTACAGGTCCGGCGTGCCGGAAACCATAGGAGAACCCACTCGTTATGAGCTTGAACGACCCGATTGCCGACATGCTCACACGCATTCGTAATGCGTGTGCAGCCAACCACCGTCGTGTGGACATGCCGGTTTCTACGATTAAGTCCGAAATCGCGCGCATCCTGAAGGAGAATCACTTCATCACGGATTTCCGCACGGTTGAAACGGAAGACGGCAAGCCGATGCTTCGCGTCATCCTGAAGTACGCGCACGGTGGCCAGTCGGTCATCCGCCAGCTCCAGCGCGTGTCCACGCCCGGTCTGCGCCGCTACGTTGGCGTGCAGCAGATTCCGCGTGTGCGCAATGGTCTTGGCATGTGCATTCTGAGCACATCACGTGGTCTGATGTCGGATCGTGCGGCACGTCAGGCGAACACCGGCGGCGAGTTGCTCGCCCTGGTCTGGTAAGGAGACGCCCACATGTCACGTATCGGCAAACGCCCGATTCCGGTTCCGGCCGGCGTCACCGTCAAGATTGACGGCAGTGTCATGGTCGTGAAGGGTCCCAAGGGGGAGCTTTCGCGTGCCTTGCATCCGGAAATGATTCTCAAGCATGAAGACGGACAGGTAATGGTGGAGCGTCCGAGCGATGAGAGCATGCACAAGTCGTTGCATGGTCTTACACGCACGCTGGTGGCCAACATGGTTGAAGGCGTCACGGCCGGTTTTGCCAAGACGCTCGAGATCTCGGGTGTCGGTTACAAGGCGGAGCTGCAGCCGTACGGCGTCAAGCTGTCGCTGGGGCTGTCGCACCAGATCGAGTTCAAGACACCGGCGGGCATCACGCTCACCACGCCGAATGCCACCACGGTGGTCGTGTCTGGCATGAGCAAGGAACTGGTCGGGCAGGTGGCCGCGGAAATCCGCAGCTTCCGCAAGCCCGAACCCTACAAGGGCAAGGGCGTGAAGTATCAGGGCGAAGTGGTCCGGCGTAAGGCCGGTAAGGCGGGAGGCAAGTAATGGCCAGAATGGCAATCCCGAAGAGCGGCGCGGAGAAGCGCGCACGCCGTCACTTGCGAGTTCGCAAGAAGGTGCATGGTACCCCCGAGCGTCCGCGTCTCGTGGTGTTTCGTTCACTCAAGCATGTATACGCTCAGATCGTCGACGACCAGGCGCAGCGCACGCTGCTGACGGTGGGCGATCAGGCGATGACAGGTTCGAAGTCGGAAAAGGCAACTGCAGTCGGCAAGTCGATTGCAGAGCGTGCCAAGGCGGCCGGAATTTCGAAGGTCGTCTTCGACCGTGCCGGATACCAGTATCACGGCCGCGTCAAGGCTGTGGCGGATGGCGCCCGAGAGGGCGGCCTGGAGTTCTGATATGGCTGAACAGACGAATTCGGGCGGCGGGGCGCCAGCGAGCGGACCCGGTCGCAGTGCACGCAGCGGTGGTGGACCAGGCGGCCGTGGCCGTGGTGGTCCGGGCGGTGGTCGTGGCGGCCCAGGCGGCGGTCGCGGCGGTCCTGGCGGTGGACGTGGACCGGGAGGCCCTGGCGGCCCCGGTGGCGGACGCGGCCCGGGCGGTCCCGGTGGTCGTGGCGGTGAAGGCGGCCGTGGCGGTCCTGGCGGTGGACGTGACTCGCGTGGCGGCCCGGGTGCCGACCGCAACGCCGAGGGAAGCGATCTCGTCGAGAACGTGATCTCGATCAACCGTGTTGCGAAGGTAGTGAAGGGTGGTCGTCGTTTCAGCTTCAACGCGCTCGTGGCCGTCGGTGACGGACAGGGCAAGGTGGGCTACGCGACGGGTAAGGCCAACGAAGTGTCGGAAGCGGTCCGCAAGGCTGTGGAAGGCGCGCGCAAGAGCATGGTCCAGATCCCGCTCACCGGTTCCACGATTCCTCATGAAATCGTGGGCAAGCATGGCGCGGGCAAGGTATTGCTCAAGCCTGCAGCTCCCGGTGCCGGCGTGATTGCCGGTGGTGCGGTGCGTGCGGTGATGGAGTGCGTGGGTATCCATGACATCCTCACCAAGAGCCTTGGCTCCACCAACCCGCATAACATGGTGCGTGCCGCAATGCACGGACTGCAGCATCTCATGACTGTCGATCAGGCAGCCAAGGAGCGCGGTGTTGAGCCGGGCCAGATTGGTTACCGTTCACGGGCCAAGGTGCGTTCATCAGAATCGCGGACAGGCGCTGCGCCTGTTGTAGCGGCGGAGGTGGCATAATGCCAAGAACATTTGTATGGCACCCGTCAAAGGGTCCGAAGCACACGCCCAAGCTTGAGGCACCCACGGGTAAGGCCGTGCGTATTACTCAGGTACGGAGCGGCATCGGCCACTCGTGGCGGATGAATCTCACGCTCAAGGCCATTGGTCTTAAGCATCATCAGGACAGCGTTGTGCAGGCGGACACTCCGTCGTTGCGCGGCCAGATCAAGCACGTGCGGCACCTGGTTCAGGTGACGCCGGTTGAGGACTAATCCCGTGGCAACGAAGACAAGAAGCTCGGTCAAGGCCGGCACCGCTGACAAGATTGGACTGCACAACCTCGTGCCGGCGCCCGGTTCACACCGTGCGCGCCGTCGCGTGGGTCGTGGTCCGGGTTCGGGATTGGGCAAGACGTCAGGTAAGGGACACAAGGGCTCCATGGCGCGTTCCGGCCATGGCGGACCTGGTGGTGGCAAGCCGCATTTCGAAGGTGGCCAGATGCCGCTCACGCGTCGTATTCCGAAGCGTGGTTTCACCAATCCGTTCCGCGAAGAAGCACAGATTGTTCGCCTTGACGCCATCGCGGCGCTCGAGGGCAGCGAAGTGACCACCGAAATCCTGTTGGCTGCCGGTTTGATCAAGGCGGGCAAGGGGCCGGCGAAGCTGCTTGCCAACGGCGAACTCACCAAGGCATTGACGGTGCGTGGCGTAAAGGCCAGCGCGTCGGCGATTGCCAAGATCGAGGCGGCCGGCGGCCGCGTCGAGGGCTGACGGAGGCCCCCCAGGCATGGCCCAGACGAATGCGGCGGCGCAGGCCGTTGCGAACATCTACAAGACGCCGGAACTGTGGCAGAAGATCACCTTCACGCTGCTGTGTCTGGTGATCTATCGCACGGGCGCGCACGTCACGGCGCCCGGCATCGACGTGACGGCCATGATGGACTTCTTTGCTGCCAATGGCGGCGGTGGTCTGCTTGGTCTGTACAACCTCTTCGTAGGCGGATCGCTCGAGCGCGCCACGGTGCTGTCGCTCGGCATCATGCCCTACATCTCGGCGAGCATCTTCATGCAGATCGCGGGCGCCGTTGTGCCCACGATCGACAAGATGAACAAGGATGAAGAGGGTCGGAAAAAGGTCACGCAGTGGACGCGCTACCTCACGGTAGTGCTGGCCGCGGTGCAGGCGTACGGCTTCGCGCTCTTCGTAGCGTCGCTGCCCAACGCCGTCTCGCGTCCCGGTGCGTGGTTCACGATTCAGATGATGCTCTTCCTCACCACGGGCGCGTTGTTCGTAATGTGGTTGGGCGAGCAGATCACGGAGCGCGGCATCGGTAACGGTGCGTCGCTGCTGATTTTCTTCTCCATCGTGCAGGGCTTCTGGCCGGCCATTTTCAATACGTTCAGCCTGTTCAGCACCGGTGCGATCTCCATCTTCAAGCTGCTCATTCTCACAGCGTTGATGGTTGCGATTGTTGCTTCTGTTGTAGCGGTGACTGTTGCAGCTCGACGCATTGTGATTCAGATACCGCAGCGCACGATGGGTCGTGGGCGTCAGCGTGAAGCGAGCCGGAACTTCATTCCGCTTCGCATTACCACGGCTGGTGTTATGCCCATCATCTTTGCTCAGTCGGTGATGATTGTGCCGGGCGCGTTCGGTACGTTCAGCAGCAACCCGCGCATGCAGGAAATCGCCGAAATGTTCAACCCGATGGGTGCAAACCCGTGGTTGTACTACGTGGTGTCGGCGATCCTCATCATTCTGTTCACGTACTTCTACACGTCCATCATCTTCAATCCGGTAGACATCGCCGAGAACCTGAAGAAGCAGGGTGGATTCGTGCCGGGCATCAAGCCGGGTGCGAAGACGGCCGAATACATCGAGCAGGTGATTGAACGCATCACGATGCCGGGCGCTGTGTTCCTGGCGGTGATTGCACTGCTGCCGATGTTGATTGCCAACTTCATGAACATCCCGTTCCTGTTTGGTGGAACGTCGCTGCTCATCGTGGTAGGTGTTGCACTTGATACGATGTCGCAGATGCAGCAGCACCTGTTGCTGCGCAAGTATGACGGCTTCATGAAGAAGGGACGAGTGCGGTTCCGTGGCCGTCAGGCCTCGGGTATTTAAGTGCTGATCGTACTGCTCGGACCACCGGGCGCAGGCAAGGGAACGCAGGGTGAGCGGTTAGCCGCTCGCCTTGGTGTTCCCAAGATCGCCACTGGTGACGTACTGCGTGCGGCGGTGCGTGACGGAACGCCGTTGGGCATGGCAGCCAAGGCTGCCATGGACCGCGGTGACCTGGTGCCGGATGACGTCATTCAGGGCATCATGAAGGAAGCGCTCACGGGTCCGGCTGCGGCCAACGGTGCCGTACTCGATGGTGTCGTGCGCACGATTCCGCAGGCCGAAGGTCTGCGCGACATGCTGGCGTCGGTTGATCGCGAGCTCGACGCCGTGCTGCTCTTTGATGTAGAAACTGAGGAGCTGGTACGTCGCTTGTCGGGGCGTACCACATGCAGCGAGTGTCAGCGTCCGTTTTTCGGACGGGAGCCGGGTGAGCCGTGCGAGTGCCCTGACGGAAAGAAGGGTGTACTTGTGCGTCGCGCCGACGATGAGCCCGATGCCGTGCGCAAGCGTCTTGATGTGTACGCCGCACAGACGCAGCCGGT
>JAABRT010000057.1 GCA_011390805.1 Gemmatimonas sp. | reverse complement strand
TGGCAGAGCACTCTGGCAGAGTTCCGAAGTAAGTGGGACGCCGCGCTCGAGTCTGAGCGCATTGCGCTAGTGCAATACGGCAATCGCCTCACGGCGAGCCAGTTCGACGAAGAGCAGATGCGCCTCCGCCTCCGGCACGCGTGGGGGCGCGTCTTGTGGCCGTACTTCCACTGGCGTGAGAGCGACGCGACGGAGGTGGTCCCCGACGCCGCAGTGAACACGCTCCTGCAAAGCTTGCCGCTCGACGATGAGCGCTGGTGGTCGCTTTCAGAGCACGCCGCGTTGCGGGGCGCGCTCGTACATGAGCACGCACGCGCCCTGCTCGCGCGCAGCCCCGCACTGCGCACTGGGGACGCGCAATGGCTCCGCGCTGAGTTCGAGGCAGCGCGAGATCTGTTCCGCAGCGAGTCGGCACAGCGCAGCGTCACCACCACACTGCTGCTCACGCACCTCGACGAGAACAATGAACGCGGCATCGACTCGGTCTATGCCCAGTGGGTTGCACTTCGTCCTGACTCGGCATCGCGCTGGCGCGTCGATTCTCTGCTCGCAAACCACCGCGCCGCCCGTGCCGGGCACGCCATCGACACCTATCAACGGATCGACGACGTTCCGCTTGAAGTGCACATCCTGCGCCCGACCGCTGGTGACACAAGCGGCATACGTCCCGCGATGCTCTGGTTCCACGGCGGTTCTGGCACGTCTGGAAGTTGGAGCCACTCACCGGGCATCGTCCGCGAACTTCGGCGACTCGGCCTCGTCGTCGTAAGCGTGGAGTACCGCACCGGCAGTCGGTTCGATGCCGGCCCGATTGAACAGGCCGAGGACGCACGCGCGGCGCTCGAGTACGTCCAGCGCAACGCGGGTCGGCTCCGCATCGACCCGAATCGAATCGGCGTCGCCGGCTTTTCCTCCGGAGCGGGTCTCGCGCTCTGGCTCGGCACACGCGGCAACTCCGCAGATGCGCTCAACACCGACGTCGTGGCGACTGAGCGACGCTACCCAGCGGCCGTGATCACCAGCGGCGTATGCGTGGATCCCGCTGGCCCCAAGGAGGACGGCTACTTCCGCAAACGTGTGAGTGAGCGCGCCTCCGTCCGACTGTTTTCGCCGATTGACCTCATCGCTGCCGGCCAACCGCGCACGCTCATGATCCATGCAGCAAAGGATGAGTACTGCGACTTCACCGACGCCGAACGGTTCAGCGTGATGTCGGGCGCAGTCGGGAATGATGTACGGTTCGTGCCGGTACCCAACGCAACGCACTTCTTCGGTTTCTACGATCGATCCGGTCAGGCGATCATGCGCAACGCGATTGAGGACGCGCTGGCTCACTGGGGATGGTTGTACCGGCCGTGATTCACTGTCCCGCGCACCGTTTCTCAAGAGGCGCGACTACAGCGGCTGCGCCTCCTGTGCGTCCATTCTGGCGCGGCACAACCACGCTTATAAGCGCAGGTGTGGTAGCGGTTGTAGAGCCGCCGCTCCACTTTATGATGGAAGAAATGCAGCGGCCTCACAACCGCATTTAATGAAAGCGCTCGCACCAGGAGCCAGTGTTGTGACGGCGGGCTGTTCATGGCAGGCGTGGTCTATTCACCATTTCCATGAGGACTTCCAATGTTTCCACGCTCTCTTTCAGTTGCTCCGGTGATCTTTGCAGGTAGTGTGATGGCCTGCATGGCGAGCTGCGCAAGTGCGCCGGTGCACACTGGGCAGGAACAGGTGCCTCAAGGTCAGGTGATAGAGACACCAGTCGCATTGATAGATTCGCTCACAGATCGTCTTGCTGAGCTTGAGATCGATCGCGTGCGCGCTAGTGTGCGATATACACCTGCGTCGAGCGTGCTGCGGAATCTGGATGCTCGCGTCGCCTCAACGCTGGAGTTGCTCGCTGCCAGCAACTCGTCAGCTGCAACTTCACGCGCAGCACTGCTGTCGGTCCTGAAGCAACTCGATAGTCGACAGGCCGCTCTTTCAGACAGACATCGACAGCTTCTCGACAAGTACACGCCCACCAGTCCTATGATCACGGTGGTCGTGGCTGAAGCAACACAACTCGCTACGCGTCGCGCAGAGCTGCGCGCCGCGCTTGGCGTGGCACCCATTGTTGGTTCGCGGGAATAGCTGCCGAAGACTCGGAGACGCGTTCTAACGACGCTTGGTGCTGACGGGCCGTACTGTGCGGCAGCCGCGCGGCCGCATCTTCTTCAGGTGTCCGCTGCACAAGCCAACGTAATGCAGATGGAATGTCCACTATCACTTAAGGAGATCGAACCATGAGCGACAGCCACAAAACAGGAAACGAACAAATACCTGGCGATGTCGATATCAACTCACTGGGAAAGTGCAGAAGGTGTGACTGCGAGAAATTTGTAGAGGAAAATGGCTCAGTGAAATGCGGCAGATCGACGTGCAAGCATAGTTATCAATCGCATGGTAGTTGAGGTCTCGGTCTCATCTTTTGAGATGGTCTGCTGAGACCCCACAACCTCATTTCACTACAGCGCTCGTTGCAGAAGCAAACGTTCGACAGATCTACCGTTTTCCAGGAGGCGTTATGTTCAGCAATCGAGAGAGTCGTACTCCCATGCCCCTGACTGCTGGAACTCGACTGCCACCAGGCGGTCCGCCGCGCACGGCAATCGCAGCAGGGATGCAGCCCCGTCCACCGCGCCGATACTTCGCAGACTCCACCGTGCAGCGCCGGCCTTGGCCGTTGTTGATCGCGTGGTGGCTGCGCGACGTGGTGTCGCTACAGGTCTCGTTGAGTCGGCGTGCCGCCGTGTCGCTCGCCCGGACTCTCAAGCACGGCCAGCCGTGTCACCCGGATTGGATCAAGCCGTAGTCGCGTGAAAACTTTTCTGCTTCTCGTACTTCTCGGACTCGTCGCTGCATGTACGAGCTCGTCTCGTAGGCCGCCCGCTGTCACTCCGCTACTTTGTCCATCTGGTGGCTTGCTGCCGGAGCCGCAGACTGCGACAATCGCTCCGCCTGTTCCCACCAAGCCGTTCCTTCCGCCCATCCCCGTTCCCGCTAATGTGCGCGGGGCGCGGAGCGATATTCGGCTCGTGGTCGATTCGCAGGGTCGACCGTTTGCCGATTCTGTGACGGTGTGCGGCATAAAAAACCGTCGGTATTCGCGGCAATTGGCAGCGTTGGCCGCCCAGTGGGAGTTTGAGCCGGCGCAACGGGACGGACGTGCGGTGGCGGCACCGTTTCGCTTGCGCTACATATTCTGACGCACGAATACCGTTCGTATCGGTTCATGCGAAGCCACGAGAGCAGATCGTTCGACCGAACGACCGTGCGTGACTCACGGTTGTTTGCCAGCTGACACAGCGGTTCCGAAATGCTCGTGATCCTTCCGGTCGGTCAGCAAGCTCATGGCGACTCGCGGCGAGCCGACCCGCGATCGTCGTGCGCCCGCCCCGGTGCACCCACGGCAGGAAGGTCGTGGCGCGCCAGACCGTGATCGTCGCTTCCTCGTAGGGCCCCGACCGTGCCTGCGTGACGGGCGTTGCGAGCTGGTGCCGCACCTCGATCGTGGCTGCGACGGGCGCCGTCCAGTGCGACGCCATGCGCGCATCCGTGGTCTGCGCGTCGGCCGACATTGGCGCCAGCACCCCCACGACCAGCGCCACGGCCACCGACCACCCGCGCGAGGCTCCGCGCACCCCTCGCCACGCCGAGACCATCAGCGCGACCGCGAGCGTCAGGAGTGCGGCCGCCACCCAGCCGATGACGTCCGGGATCACCGAAAAGACGAACAGGTAGTCGCGCGTCGCAGCCCACCCCACGCCGGCGAGGATCGACAGCGCCGCCGCCAGGCGCATCGCCGCGCGCCGTCGGCTTGCGGGGCGCGTGATCGCGACTGCGAGTGCCACAACCACGGCCAGTCCCGAGGCGCTCCACGCCGCCGGCGTGCCCCAGCGGACGCGCGCCATGCCCACCGGCGCAACGCCGATCGCGCGGGACCACTCGGCCAGCACGCGCGCGAAGAGCGGCCAGGCGCGCTGGCTGTTCGCCAGAAGCACGATCCCATCGCCGGTGGTGGGCACCAGATGGGCGTGTGTCATCCAGCCGAACCCCTGTCCGCCGTGCCAGACCGCGGCGCGCCCATCACTCAGCGTTTCCGTGAAGTGGCCCAGGGCGTAGCCATCGGCGACCAGCCGAAAGAGCGCATCGGGAACCGTCACGGGCGCGTGCAGCACCCGGACGCTCGCGTCGGTGAGCACGGGACGTGGCGCACCGTCGGCGCTCGCCCCCAGCCACCGGGCGACATCTTCGGCCGTCGCGATCAGGCCACCCGAACCACGCCCCGGGTACACATACGGTGCGATCGGCTCGCCGCGCAGCGAGTGCGCCACGGCCAGGTCACGGGCGAGCGCGGGCGTCAGGTCGAAGGTGGCCCGGTCCATGCCCAGCGGGGCGAGCACCTCCCGCGCGAGACGGTCGGCGAAGCGCTCACCGGTGACTTCCTCTACGAGCAGCTCCAGCAGCAGGTAGCCGGTGTCGGAGTAGTGGAAGCCGGCCCCTGGCACCCACGGCATCGCGAACTCGCGGACCACCTGCTCGGCGACCGTCGGCACCGGGCCCGCGGGCGGGAATCGGGCTGCGAAGTCGCCGAGGCCGACACCGGCCGTGTGCGCGAGCAGTTGCCGCACCGTGAACGCCGGCACATCGGCCGACAGCACCCCTGCCGACAGGCGATGCGACACGGTGTCGTCGAGTGCGAGCTGCCCCGTCTGCACCAGGCGCATCACGCCCCACGCCGTAACCGGCTTGCTGATGGACTCCACGCGCATCGGCGTGTCGAGGCGCATCGGGCGGGCCGTTGCCGGGTCCGCCTCGCCGTAGGCGGCGCGCCACACGGGGGTGCCACCGGTCAGCACGATCACTTGCAGGCCGGGCACCCCGAAGCGCCGCATGAGTCGCGGCAGGCGAGCATCGAGGTCCGTCGTCCAGGCCGGCGCACGCGCGTCCGCCACCGGGACCGATGAGTCTGCCTGCGCCGACAGCTCGCACCCCGCCGCGAAGATCACGAGCAGGCAGACCACGACGCGCGCGGCAGCGCGCCCACCTGGCGAGCGGAACACGCGGCACGCGCGCTCGGTCATCGCGAAGTCTCCGTCGGAACGAGGGAACGGGCGCGAAGCCGCAGGGCGCTGCGTCGCGCCGGCAGGCTTGGGCCGACTCCTGAACTGCGTCCGTGCGGCGCGAACCGCAAGCCCTGCGGTTCTTGAGGGTAACTGGCTACGTCCACCTGCATCTCACTGAAAGCGGCCGCAGCACAACCAAACGTTCCGCGAACCTCGCATTCGCGTCGGCTTGTGATGCTTCGTCGGACGGTTATACTAAAGGTATGAAGACTGCGGTCTCACTTCCCGACGCCGTGTTTCGCGCGGCGGAACGCCACGCGAAGCGCTCGCGCAAATCGCGCAGCCAGCTGTACGCGGAAGCCTTGGCTGAGTATCTGAGCCGTCATGCGCCTGAGGAAGTCACCGAGGCGATGAATCAGGTCGTGGACCAGCTGCACGCCGATCGCGATCCCTTCGTGCACGCGGCGGCCCACAGCGTCTTGCAACGGTCCGAATGGTAGAACTCGTTCAAGGCGAGATCTGGTGGGCGGACCTGCCCGTGCCTGGCGGATCTGGGCCAGGATTTCGTCGGCCCCTCGTGGTGGTTCAAGGCAATCCGCTGAACCGGAGTCGGCTGCCGACGGTCGTCTGTGTGCCGTTGACGAGCAACCTGGCTTGGGAATCCGCCCCAGGCAACACGTTGCTGCCCGCCAGGGTGACGGGTCTCCCCAAGGACTCGGTCGCGAACGCCTCCCAGTTGTTTGCGATTGATCGCAGTTTTCTGAGCACGCGCGTCGGCAAACTGGCACCGAAGCGATTGGAACAGCTCATGGCGTCCATCGATGTCGTCCTCGGTCGATAGGTCGCGGCACAGGACGCTGCAGTTTACGAGCGAAGCAATGGATGCTCGCTACACTCGCGTTGACGCAGTTCGCTCGCAACTGAACGCCAGGACGTTAGACACCGACCGAGCACCGTCTCATCTTTGGGCCATGACCGGAAAACAATACAAGCTTATTGGCCCAGACGGACAGGAAGTGCTTAGCGCTGCACCGGGCACTCTCGGCGGGAACCGCCGGCGGAAGATCTATGGGCGCCTCGATTGCCGGAGCGCGGTCGGTTCGCTGCCCACGGGATATGCGAAGCATCGGGTGTTTTTCGCGGACGAGACGACCGCCATCGCAGCCGGCTACCGACCGTGTGCCACATGCATGCAGGAGGAGCATCGCACCTGGGTTGAGGAAGCCCTGCGCTCGAGGCTGCTCTAGCGCGGCGCGTCCGGACCGCTGCGCAGCCTGATGTTGCCCTTCCACCACTCGGCGTCGGCCTCGTTTACCGGTCCCATGCGACCGCGTACGGCGTCGAGCAGGTCGTCCGTGCGGTACACCGTGCCGGCCCGCACCACGTACAGTCCGCGACGCGAGTCGGTAATGCTGGTGAGCGGATCACCGCGTACTACGTAGAGGTCCGCGTACTTGCCGGGTTGTATGGTGCCCAACCGCTCGCTCACGCCAATGGCGCGGGCCGCGTTGATGGTGCCGGCGCGCAGGGCGGCCACGGGCGGCAGACCGGCCAGCACCATGGCGTGCAACTCGCGATGGGCGCCAAATCCCGACCAGAACTCACCCCAGCTGGGATGGTCGGTGCCGAGCGTGAGCTGGGCCGCGCCGCCGGCGTCGTAGAAAGCCTTGAGCGTCTGCTTTTTCACATAGTGGATTTTCTCGAACTGCGGCAGCGGCTTTCGGGGCAGCTGCGCCTCCACGACGCCACGCGCAAACGGCGTGAGGAACTCGCGTTC
Source organism: Gemmatimonas sp. (assembly GCA_011390805.1). Lineage (GTDB taxonomy): Bacteria > Gemmatimonadota > Gemmatimonadetes > Gemmatimonadales > Gemmatimonadaceae > JAABRT01. The sequence continues at coordinate 16,525 of JAABRT010000057.1, read as the reverse complement.
GTTGGCCCAATCGTCATACAGACCGGGCTCGCGCACCGTCCAGTAACCGTAGGCGGCCATCGTGGCGTCAAAGTACGTGTTGTGCTCAATGAACAGCCGCGTTTGTGCGTCGATCTGTGCGCGCGTTGTCGGATTGGTGAGGTCGAGTTTGTCGAGCGAGCTGTAGGCCGGTTTGGTATCGTCAATCGCGTCGCCGCCCAGAAAGTGCTCCACGCGGTCGATTCCCATGAGAATGGCATCGCGCGGGTTCACGCCGCGCAGGTTCGAGTCGAGATGGCCCGTCACGGTGAGGCCGTTGGCGTGTGCGACCTCAATGAGCACCGGCAACAGTCGCGGCGAGATGCCCTTCACCTTGAATCCGCGCACTCCTTGCTGCGCCCACCATGTGGCCTCCTGGCGCAGCGAGTCGGCCGTGATCGCCGACTCGCGCCAGCCGGTGCGCCAGCTGCCGAAATACGGACCGGAACTGTAGATGCGCGGACCGGGGATTTCACCGCGCGCAATTCGTTCGCGCGCGCTTCGCGCTTCCACCGGGTCCACTTCACCGGCGGGAAAGGTGGACGTGACACCGTTGGCGAGAAAGAGCGACGCGTTTACGGTGTATTCGTCAATCCGGCCTTCGCCGAACAAGTCCACGGCGTAGTGCGCGTGCAGGTCGAACAGCCCCGGCATGATGAACGCGTCGGGCGGCAGCACGAGTGAGGTACTGCCGTCTGGATTCTGGCCGCCCGCAGCACCCGAAGGCGCCGACACGCCAACGGCCAGGATGCTGCCATTGCGAATGAGTAACCCGGGATTATTGCGCGCGGTGTCCGCCACACCATCCCACAGCCGCCCGCCGGTGATGAGCAGATCTCCAGCGCGGATGGCCGGCGCAACCGACCGCTGCGCGCTGGCTTGCTGCGCGTGCGTTCGGTTGCTGACACAAATCAAGAGTAGCGCCAGCGTCGTGAGTAGACGCGCGCGCACGCATCGGCGCATGAAGTTGCTCATCCGGTAGCTGCGGCCTGATTACCGCGACGACTGCGCCGCACTCTTCGTCGGCCCGGGACACGCCGGCCACCCACGCGGCGTACCATCTGGTGCGTTACCCTGCGGCACCAGATCGCGCGGCAACTTCTGCGAATCCTCCGACGCCATGTATGCCAACATTGCGATCAGCGTGGCGTTGTTGCGCAGGTCTTCGGGCACAATCTTGTCGTACGTGTCGCGGTTGGTGTGCCACGTAGTATTGCCGTAGTCCCAGCTGAGCGCGCCGGTGCCAATGCCGGGCGCCTTCGCGCAGATGAACGAGGTGTGATCCGTGCCACCGGGACCGCCAAACGGCGAGTTGCCGCCCAGTCGAATCCACTGCGTAATCTCCGACGGCATTTCGCTCATATAGCGCGAGAGGAACGCGCCGGCGTGTACAAACGGACCAGGGCTGATGGAGATAATGCGACCCGTACCGTTGTCCTGATTGAACAGCATCTGCATGCCCTCAATCACTTCCGGATGCATCTCGACGTACGCCTTTGATCCGTTGAGCCCCTGTTCTTCGGAGTTCCACAAACCGATCACGATCGTGCGCTTGGGATTCGGATACACTGTCTTCAGAATGCGCATGGCTTCGATCATCGTCAGCGAACCGGTGCCGTTGTCGGTTGCGCCCGAGCCGCCGGTAAACGAATCGAAGTGTCCCGACAACATCACGTATTCGTTTGGCAACGTGGTGCCCTTCATTTCTGCAATGACATTGCCGACGGGGCGTTCCGGTCCCTTTTCGGAAGTCACCATCAGGCGGATTTTCGGCGACTGATTGTTTGCGGCCAGTCTGTACAACAGACCCATGTCTTCGCAGCCTACGTCAACCGTAGGAATCTCCTGCGCCGCCGAACCGAACACCTTGTTCACACCCGGATACGCCGAGAAGTTGGTGGTGAGTGCGCCGAGCACACCGGCCGCCTTGAGTTTGGCCTGAATGGCGCGCGGACCACCGCCGGCGAGCACGCGCTGGTTGAACGACGCGGAGAGCGCACTCTGCTCTTGCCGCAACCGGTCACGCGACTCGGGCGTGCCGAACTCGGCCCACTGTGAAGCCATACGACACGAGAGCTGCGGTGCGTTCAGCAAGACGAACTTGCCGCGCGCTGATGGGACCCACGCGGCGAAGAGATCCGGCGTGACGACACTGTCAGGAATGACGATCACATCGCCTTCCACCCACTGTCCGTTTGTGCCGGGCGTCCATCCCATCGCGGTGACTTCAAGCCCACGCACGCGCGGGAACAGCAACTCGGCGAACGCGGCGCCGTTCTTCCAGCTGTTCCAGGTGCCGTAGTTCTCAATGCGCGCGGGAATGCCCCACTTCGCGTACGTCGCCAACATGTAGGCCTGCGCGCGGTCCGCGTCTGTTGATCCCGTGAGGCGAGGGCCGATGGAATCGAGCAACGTCTGCGCGAACGTCATGACCTGCGAGCGCTGCATCCCTTCCTCAAAGATCTTCTTGATCATGGGGTCGGTTGGCGGCGTCGTGCGCACGTACGGTGCATTGGCCCGGTCTACCGGCTGCGCCTGCGGGTTGGTGGGAGGCGGGGTAGGGCCCGGTGGGCCACCTCGGCCGCCACGCTGCGCGAGTGCATCGGTGCTGGTGGCGCTTAGGGCGAGCACGCCGATGAGGAGAGTGTTGCGAAGCATGAGCTGGTACTGTTGACGGTGGGCGGTAGGGAACTCGCGCGCGTCGCTGCGGGGAGTCGACTGGATATGCTACGTCGTGGCAAGGTGATACGCTGTCATTCGCGTACCAATATCACGCACCACTGCTCTGGACCAAACATGTATCGCTCATGTCGCTGTGATTGTCGGCGACCGTGAGACTGTGGTTGCATTCGCTGCAGCCTGAATCGGCGTGACAAGCATTGGCGGTGCCTGGAGCTACTAAGGTGAGAGGGCGATGATACGATCTTGCCGCACCTGCTCGATTTACATAGGCTGCATGCTCGCCTGCCTCCTTCTTTCAGGATGAAGCATGAGACTTTCTGCTGTCATCATTGCCATTGCCATGGGTGTCTTGCCAAGTAGCGGTGTCGCCCAGGCCAGCGTCGCCGATAGCGCGGCCGTCCTCCACCTGATTCAGCAGCGCGCGGAGGCCATGCGGAGTCGGAGTGCCGAGTTGCAGCGTCCCAACTATGCACCTGGTGCCGTCTGGATCAATGCGTTCGGCGTTCGCCGTACGGGCCGAGACTCCATTGTGGCTTTTCTCGGTCGCCTGTATGCCGACACCGGATATCGAGCGTCCCGGCTGATTGACGAGGCGCCCCCGGAGCTGATCTTCGTGCGACCGGATGTCGCGATTGTGCATGAGTTCCATGCACGGGAGGGTCAGCGAATGGCGGACGGGACTGTTGTCGACCGTCGAACGCACTCCACCTTCGTCGTGACGAAGGAGGACGGGCGTTGGCTTATTCAGTACCAGCACATCGCCGATGAGCGACCGCGGCCCAGTCCGCGCTAAACAGTAGCGACACTTCTTCCTGCGATCTGACGATGATTGGTGCTGCTGGCCGTGTGATGCAGCGGCTGCGCCGCCGCGTTTTGTTGAGTGTCCGCAGCACAATCAAACGTCAGGCCGCTTCCCGATCCTGCTGTCCCTCTCCTCACTGCTCAGCCTCTCCCTCGCATGCCACTTTCGTCGCATTGGTTCCGTGTCGCCGCGTTGACGTCCCTCCTTTCCGGCTGTTCGTTGCAGAGTGGTTCCGTAGCCAACATGACTCCGGCGCAGGCGCTGGCCACGTACGCCGTTTCGAGGGACGTGGCCTATGGGACTGACCCGCAGCAAACCATGGATGTGTACGTGCCAAGGGAGGGCAGCCGAAGACGTCGCCCGGACTACACGTTGGTGTTCCTGCACGGCGGGGGCTACTACCTGAGCGACAAGACCGAGGAGGAGCGCTACATCCAGCCGTACCTGCAGCGAGGTGTGACTGTCGTCAATCTCAACTACCGGCTCAAGCGGGGAATTCCCGTCGCGATGGAAGACTTGACCCTCGCCCTCAACTTCCTGCAAAGACAGCCGGCGACGTACGCCATGAACCTGCAGCGGGTCGTGCTCACGGGCTTTTCTGCCGGGGCCCACATTGCCAGCCTCGTGGCCGTGACCGCCAACGACCCCACGTACGCGCACCCGCTGGCCGACGGAGTTGGCATTGCCGCCGTGGTCAACTTCTCAGGTCCGGTGGGGGGACTCGACGTGGTGGAAGCCGTGTTCATGGACAACCCGGTGCCGATCATGAAAGAAATCGGGATGGCCCTCTTCCCCGAGACAGCCGGGTACGCACCGAAAGACGTGATCAGGCGCTACGAGCCCCTCACCTATCTGGACCCGAAGGATCCACCATTCTTCATCTGGCACGGTGGGCAGGACGACCAGATACCGCCGGACACGTTTACCCGGTTTGTGCAGCTGCTCCAGCAGAACAAACGAAAGAACGAGGTGCTGTTTGTCAGGGAAGGGCGCCATAGCCCATCGGCCAGCGAACTGGAAACGGCGTACGAGCGGATTTTCGAGTTTCTGGATAAGCATTAACGGCGCACATCCCAACCGCCCTGAACTCGTGGCGCACACCGTCACACTGAAGCAGAACCCCTGGACGTTGTCCGATAATGGATGATCGCCACTCAGCGGCGCGAGATAGACGGTGGCCATGCCGCCCTTCCCCAGCGAGTGCTCGACGGTGCAGGGATGGTTTCGGCCGGCACGTCGGTTCACTCCCGGCAGCACGCGCGATCAAGCGGCTCCCGAACGGCCGGCGCATACTTACCGCATGACAGCGACCTCATGGGCAGACCGGATCCTGCGGGTTCTGGATGCAATCCACGGCGATCTCGATAGCGACCTCGACCCCGCCGCATTGGCCGATCTCGCCGGTTTCTCGCTGCATCACTTCCATCGAGTCTTTCGGGGCATGGTGGGCGAATCGGTGATGCAGTATGTCCGCCGGCATCGGCTGGAGCGGGCGGCATATCGTCTGCGCCACGTGGGCGGCGACGTGGCGCCCACGGCATTCGCGCACGGCTATGAGAGCCACGAGGCGTTTACCCGGGCCTTCAGGGCCCACTTCGGCATGCCGCCCAGCGCGTTCCGGGAACGGCACCATGGAAATGGCACATCAGCTGCGCTTCCTCCGGCCGAGCGACGCCAGGAGCCAACACGACGGGTGCTGGCCAGCCGCTACACTGGACCCTACGACGCCTGTGCGCCGGCCTGGGAGCGGTTGATGCAGTTCGCCGGCGCGATCCCGGGCGTGCGCTTTGACCGGCCCACCATCGGGCTCGTGTACGACGATCCCGAGATCACGGCGCCTGAGCGCTGCCGCTACGATGCATGCATTGAGATTGACGACGAAGTAGCGGCGGACGCAGTCCCGGCCGGCCTCAAGGTGCGCACCATCGCCGGTGGCACCTATGCCGTGCTCCAGCACGCGGGCAGCTACGACACCATCCTCGACAGTTACGTCGCCCTGCTCGGCGCGTGGCTGCCTCGGCAGGCGTGGGAGCTAAGCGATGAACCCGTGGTCGAGCGGTATGTGGTGTCGTTCGGTACGGTGCCCGTCGAGCAGCTTCGCACCGACGTGTGCGTGCGACTCGCATGACGCGGCGCCGGACGGCGGTTGCGAAGCGCGACCAGGCCCCACCTCCGCACGTGAAAATCCTCGATCAGCCGAAAGGGGCCAACTATCCGGTAGGACGCATGCTGATAGCCTCTCCACTTGCGGTGGCCGAGCAGGTGGCAGCTGTGCCCCCCGGTCGGGTGATCACGCTGCCGGTACTGCGCGCGCGTCTCGCCCTACGGTTCGGCGCCGACTACACCTGCCCGATCACCACAGGGATATTCCTGCGCATCGCCGCTGAGGCGGCGCTGGAGGAGGGCAGCGCGGACATGTTGCCGGTGTGGCGCGTGGTGCGAGAAGACGGCGCGTGCCTCGACAAGATCCCGGGCGGGCCCGGACAGCAGGCCGTGCGGCTGCGCGCGGAAGGGGTGGATGTGGTGCAGCGCCGCGCGCGATTCTTCGTTGACGATGTGTCGCGTGTGAAGCTGCCGGACTGAGCGTCCTGCCTGCTGGTGACCTCGGCGCCGTCGTGCGCTGTCGCGCTGCGCCGTGCCACCGCATGTTGTTGCACGCGCTGCAGCAGAGCTGAGCGTTACATGTACAACACACTTGCGGAGGAATTGTGGCCTTAAATACGGAATGGCCGGCGCAGCTGGATTGCCTCATTGCCGCGCCAGCGCATCATCGAGTAATGCTTGAGAATGCGCAGGTACGGGTGCTGGAGACCGAGGTCGCGCCGGGAGAGCGGACGCCGGTGCACACCCATCGGTGGCCGGCGGTACACCACATCCTGAGCTGGAGCGCTTTTGTCCGGCGTGATGCCGAAGACAATGTCGTGTTAGACACTCGCGTCTCCGGGGGCGCGCAACAGCCGCCGTCCGTGCTCTGGGGCGAACCGCTAGGGCCGCATTCGCTCGAGAATGTCGGAACGGCTCCCCTCCGCGTTATCAGCGTAGAGCTCAAGGATGCCGAGTCGGCCGCGCGCGTCCAGGACAAGGCCACCGCGTAGACTCTGCGCATGCCCAAGTGGTCCCATTGTGGCGCCGATGTGTTCACACTGGTCAAGAGCGGCGGGATGTGGCGCATTGCTTCCATGGCGTGGAGCGCGGAGCAGCCCCCCGTTTGCAAAATGCACCCCCCAGGGCCCCCTTCCACGCCATAGCCGTGCAGTGAGATCTTCCGCGGAAGCGCCATTGTTCTTCGCTCGCCAGACTTGCAGCTCATTGTTCACGCTATGCCTCCGGACGTTGCGTCGCAGGTGGAAATCACCAGCCCGCCGCAGGTGCGAGACCGTGCCGCTATCAAGTTCTTCTGCACTGTTGCCAGTCTTTCGGGTGCTGAGGCCACAGCGCACGCTTTGGGCGGGCAGGTGCTTCCAGAGCAATGGCAGGGCCCCGGGTTCGTGGTTCGCAACACCGTTGACCCTGAGGGCAATATTTTCCAACTCCGCGAGGGTGTGGTCTAACCCACATGTTTGAGCGGGTACGGTATCAGCGTGCTGGAGCCGCTCGCGGCGGACAAATCGGGAGGACAGATTTCAGTCCCATGACCACGCGTTCGCTTTCCCGGTTCGCGCGAGCGCCGCTGCTCGCATTCATGCTGTTGCCGCGCTTCACTGATGCGCAGCCCAATCCCGCTGCGTTGCAGGCACTTCGCGACTCGCCCGTCGAGAAGCTCATCTTCAAGCCGGGCGTACGGGATCTTGGGCCGGCAACGCTGGCCAACGGGACGCTGTACGTTGGCGGCCCATCGGGACAAGCGGGCCTCTTTGCCCTCGACGAGGCCACAGCGAAGCCGCGGTGGGTTTTTCGGCCAGCCGGCATGGGTGCATCGGTTTCAGTCCCCCCGTATGTGACAGGCGCCCTGGTCATCGCACCATTCGGTGCGGCCAGCCGCGCTGCCGTCATTGCCGTGTCGACAGTGACGGGCAAAGAGGTCTGGCGCGCGCTTGATCCCAGCGAATACAGCGCCGTTGTGGGTGAGGGGGATCGCGTGTTTGTGGTGGACAAGGAGTGCGTGCTGCACGCGCTGAATGCGGCCACCGGGCAGCAGCTTTGGCAAGCGCCGCTGCGCTTTGTTCCCGGCGGTGCTTGCACAACATCGCCCGTCGTGCGCGACGGCGTCGTCTACGCGCGAGTCTTGGCGCGAGCGCCCGAGGGCACCGCTGGCTGGCCGGACGCCCGTTACCTCGCCGCCTTCGATGCAAACACCGGTGCGGAGCGTTGGCGTCACCGTCCGATGCATCCTGAGTACCGGCAGGGCGCGGAACCACAGCAGCCAGTGATTACCCGCGACGCGGTGTATTTCACCGGTGACAACGCGCTCTACGCACTCAACCGCGCCACCGGCAAGCCGATCTTCGCGCCCGTGTTCATCAAGCGAGTGATCGATGGACGCGAGCGCATGGCCAAGCTCAGCGGACTGATCGACGTTGGACCCTCGCTGGTCGCGGCCACTGAGGTGTCACTGGTGGCGTTCGACAAGTCGACCGGTGAAATCACAGGGGAGATCCCCGGGCGATTTCAGGCATCGCAGCTCTCATTGGCGGTCGCGGGCACGGTGCTCTATTTCCAGGGAGGCCTCGATGGCGCGCCTGCATTCCCCGGCACGTTGCACGCGGTGGACCTGAGTACAGGAAGGCGGCTGTGGTCGTTCACACGCACGGGCAACGACCCGCCCTGGCGCTTCGGTTTCGTGCTGCCTGTCGACGGCGGACTGTGGGTGGACGGGTACTCGGCGCTACTCAAGTTGCAGTCGCGATAGCGCTGCGCCGTCGCGCTGCATTGCATTCGATGAGCTGCAGCAGATCTCAACGTCAGGCGGATGAGGCACAGGTCGAGGCGACGAAAAGTATGCGCACACGCGTTCTGATTGGGCTTCATACGATTATCGCGCTCAACGCCGTGGGCGGCGGCATCTACGGCCTGATCGGTGCTCCAGGCGTGCCGGTGGCGTGGCTCCAGCGCACGCCGTTCGCGAGCTACCTCGTCCCCAGTCTCATTCTCCTCCTGTTCGTCGGCGGCTCACAGGCCGCAGCTTGCCTCAGCATCGCCACCCGCGCTCCGCGATCACGCAGTTTCAGCTTGTTCGCAGGAGCCGTCCTTCTCGGTTGGATTGGCACGCAAGTCGCCCTGATTGGATACGTGTCGTGGCTGCAGCCCGCCGTCGCTGTTGCAGCGCTCGGCAACCTCACGCTCGCGTCGGGACTCCCCGATCAGCAGCGCGCTTCCGTCATCTGACAGCGGCGCGTAGCATATGGCCATGACGCGTCTACTCACCTCCATGGCAGTCGCACTGGCGTGGCTCGCGGCCTCGTCGCTGGGCGCCCAGCCAACGCCATTCACGTGGCCAACCTCGACCCCGTCGGCGGTCGGTCTCAACCCCGCCGTGCTCGACAGCCTTGACGCCGAGATCACGGCGGGGAAGTACGGCAACATCGACCGCATGCTGATCATTCGTCGCGGTCGGATCGTGATGGACAAGGTGTATCCGCGCGACTACGACAAAATCTACGGCGACTCGTCGCGCGCCAGCTCGTCGCTGAACAACTCGCACGACCCGACCGGGCCGTTCAACTACTTCAATCCATGGTGGCACCCGACGTATCGGCGGGGCACGTTGCACACGCTGCAGTCCGTTTCCAAAACCGTGGCATCCGCGGTCATCGGGGTAGCGGTCACCCGTGGCGAGTTCCCCGCACTCGACACGCCCATTCTCACGTACTGGGACACCACCGCCGTCGAGAACCTCGACGACCGCAAGCGGCGCATCACCATCCGTCACTTGCTTACGATGACGGGCGGATTCGACTGGAACGAAAGCATTCCGTATAGCGATCCGCGCAACACGGCGGGCGCGCTCGAGGCCAGCCCGGACTGGGTCAAGTTCACCATCGACCGACCGATGATGCGCGAGCCGGGCACACAGTTCAACTACAGCAGCGGTGAAAGTGCGTTGCTCGCGCACATCTTCTTCCGCGCCACTGGTGTGGACATTGAGGAGTACGCGGCGCGCCATCTCTTCACGCCACTCGGCATCACCAACTGGTACTGGAAGCGCACAACCTCAGGCGCCATCGACACCGAGGGTGGCTTGTACCTCGAAGCGACCGACTTGGCGCGGATCTGGCAGCTGTGGCTGCAGGGCGGCCGGTGGAACGGAACGACCGTTGTGTCGGAACGCTGGGTGCGCGAATCCGTCACCCCGCAGATCGCGACCAGCACTCGCGCTGGCGCGCCGCAGTACGGGTACAAGTGGTGGCTGTACAACAATCCGGTACAGAAGGACGCGTACATCTGGGCCGGGTCCGGATTCGGCGGTCAGTTCCCGATGGCGTTTCCCGATCAGGAGATGGTGGTGGTATTCAACGCGTGGAACATCAGCGGCGGGCCCTCGCTTCCGCTGCGTGTTGTTCAGGAACGACTGATCCGAGCGGCGAAGTAGGAAATGAAGATCAACACGGAGGGTACATTTTTACGGAGGCACGGTACCTGCTCGCGGATTGCGAAACCGTGCGCAATGCGTCGTACGCGCTGCATACTTCATCAGACAAACAACATTCTCTCGCCATGTCAAAGCGTGCCGTACGACGTCATCATGAAAACCGGATAAAGCATCAGGTAGCCGACTACTACGGCGGCTATGCTCGTGCTGAGCCTCGCCAACTCGGCAGACTGTCTCACGCTCGCAAGCCTTGCTCATGCGCTATGTGCGGGAATCCACGGCGCTGGTTCGGCGAACGCTCGCTCAAGGAACGGCGATTCGACTGGAGCTGGTCAGAGCAGGACGATTACTGAACATTCACCATGGTGCAGACTTCTTACCGCGCGGCGAGATTGCGCGTATCGTCATGATGGTACGGTAGCACACAGTCGCAGGGGTGCAGGATACACCTGGGAGAACCAATGAATCGGATTCGAGTGCTTTCATGCGTGTCGTTCGTGATTGCGGCGTTCTTGCCGTCTTTGTTGAAGGCTCAGACGGTACCGCTGGAGCTACCGCGTGCGTCCCTTGGCGATACTCTCACATCGGCGACGCCGTCGTCAGCACGACTGCGTTCTCTTGGCGTTGTGCCGCAAGAATTGGCGGTGGGCACGTTGCGCGGTTGGCTGCAAAGCACTCAGCGAAAGAACCAGCCGGTGCCCGCAGCACTTCTGTTGGACTCGATCACGTCATCAGCGCTCGAATGTCCGATGCCCGTGGCCCGGCTTGCTCCAGAAGCAATCGCGGACATGCCCATGGCAGCGATCGATATCACCAGTGCGACACCGGGCGGTGTGACACTGCGCGGCTGCATCAATCCGCTGGATCGCCAGCCGTGAGCGATCCGTCCGATGTCCGCATTGCGGCGGTGAGCACTTCGTCGAGGGTCGCGCGCAACTCAACACGGCCGGCCTGTCGTTTCTGAATCTCGATTGGGCGAATCGCTCGGCTGCGACGCTCGCGTGCGTCGGCTGCGGCCGGCTGGAGTGGTTTCTTTCCGATCCCGAAGAGCGCGTCTGAGTGCTGCTTACGGACAAATGCCATGGCTATGATGACGCTATTATGTTTCATTTATGCCAGTGCCGGTCGTCCGCCATAAAAAACCCCATCGATGACCTCCGAGGCACCGTACCGCGCACTCGTTGAGCATTCGCCGGAGGCTGCCTACGTGGTGCGCGATGGGCGGATCGTGTTCATGAATCCGGCGGCGGTCCGCATGTTCGGGGCACCGTCGGCGGAGGCACTGCTCGGAACGGACATACTCGACCGAGTTCACCCGGACGATCACGCCCTGGCCCTCGAACGACGGAAGCTGGTGCTCGAGCTGAATGTCCCGGCCCCGCTTGTCGAGATGCGGTTCATTGCGCTCGATGGCCGGATCTTCGAGGTCGAGGTGCAGGCAACGGCAATCGAGTTCGATGGTGAGCGTGCGACCTACTCGGCAGCGCGCGATATCGCGCGCCGAAAGCTGATGGAGGAGCAGCTCCGTCAGAGCCATCATCTCGAAGCGGTGGTACGCCTGGCCGGGGGCATTGCGCACGACTTCAACAACACGCTCGCCGTGATCCTCGGACACACGGAGTTCGCGCTGCAGGAGCTCCCGCCGCAGCATCCACTCAAGGACGACATCCGCGCCATTGAACGCGCGGCGCAACACTCGGCCGCGCTCACACGCCAGCTGCTCACCTACGCCCGTCGGCAAACCGTCAAGCCACGGTCGCTCGATCTCAATCAAGCCGTGACCGAGACGATGCGGATGCTCCGGCCGCTCGTTGGAGAGAGCATTCATCTCGTGTGGTCACCGGCTGAGGATCTTTGGCCGATCACGCTCGACCCGACGCAACTGGATCAGATCCTCACGAACCTGTGTGCCAACGCGCGTGACGCGATCAGCGGTGTTGGCCGGGTCAGCATCGCGACGTGCAATTGCACGCTCGACACAGACGATTGCCTTGAGATCCCCGCGTCGCAGCCAGGGGACTACGTGCGCTTGAGCATCTCGGATGACGGGACCGGGATGTCCGCCGAAACGCGGTCGATGATCTTCGAACCCTTCTTCACCACCAAGGGGCTTGGTGAAGGTACCGGCCTCGGACTCTCAACCGTGTACGGGATCGTGCGGCAGAACGGCGGCGCGATCACCGTGGCGAGCACAGTGGGTGTGGGAACACAGTTCGATATCTATCTGCCCCGCCGGACGGCGCAGCCGGAGCCGATCGCGGTGCCGCCCCCGTTGCTGCCGTCGTCCTCCGGCAGCGAGACAATACTCGTCGTTGAGGATCAGATCGAAATACTGGCGCTGACACAACGCGCGTTGGCGGCGCGCGGCTATACCGTGCTCGCCGCCGACGGGCCGGAGAAGGCGCTGGAGATTTCGCGTGCGCATGCTGCCCCCATCGACCTCCTGCTCACCGACGTGATGATGCCGGTGATGAGCGGGCCCGAACTCGCACGCGTGATCGCAGCCGAGCGACCCGTCGCGCGATTGCTTTTCATGTCCGGGTTCAGCGCGGATTTGATCGCCAGTGACGGGTTGCTCGATGTCGGCACGCAGTTCTTGGGGAAGCCGTTCACGCTTGCTGAACTCTGCTCGCGCGTGCGGGCGTCGCTTGACACGCCTCAGACCGCATAGAACTTGCGTGGTCCCTCACATCCTGCCAGCGTCAGTGCGACGAACGGTCGATACATGCAGGCACGCTCAACAGTGGAACCGCGATGACAGACGTTGCAGCAGTGTATGAAATCGGCTGATCCCGTGCGCACCGCCCTCGCGTCAGGAAACCCTAACCAAAACGTCCTTGCGAAGGCGTTCCAGAGCCGATGACCGCCGCCGCCAGAGCGGACGGCTGCTGTGTCTCGGGCATTGATTGATCATGTCCGGTGCAGGTGAAGTCACCGGGACGGAGTCGGGTTACAACCCCATCCGCGATGGGATCGATCGCGCTGTGAGTGCTGTGCGCTATTCGGAGGTGGAGCCACCGCTACACCTTGCCGGACTCGTGCACCGTTACTGGGAACTCAGAACGGTCACCGACCTGCCGGACGAGTTCCTGTACCGCGCGGTTCCCGATGCGTGCGTGAATATCCTGTTCAACCAGATCGACACAACCATCGCGGGCGTCACGGCGCTTCGGACCAAGGCTGAGGTCCTCAACCTCGGCACCTCATTTCACTACGTAGGAATCCAGTTTTATCCCGGGGTGTGGCAGGGCAGGAACGAGCAGATCTTCGACCGCTACGTGGGCAACGCGTATTCGGGAACGCTGCCGCTGATCGACGTAAGCAGAAAGATCGCGGCCGTGGGCTTCGACGAAAAGTTGCCGACGCTCACGGAACTGGTGCAGTGGCTGCTTCACGAGCAGTTGATCACACTCAACATCGTGACCGGCAGGATCCTGTCGAATCTCGATCGGATCCGCAGCGTCGCAGACATGGCGCGACTGACGAACCTGTCGCCTCGCCAGCTTCAGCGCACATTGAAACGAACAACCGGCCTTGCGCCGCACGATCTGCTCAAAGTCCTGCGTGTGCAGCAGTCATTCCGACAGCACTACCTTGATCTCTATTCCGATCAGTCACACTACATCCACTCCTTCCGCAAGGTGACCGGTTACACCCCCCGGGCGTACGCGGACAGATACGATGTCTGATCCATACAATACGAGCAGCAGCACGCTGGCTAGCCTGTGGTGGGCACTCTTCACTCAACCAGGAGAACAACACCATGGAAAAGCCAAACGCGATCGGCTGGTTTGACATTTACGTCGACGATTTAGAACGCGCCGCTGCATTTTACGAGAGCGTGTTCGTGCAAAAACTTGAAAAGCTCGTTGACCCCACGGGCGAGACCGAGATGATGAGTTTTCCCGCGAGCATGAACGCTTACGGGGCGTCGGGTGCTCTGGTCCGATCAGCACACGCTCGTCCGGGAGTTGGCGGCACGATGGTCTACTTCAGCGTGGAAGACTGCGCTGTCCAGGAATCCCGAGTGGTTGCAGCACAAGGCCGCGTCGTGAGGCCGAAGTTTTCGATCGGCGATTTCGGTTTTGTGAGTCTCTGTGTGGACACCGAGGGGAACATGTTCGGGATCAACTCAAGGATGTGATATTGATGTAAGTGATCACATTCAACTTTCACCCTGAAACCCCTGTATGAATCAAAACCAGATCAAGCAGGGATTTGTGCTCGCCGCCCTGTTCAACATCGGCGGCGTGCTTCTCTTTTCGCGAGGATTCACCAACACCGCGATCAACGAGGCCGACCCTGTGGTTATGTCGAACTTTGGCCTGCTCATGATCATGGTTTGGGGACTGGCCTACTGGGGCGCAGCCAAGATTGACGCGAACATCAAATGGCTCGCTGCTGCGTTTGCACTCGAGAAGCTGGTCTACGTTGTGGTCTGGATCAGCTGGCTATCGAAGAACAGTCTCGCACAGCTTTACCGCGAAGATCTTTTTGCTGGCGTGTTTTTCAGCATTTATGGCGCGAACGATCTGGTGTTCATGCTGTTCTTCGCATACGTCTTTTTTCGGGCGTCGCTACGCTAACGTGTTGCCTGCAGTGAAGCCCAGCAGTGAGGATCTCATCCGTGCAGCTGTGGTTTTCACGGCTTTCGGCCGCCAGCATTAACTTGCAGCCATGACCAATGACAAGTTCTACACGCTGATCGGCGCTGACGGCAGTCGATACACCAGCACCACGCCTGGGACCTTTGGTGGCTATCGCAAGGAACGCCGCTACGGTCGGCTCGACTGCAAAGCAGCACGCCGTGCGCTCGACAATGGTGCGCTCTACGCGCAGCAGCGTGTCTTCTTTGCCGATGAAGCGACCGCGATTGCCGCCGGATATCGTCCGTGCGCCGTGTGCATGCCGGCGGAGTACAAAGCGTTCAAGAGCGCTTCACGCAAACCGTGAATGGTGTCGGGAGTCGGCACCGTACGCTAGTCGATTTCAGAGCGGGTGCTAAAGCGACGTGCTGCCGTGACCGTCGCGAGTGCCTGTGTACCGTGCCACGAAAAAGCCGCTTCGCCCGATAGAGAAAATCTATGGATGGTGTGCTTCTGTCCCTCTGCGCCACAGCTAGCGTTCAGGGGCAGGGCACTCGGGACGGGATTGTGCCAGTGCCTGCGCGCAACTCCACAACTCGGCGTGCGCATCATGCCGACCATCGAGAGGGTGTTATGTCATTCAATCTCCGTTCGCCGCTCGTGGCGCTGGCCATCCTGCTGCCACTCAGCGCGTGCGCCACGATCCGTCAGGATCAACTTGGCGTGAAGACTCGATTCGGGCGCGTGACGAGCGGCCCGTTGCAGCCCGGGGCGCAGTTCGTTCTGCCCGGTGTCAACTCGATTCTCCGCGTGCCGGCTCGCGTGGTCAATCGCGAAGTGCTGCTTGAAATGCCCACGCGCGAAGGGCTGAATGTGTCGGCCGAAGTGTCGATCCTGTACCGCGTGAAGCCCGAACAGGTGGCCGAAATTCTGGCCACCAGCGGAACGGCGTACGAGGAAGATGTAATCATTCCCGTGTTCCGGTCGGCGGCGGCCGATGTATCGTCGCGCTACATGGCCAAAGACATGCACTCCGGCACACGCGCCGGAATTGAGGGCGAAATCCGCACACAGATGATGACGGTGCTCGAATCACGCGGATTCGAGGTGCAGAATGTGTTGCTCAAGAGCATTCGGCTGCCGGCTGATCTGGCTCGAGCCATTGAGGAGAAGCTCGAGGCCGAACAGCGCTCGGAGCAGATGCGCTTTGTGCTGGATCGGGAACGGCAGGAGGCCGAACGACGCACGATTGAAGCGGTAGGCATTCGAGATGCGTGGGCGATTATCGCACAGGGACTCACGCCCACGATCATCACCTATCAGTCGATTGAGGCGTTCCGCGAACTGGCGCGCAGTCCGAACACCAAGGTGATCGTGACAGATGGCAAGGCGCCCTTCCTGCTGACTGATGATGCGGGCGGGATGTCCAGCGGCAACGCGGCGGCCCCAGCGGTCGATCGTCCGTCTGGCGCGTCGTCTTCAGCTGTCCCGCTGCAGCGACTGCCGCGTCCGGGTGTGCCGGCGCCCTCAATGACGCGGGTGCCGTAGCGGAAAGCGGTGGGCGGTTCGCTGGCGTTGGTGTCAGTTCAGTTGCAGCGGCCCAGTGGCCGACGCACCAACGCCGGGCTCCGGTTCTCCGCTGAAGAGGCGCTGGTTATTTAGCTGTTGTTCCACCCCCTGCAGCAACTCGCCAAGCTCCGCGATCGCCCCCTCGAGCGCCTGTCGGAACAGCCATCGGTACCACACAAAGCAGCCGAACGTCGCGAGCCCCGCGCTCAATGCGCCGATGGCCAGCGCCATCGCGGAAAGCCCACCTGTCGCCTTGGCAGTAACAGACGCCGCACCGATCGCCCCGAACAGCCCGGCGGCTGCCATCATGATGTAGTCAACCCGGAGGTTGGCGCGCAG
>JAABRT010000056.1:11735-23475 GCA_011390805.1 Gemmatimonas sp. | reverse complement strand
GCACACACGCAAAACGACCCCACATTTGCGAGATGTGAGGTCGTTCTTAAGTCCATGAAACTCAACAACTTACACTAGAGCGGGCGACCGGGCTCGAACCGGCGACGTCCAGCTTGGGAAGCTGGCATTCTACCAACTGAATTACACCCGCAAATCCACCTGCTTCCCGCAAACTATCCGGCAATTACCATGAACGCCACGGTCCAACCGGGCGGCGAGTTCACAATCACGGCAAACCATCGCCCCTCGTCAAACACCAGGGCGCACACGCCACGACCCGTGGCTTCAAAGCCATCGCTTACCGGCTGCCACAGCCCCTCTGTTCGCACTTCCGCAATGAAACAGGCAAGCAGTGGCGGCTCAGCCGGATTCGTGCCGAATGCCAGCGGCAGCGCCTGCTCAGCGTAACCTGTGCTGTCGATCGTCACAAAATACGTCGTGCGCGTAGCGCCTGACGGACCCGGCGGTCCCTGCGGACCCTCGGGACCCGGAGGACCGGCCGGCCCTTCGGCGCCCGAGCAGCCCACGGCCAGCGTGACGCCCAGCAACAACGTGATCGCCTGCAGAAACGAACGGCGCATACCTGTCCCTCGGAGCGGGCGCGTACAGCGCCAGAGTGTTTGAAAAATCGCTGCCATCTGTCACAACGTGCAAACCGAGAGTCTGCCGGGCCGGCACACCCAGTGCGTTCCGTACACCACTCGCCCTGCTTTCGGTCTTCTGGAACTGCGCAACCGGCCTTAACACGCATCTGCGCTTGCAGTCCAACATGCAGAAGCGCATCACCCGCCTGGCGCGCTTCTTTGCTGCTTGATGCGGGCCCCACTGGAGGGAAAAGTCATGCGTGTCGCAAAGAGATCCCTGCTTCAGATCATCATCCCGGTAGCACTGGCGTCAACCGCTACTGCCTGTGGAAACGACCCGGTTTCCCTTTCACCATCCACCGCACTTGATGCGCCGACCTTGTCGGCCGTTCGTACCGCCTTGCTCGATGAACACCACGCCTCAGCCGTGTACACCCAAGTCATGCATCAGTTTGGCGCCGTTGCACCGTTCGTCAACATCGAGCGCGCCGAGCGCCAGCACGCAGCGTCGCTCGCCTCGCTGCTCACCTCTCGCGGTATTCCGGTCCCCTCCGCACCAGCCCTCACGCAAGCGCCACAGTTCTCCAGCGTGAGTGCCGCGTGTGCAGCCTCGGTTGACGCCGAGGTTGCGAACATCGCGCTTTACGACGAGCTGCTCGCAACGTCAATGCCGGCCGATGTGCGCCGTGTGTTCGAAAACAATCGCCGCGCGAGTCTTGAGAACCACCTGCCCGCCTTTGCGCGATGTGGCCCTGACGGAAATCGCTGACGCACAAAGCGCCGACCAATCGTGAGACTGGTCGGCGCTTTTCTCAGAGCCACAGATCGGGATTGAACCGATGACCGCCCGATTACGAATCGGGTGCTCTACCACTGAGCTACTGTGGCGAGGTCCAGCCACGCCGATCACTGCTAACGTGCACGTAACGCAAAAGGTGCTGCGAAAGGTTCTACCAAAAGTGCGGTGAGGTGTGTGGCCTCAACTTCAAACCCGAGACGAGCATGCCCTGGCGCGGATTCGAACCGCGACGCCTTTCGGCACCACCCCCTCAAGATGGCGTGTCTACCAGTTTCACCACCAGGGCAATCCGTCCTGCAAACACGATACTCTAACCTACGGAAGCGACGGGGCTCGAACCCGCGACCTCTCGAGTGACAGTCGAGTGCTCTAACCAAACTGAGCTACGCCTCCAACAATGTCCTGCCGTGTCCAACTATGCTGCAACAACACTAATCGGTACATCACCAAATCCAACTGCTCGATTGCTCGAGACCACCATGGGACGTACTGCCCATCCCTGCATAGCCTCAACGGGAATCGAACCCGTCTCTCCACCTTGAAAGGGTGGCGTCCTAACCGATAGACGATGAGGCCAGTTGCAGCGGAGTCGCCTTTCGGTCAGCACCATCTGCAAACTCAAGTAGCGGTAACGGGATTCGAACCCGTGTTCCAGCCTTGAGAGGGCTGTGTCCTAGTCCCCTAGACGATACCGCCGTTCTTTCAAACACTGGCCTCAAAAAGCGCCAGCCACACAACATACACCGGGACAGGCCCGGAGGGAATCGAACCCCCAACCGCCGGTTTTGGAGACCGGTGCTCTACCAATTGAGCTACGGACCTAGACACGGCACCTGCCGCGCACTACCAGGGTGACCGACGGGAATTGAACCCGCAACCCCCGGAACCACAATCCGGTGCTCTAACCGATTGAGCTACGGCCACCATGCTCGCTTTCGCGAGGTCTCGCTTCGCCAGACAACTGCATCAGCGACCCAGAGCCCCAAAGTGTAATCGTGCAACGGCTGCACTTCAAGCGGTACAGCCGAAGCCGATTGCACTCAATCAGTCTTTTGCGCGATCGAGATATTCGCCAGTGGCTGGATTCACGCGAACACGTGTGCCCTGCTCCACAAACTCGGGCACGTTCACCGTCACGCCATTCTCCAGCTTGGCCGGCTTTGATGAGGCCGTCTTGGTGGCACCACGCACCACCGGCGCCGTCTCCACGATCTCGTACGTGAGCGAGTTCGGCAGCTGAATACCGATCGGCTTGCCATCGTAGTATTCGGCCAGAATCTTCATGCCCGGCTGCATCCACGGCGCGTTGTCACCCAACGCTTCCGCATCGAGTTCAAACTGATCGTAGTCGGCCGAGTTCATGAAATGATACGAATCACCGCCCTGGTACAGGAACTCAAGCTCGCGCGTTTCCATGGCCGCCTTTTCAATCGTATCGGCCGCGCGGAAACGATGGTCGAACGACGAACCGGTACGCAGGTTCTTGAGTTTGGCCTGCACCATTGCGCGCAGGTTGCCCGGCGTGTGGTGGCGGAACTCGATGATGCGGCAGGGATCGCCGTTGAACACGAGCACCATGCCGCGGCGGATCTGCGTAGCTGTAAGCGCCATATAAAAACCGTCTGGAACAGAGTGTCAGGAGACAACCGGAGCTGAACACGGCCCTAGGGGACGCGTTTCTCGCATAGCTTCGAAATTTACCGGAACAAGCTCTGCAGGGCAACCGCGACAGCACTCAGGCGACGCTCCTCCGCGGGCGGCTTCGCGTTTTCAACTTCAACGCGTGTATCGGGACGAAATCGTACGTCGACGTAACGCCGCCCCGCGGCGCGGGCAACCTCGGTGCCGTGCGACCGGGTTGGCTTGCTGAACCGCACCACTTGTCCGTAGTGCGAGGCCAATCCAACCAACAAGCCACACATAAGTCCGAGCATTTCGTCAGTCGCGATCAGGCTGATCCGTAGCGTATCACTATCGCGCATCTCGACGTCCACCACCGGAAGCGCGATGGTTGGCGCCAACGGCTGCAGCTCTTCACGCACCAGGGTATTGAGATTGAGACAGCAGGTATGCGCGGTATTGTGCGCGCGCAGCACGGGTTCCAGCTGTTTTTTGAGAGGCACCATCGCGCGCTCTCCGATCAGGCGGTAAGCATCTACCAGCTGAAGCGACAACACGTCTGCCGTTGCCTCTACAAGCGCCTCCACCCGAACTACACTACTGGCGCCGACACCGACCCCCTGCCGAACCTCAGCGGCCCGCTCGTAAATCCGGGCGGCCGTCGCGTGGTCAGAAAACGTGGCTATCGCTTCATCCACCAGTGCGAGCAATGGCTGCATGCCGAACGAGTTACACCAGGTAAAAGATTGGATGGCAGACGTGCGGCAGGACCAAAGCCGGACCGAAGGAACGGCGAAACCCGCGCAACCGGTTCCTCCGGAATACTCCGCTTCATTTGGAACGCCTAGTGAGCTACAAAGTGGGAGTATCGGCAGCTCACATTCCTGACTTCACTATCCGCGTTGCCAACGCTCCCATGCGGCGCCGTATGTTGCCCCCAGCCCGAGAACCGCGCGAGCCGTCACGTCGCGCCTATCCCGTGCCATCCAGCTGCCTATCGCGTGCCATCCAGCTCACGTAAAAACGGTGCCAGCGCCTCCCACATCGTGGCCGCCACAACCTTCGACCCGCGCTCATTGGGATGAATGCCATCGGCCTGATTCATGGCCGCATCACCCGCCACCCCGTCGAGCAAAAACGGCAGCAGCGGCACGCCAGCCGTCTGTGCCGCCTGCGTATACGCCGCACGGAATCGTGTGGTATACGACGCCCCAAGGTTCGGTGGTGCCTCCATCTGCACCAGCACAATGCGCGCCTCAGGCTGAATGGTGCGTACCCGCTCAATCAGCGCCACCAGTGTGGCCTGCGTGGTGTCCGGATCAACACCGCGCAGTCCATCATTGGCCCCCACTTCAAGCACCACCAGGTCGGCTGGTTCACCCAGCACCCAGTCGGCGCGACGCAGCGCACCTGCCGATGTTTCCCCGCTCAGCCCGGCGTTTACGATGTCGGCACGGACACCGGCGCTGTCCGCCAGGCGTTGCACCAGTGCGGGCCAGGCGCTGTCCGGTTCCAATCCCAGCCCCGCGGTAAGGCTCGTACCCAGAATCACCACGCGGGGCCCCTGCGTACGGTCAGACACATTGCCATCAATCGGGCTGCTGGCAGTTGCCACGTCTGCGCCCGATGGCGTTAGTTCACCCGTTGCCTGTTCGGCCGTTTCACCGCCACACGCTACCATCGCGGCGCACAGCATAAGCAGTTGTGCGCTCCGTCCTGCTTTGATCTTCGACTCCAGTCGCATGCTCGTTGCTCGCGCGTTATCCAAAGATTATGCCAGTGGTGAAAAGCCACTCACTGTCCTGCACGATGTCTCATTCGAGATCGCGCGTGGTGCCTATGTATCTATCGTAGGTCCCTCAGGATCCGGCAAGACAACCCTGCTCGGCCTGCTGGCCGGTCTCGATACCCCAACCCGGGGCACGGTGTTGCTCGACGGCGCCGATATGGGTGCGCTTGGCGAAGACGCGCGTGCCGCGCTGCGCGGTGAGAAAGTAGGCTTTGTTTTTCAAAGCTTTCAACTCATCCCCACGCTCACGGCGCTGGAAAACGTGCAGGTGCCGCTCGAGTTGCGCGGGGAAGTGAGTACGGCCGAAGCCGCCAAACGCTCCAACGCGCTGCTTGATCGCGTTGGACTGCATGGCCGCAGTCATCACTTCCCCACGCAACTCTCTGGTGGTGAACAGCAACGTGTTGCGTTGGCGCGCGCCTTTGTCAACGCGCCGCAGATTCTCTTTGCCGACGAACCCACGGGCAATCTGGATGGCGCCACCGGCGCGAAGATCGTTGAGCTCATTGAAGAACTCAATCGCGAGCGCGGTACCACCGTGGTGTTGGTAACACATGATTCTGCACTGGCCGAGCGTACCCAGCGCACCATCAGACTGGCCGATGGCGTGGTGATTGAAGACATCACGCGCGAAGCCGCGCTGGTATGAGTACGCGCGGATTGCGGCCGGCGGTGCTGGTGCGACTGGCGTGGCGTGAAAGTCGCACGGCGCGGCGTCGCCTTGCGCTCTACATGTCGTCAATCGCACTGGGCGTTGCGGCGTTGGTGGCCATCGACTCGTTTGCCGGCAACGTCACGCGTTCCATCCGTGAACAATCGCGCAACTTGCTGGGTGGCGATCTGCAGGTGTCTTCGCGCGACACGTTTCCCGCGGTCGTGGACACGATGCTCGATTCACTTCGCAACGCGGGCATTGCCAATGCGAGTGTGACATCGTTTGCCTCAATGGCACTAGCTGCGCAAACCGGCAACACACGACTGGTACAAGTGCGTGCCGTGTCCGAAGGCTATCCGTTTTATGGCACGATCGGCACGCAGCCGGCGGGGCGCTGGAGCTCGGCGCACGATGAGGCACCGGTAGTGTTTGTTGATCCCGCGCTGCTCGTATCGCTTGATGCGCAGGTTGGCGATTCACTGCGTCTGGGACAGCAGATGTTCGTGATTGCGGCGTCGCTTGAAAACGTGCCCGGTGACGCGGGCATCACCGCCGTGATTGGTCCGCGCGTCTTTGTATCGTCACGTTGGTTGCCAAGCATGCAACTGCTGCAAGCCGGCAGTCGCGCTGAGTATGAAGCAGTGCTGCGATTGCCGCCGCAGGACAACGGCACGCGTGCCGGTGAGCAGCTCGCGCGCGCCTTGCGACGTCGCATTGATCCGGGCAATCCGGATCAGGTCGCCGAAGACGCAACACGCGAACGTGCGGCCGCCGCGCTTGGTGGCGGCGAACGCCTTGATGATTCAGTGGCGGTGACGGAGGGCGTCGACGGTGCAGCAACGGTGCCAACACGTGTCAGGGTGCGCACCGTGGTTGACACCGAACGCGACTTTACTGAAGCCGTCTCACGTCTTGCAGATTTCCTGTCGGTGATCGGACTGATCGCCCTCTTGCTGGGCGGCATTGGCGTGGCGAGCGGCATTCACGCGTTTGTCGTGTCCAAGATCGACACGGTGGCAGTGCTGCGCTGCCTTGGAGCGAGCAGCAAGCAGGTACTCGCTCTGTATGTACTGCAGGCCGGCACGATGGGTCTCGTTGGCGCCGCTGCCGGCACCGCGCTGGGCGTCGGGATACAGCTCGCACTGCCCGGACTCGTGAAGGAGTTTCTGCCACTGGATGTCGCGCCCACCATTGAATGGCGCGCCGTGGCCATGGGACTGGGCATTGGTGTATGGGTCGCGCTGGTGTTCGCGTTGCGCCCACTGCTGGCGCTGCGACGTGTCTCGCCGCTGCAAGCGTTGCGACGCGCGACCGACGAAAATGCACTGCCCCGCGAATGGACAGATCCGGCGCGCCTTTTTGTTGATGTGGCACTGATCACGAGCATTATCGGCATCGCAGTTGCACGTACGGGAAGCTGGACCGATGGATTGTTCGTCACGCTGGGAATCGCCGCGGCGGTGGTGGTACTCTGGGGTGCTGCAACCGTGCTCATTTATCTCGCGCGACGCAGCGTGCGAAGCAGCTGGCCCTTTGCGTTCCGACAAGGTGTGGCCAACCTGTATCGTCCGGCCAATCAGACACGCGCCGTCACACTGGCGCTGGGCTTTGGTGCATTTCTGCTCGCCACGGTTTATCTGGTTCAAGGCAACTTGCTCAAGCGGTTTGAAGTGGCCGACATGGCGGCCGCGGGCAACCTGCTCTTCTTTGACGTGCAGGACGATCAGGTAAACGCGCTCGACTCACTGGTCCGGCGCGATGGACATCCCATTGTCGAACGCACGCCGATTGTGACCATGCGTGTGGCAGCCGTCAACGGCATGAACGCGCAGCGGCTTATGAGCGACACAACCGTTGACCGTCCGCGCTGGGTGCTGCGTCGTGAGTACCGCTCATCATACCGCGACTCGCTGTCGCCTTCGGAGAAAGTCATAGCGGGCGAGTGGACAGCCGACTCCGCCGCACGTGAACGCCGGCGTGGTGCGGGCGGCCCGTATGAAGTTTCGCTGGAGGAAGGAGTTGCCACAGATCTCATGGTCACACTCGGTGACACCATCACGTGGGATGTGCAAGGTGTGCGCGTGCGCACCGTTGTCACCAGCATCCGCGAAGTAAACTGGGCGCGCTTCGAGACCAACTTCTTCGCAATCTTCGCGCCCGAAGCACTGCGCGCGGCCCCGCAACAACACGTGCTCATTGCCGACATCGCCGATCCGACCACGCTCGCTCAGGTCCAGCGCGACGCGATCCGGCAGTTCCCGAATGTGTCGAGCCTTGACCTGTCAGTCATTCGAAGCACGATCAAGGGCATCACGGACCGTGTGACGATCGCCATCAGGTTCCTGGGCGTCTTCTGTCTGGCGATTGGTATTCCGGTGCTGTTCAGCGCTGTTGCGGCCACACGTCGTGCACGACTGCGTGAAGGTGTACTGCTGCGCACACTTGGCGCATCGCGCTCACTGGTGCAGCGCGTGCTGTTTGCCGAGTACGCAGCGTTGGGCGTGCTTGGCGCAGTCACGGGCATGGCGCTGGCATTCGGTGGTGCGTGGGCGCTGATGCGCTTTGTATTTGATGGCGAGTTTGTACCGGCCTGGGGCGCAGCCGCCGGCATCATGGGGGCAACAGTTGTACTCACGGTTGGCATCGGGCTACTCACGAGCCGCGATGTGCATCGGGAGACACCGATGACAGTGCTGAGGGATGCATAAAGCAAAGAACGAACAGCCGTTTGACTGCGCTTTCAGTGGGAGTATACGGTGCACGGTGAACAGTCTTTGACTGCCCGAAAACGGTGAACGGTGTGTTAAACCGCCCACGGTAAACCGTAGACCCGAACCCAGAACGCAGTCAAACGGCAGTTTTCAGCTAAGCCGAATCGCGGTCGTTGCATCAGCCCCCTACCTCCCCCGCGTAATCACTCCATACACGCGCATCGCCGCGTCCCCTTCGCCCACGTACACGCGCGTGCCGGTGTACGGCTGCAACTGCACAGGTACGCGCAGCAGCGACCGTTCGTCGCCATCGGTGAGGCGCAGTGTCCAGCGCCCGTTGGAGTTGTTCAGGATACCGTCCAGTGTGGACACGCCGTCCTTTGCGCGTACCACAAACGACGACACCACCAGATCGCGCGGGCTGGTACGCACACCGCGCACGACCACTTCAAGTCCTTCCAGACGCAGCAGCTCGCTCGTGGCCATTCCGGTTAACGCGACCGGCGTATTGGCCATTGGTGTATCGAGCGTGAGCCGAAACATCGGTGCTTCACCTTCGAGCACCACGAGACCACGCAGCGTATCGCGCGAGGCGCGATCGCTTGATGCATCAAGCCGTCCCATCAGGTCTCGCGCCGCAACCCGCGCCATGGAATCGCCACGAGCCTGCGCCCGGCGCGTCATGCTTTCGCCGGTGCCGCCGTTGGGAGCGGGCGGTACGTCCATGGGCACCGGAATGGGCGCCTCCACTTCGTTGGCCAGGCGCGACAAATGCGAAGCGTCCAGTTGACCAGTCGCCACCATTTCCAGTGTGTCTGCAAAAGCCGCTTCCGCCGCCAGCGCACGCGCGATTGAATCGCCACGCAACGATGCCGCTTCCAGTCCGGCAGCATCACGCGGCAACTCCACGCGGTCGTTGCCACCACATCCCGCAGTCAGCGCGCACAGGGCGATCGCTGCGGGACATACACGTGTGCGAAAACGCAATCGCGGTTGCATGCCTTCATTTTGCGTCTGCGTGCCCGCTGCGCGCCAGTACCAACGCGCACGGCACAGCTTGTCACAAAACACCAATTTTGCCCGCACTGTGACGGTGGGTGACGCAGACACATGGCGTGCGTCTTCCCTTCGTGATGCATACTGAGCTATCGACGCCCCCGCACACGGACTGCCTCGCGCATTCGTGGACCGACGCCAACGAGCGTGCACTCGCGTTTGCGCACGACGCACAATGGGACGACGCTGCCGAGCTGTGGGAGCAAGCGCTGTTGCATGCGCCGGCCTTCGCACTTGAGCCCGACACGCACGCACTCCTGCTCTCAAACCTCGCGCAAGCGCGATTCCGGTGCGGACAGCTGGACGCCGCTGTCACACTGGGTCGACGGTCGGTAGCCGCGCGTCTGTTGTGCTGTGACACGGAGAGCGACGCACCCGTAGCAAGAGCGCACGCTGATCTCGCCGTGTATCTCACCGCCTTGGGTGAATCGGAGGAGGCAGCGTCGCTGCTTGAGCAGGCGCGCGAATCGCTGGAGCAGCACTTTGGCGACGAAGACGGGCGACTGCTGAGCGTGCTGGAGAATCAGGCGCGACTGGCGCTGGTGACAGGTGACGCGGCGATTGCCGAACCCACACTGCTTCGCCTGCACGCGCTCATTGACGCACGCGGGGAAGATCCATCGTGTCTTGACCACCTGATTGCACGCGTGGCAGCTTCACGCGGCGCCGTCATGCACACCGCGGCGTCGCACGACGTTTCACACGCGACGGACGACGTGGATTCACCCGCAGATCACCCCTCTGCACACGTGCCAGCGGATGATGTCGCCGTATTCCCTCAGATCATGGACGACGAGTTCGATCTGATTGATGATACGGTGCACACGCCGATGAGCTCCCCGAGTGCGCAGTCGATTCGCAGCGAGGGGCTTATTGAACCGGGCTCGCATTCAACGCCCGGCTGGAGCGCGAAGACGAACCCCCTGGGCTTTGAAGTGCTTTATGGCGTGCCCAGTGATGAATCGTACGCGGTACCGCCGCACCTGACGCGCGACCAGTAGCCGGCACTGAACCGGCAAAGGCCAGCGATCAGTTCTTGTGGCGGAACGTGATGCGCCCGCGGGTCAGGTCGTAGGGCGACACCTCAACGGTGACGCGGTCGCCGGCCAGCACACGGATGCGATTGCGTCGCATGTTGCCGGCCAGCGTTGTCAGTACTTCATGGCCACTCTGCACGGTCACGCGAAAGGTTGCGTTTGGCAGCAACTCCGTGACGGTTCCTTCAAGTTCGATTGCGTCCTGCTTACTCATGTAGTCCCAGTGGAGTTCTGGTGCTCGCGCTCCGGGATGGAGCCATAGGGAGTGCACCGCTCCCGACCAACCCTTTAATATATCAGCTTCTTGCGGCGTCGTGCTACCGTTGGCGTCTGTCCCGGTCGCCATGGCTCTCCCGACAGGCACTGCCGCGCACTTTTTTCGAGACGCTGCCTGTGAGCTCCTCCACCACTGCCACGCCGCCCCTACCCCATCGTGCGCTCATCCTCGGCGCGGGTTGGCTGGGCTGGCCCCTGGGGCAGTTCTGGGCGGATCGCGGCGTGGCCGTTTCCACGGTACGCCGCAGTGAGCACGAATCAGTGCGCGGTGGTAAGGCAGTGCAGTTTGACCTCGGACAGCTTGGCGCTGCACCCGTTCCTGACGCAGCGACCGGTACGGACAGTGCACCACCACCAGCAGCGCAGGCCACCCTAAGCGCTGTGCCGGACGCATTCAGGGACGCTGACGTCATCGTGGCCGCCGTCGCGCCCGACCGGAGCCGAGGCGATGACTATGACAACACCTACCCCGTGGCAGCGCGCGCTGCGGTGCGCATTGCGCAGGCCTCCGGTGCACGCGTGCTCATCTGGGTATCCAGCACCGGCGTGTACGGGCACACCGACGGTCGGGAAACCGATGAGTCGATGGAGCGCACGGGCAATCGTGCACTGTGTGAGGCCGAAGATCTGATCACGGCCGCGGCCAGTGACACCCTGCGCGTGAGCGTGCTGCGCGCAGCCGGCCTCTATGGACCAGGACGTGATCCGGCGCCGCGCTTTCGCGATGTAGATGCGCTCAAGGGTCGTTTTGGTCACTGGCTCAACCTGGCGTGGCGTGACGACGTGATTGCGGCGATTGATTGCGTGGTCGCGCACGCGCTGCAGCACGCAGGATCATCGGTCAGCACGCCCACCGTGCTCAATGTCGCCGACGGTACGCCGCTCACACTCGGCGAGGGCGCAAGATTGGTGGCATTGGCCGATGGGCGCACTATCAACATTCCGGCTAATCAGGGTGATGAGGCGCCGCCAGCACGAAGCAATCAACGCATTCGTGTGGACGCGCTGCGTGCACTGGGCTGGACCCCACAGGTGCCAAACCTGCGCGAAGGGCTGGTGCAACTTGGCTATTCACGTCTCAACGCCGCCGCGCAGCCGTATGGACCGCAGACGGCGGAGATTCGCGCTTATTTGCGTGATCTGGCCGCGCTTACGAACGCGCAGCGTGATGCCGTGTGTGTGCGATGGGCCGAAGCGCGTGCGCACCCGGCCT
>JAABRT010000056.1:0-11725 GCA_011390805.1 Gemmatimonas sp. | reverse complement strand
GTGCGCTGGGCGAAGCGATTGTGCGTGTGCACCGCGAGGCTGAACGCGATGCCGCCGCCGCGCCGCTGCTGCAAATGCTGCGGCAGCCCGGCTCCGAAATGCGCGAGGGTACCACAATGCTCGCCGTCGCCGAGCCGGCGCTGGCCGCACTGATGGCGCTGGTGGTGCGCGATGTGCTGCCGGGCGATGTGTTTACTCTGCTCGTGGACGCTGTGAACTCAGTGCTCGCCGATTCCACGAAGCTGGTCAGCTGACCGTATCGGGGCGTGGTTGGGCGTTGAGATCGAAGCGCGGAATGAGCGCGCGGAACGCCGAACCGTCCTCGCGCACAAAACGGTAGTTGCCTTCCATCCAGCCCTGTGGCGCTTTGAGTACGCAGAAACTCCGGTACTCATGCACCTCGCCAGGCAACAGGTGCGGTTGCTCGCCCACAACACCGTCGCCCTCCACGACGCTGTCCCCGCCTACCGGATCGTGAATGCGCCAGTGGCGGGTGCGCAAATGCGCTGCAATGGTCCCCACGTTTTCAATGCGTATGTGATACGCAAACACGTATTGCCCGAGCACCGCATTGGATTGCTCAGCCAGGAATGACGGGCGAACCGTGATCCGGATTCCATCGGTCTCGCGATAATAAAAGGGCCGCACAGTAGTCACTGGGTTCGTTCCTCACCGATTCGATTAACGGTAGACACCACAATGTCGAGTGGGTCAACGGTTCCCGGGGCCCGCCACGACACAGCGGTGCCCGGGATCACTTGTGCCTGCCATCCGCGGCTCGTGCGCGTGCGTACCACCCACAACCACGGCCGGTCGCCCGATGCAGTGGTGAGTTGCACCGTGCGCACGCCGTCGCGATCGCGTCCCAGTGCAACACGCGGTGCCGGTGGTGCCGGCGCCTGCATCCACGGCGAGTGCGGCACCAGCGCGGGCACGCGATACGGACCATCCGTAAGCGCTTCGTTCATCTCCGCCTGATTGCTCACAAAAGAACGCATTGAGAAGTGGACGTTACCGCTCGCTCCCGGATGCACACGTGTGACATGGATCTGCTCGAGCAACTCGGACACCGTAAATGATCCCGCGCCGCGGCCACCCGCACGTGACGTGAAGTTGCCGGGCCACAAATGACGGCGCTTGGAGTTTTCCTTGGACCACCATTCCAGCAGCACCGGATACTTCTGGCCTTCCTTGTACGTGGGCCAGTAGAGTTGAGGCGAGAAGTAATCTCCCCAGCCTTCGTTGATCCATTTGCGCGCATCAGCGTACAGTTTTTCATACGCATCGAGCCCGCGCACGGTGGCCGGCGAGCCGGGACGCCAAATGCCGAACGGACTGATGCCAAACTTCACCCACGGCTTGGTGGCACGAATCCCCTCAGCCAGCTCACGTACCAAGGTGTTCACGTTGTCGCGTCGCCAGTCGTCACGTGTGAGCGTGCCGCCCGCTGCGCGGTAGCGTGCCCAGCTCGCATCATCGGGAAACGGCGTATCGCCGCGGCGGCGCGGGAGCGGAATAGGGTACGGGTAGAAGTAGTCGTCAATGTGCACGCCGTCGATGTCGTATCGCTTGACCACATCAAGGACGACTTCAAGCGTACGCTCGCGCACTTTGGCTTCACCCGGGTCCATCCACAAAAAGCGGCCGTAGTTTTTTACCAGCGCCGGATTTGTGCGACCAATGTGGTTGCTGGCGAGCGGGCTCTTGGACGCGTCGTTGCGCGCACGGTACGGATTAAACCACGCGTGCAACTCCAACCCACGCGCGTGTGCTTCACGCACCGCAAACTCAAGCGGATCGTACATCGGCTGCGGTGCCACGCCCTGCGTACCGGTGAGATACTCAGACCAGGGTTCGATATCAGACCGATAGAGCGCATCGGCGTGCGGTCGCACCTGAAACACCACAGCGTTGAGGCGCAGCTCAACAGCGCGGTCGAATATCGTGAGCAACTCCCGCTGCTGCTGCGACACGGGAAGTCCCGGCTTGGATGGCCAATCGATGTTGGCTACGGTGGCCACCCAGACACCGCGGAACTCGCGCATGACGGGCGGTGCCTCGTCGGCTGAAGCCGGCGCAGCCGACGGGCCCGTGCTCTGGGCACGCATGGCAACACCCGCCCCCAGTACAGCAAGCGCGATAACAGCCAGCACCGAGCCGCGCACTGCGCGTCTCACATTCCAGGAGCCGCGCTTCACAACGCGACCGTGGCGTTGTGCGATGATACAGAATCGGCCGCCAGCTTTTCGCCGTTCACGTGCGATGACTGCAAACGCTGCAACAGCTCACCGGCTCGGGCGGCCGCCTCGGCCAGGCGTTCCGGCGATTGGATGAACGACACACGGAAGAAGCCTTCGCCACCCGCGCCGAATCCGACACCGGGCATCACGATCACACCCTGCTCTTCGCGCAGTTGATCTGCAAAGTCGGCACTGGCAATACCGGCCGGCAGCGCAATCCACAAATACATGGCCGCACGTGGCGACTCGCACACAAAACCCGCCTGGCGAAACGCCTCGACAGCGGCATTCCGGCGAGCCTCGAAGACGGCAACGTTCTGCGGCACAAACGTGTGTCGTGCATTGAGTGCGGCCGCCGCTGCCGCCTGAATCGGGAGGAACGTACCGGTATCGACAAAACTCTTGACGCGCGAGAGCGCACTTGCCAGTTCAGGGCGCGCCACAGCCCAGCCGCACCGCCAGCCGGTCATGTTGAACGTCTTTGACACCGAGTGAAACTCGATGGCGACGTCGCCCGCTCCCTCAATCTCAAAAATGCTCGGTGGTACGTACCCGTCGTACGACATCTCAGCATACGCGTTGTCGTACACGAGCAGGATGTCACGTTCGCGACAGGTGCGCACGACACGCTCCAGATAGTCGCGCGGCGCAATGGCTCCGGTCGGGTTATTGGGATAGTTGAGATACAGCACACGCGTACGGTCGAGCACCGATGCCGGAATGCGATCGAGTTCGATCAGGAAGCGGTCGGCCGGTGTGAGCGCCACAACATACGGTTCGGCGTCAGCGAGCAGCGTGCCGCCCACGTACGCGGCGTATGCCGGATCGGGCACGATGGCCACGTCTCCCGGTTGCAGGAAGGCCAGCGCCACATGCGCCAGTCCTTCCTTGCTTCCAAGCAGCGGCACCACTTCGGTGACGGGATCAAACGATTGTCCAAATCGCTCGTGCATGTAGTGCACAATCGCTTCGCGAAATGGCATGTAGCCCATTGCAAATCCGTAGCGGTGCATGGCCGGCACCGTGAGCGCCTGCTCAAGTGCGGCAATCGCCTCGGCAGGCGCGGGCAAGTCGGCATCGCCGGCACCGAGATCAATCACATCAACACCGGCGGCCAGCAGGGCGCGTTTACGGGCCGGAATATGGGCAAGCGGATATGGCGGCAGCGTATGGTAACGCGCAGAAAATCGCGGCATCAGGAGGTCGGGGGATTGAACTGTGCGTGTTGCGTGTCGATCCAACTCTGATGATACCGCTCGTCTTCGATGGAGAGAGCAGCCTTGGCCACCTTGAGCGGCCTGAACGAATCCATCATCACCGCCAACTCGTTCGTGTACTTCGCGCCAATGCTGGCTTCCGCGCGCCCCGGATGCGGCCCGTGCGGCAATCCGTCGGGATGATGCGTAATCGACCCGTACTCAATGCCCTTCCGGCTCATGAACTCGCTCGACGCATAGAACAACACTTCGTCCGAATCCACATTGCTGTGGTTGTACGGAGCAGGCAGCGCCTGCGGATCAAAGTCATACGGACGCGGACAGAACGAGCAGATCACGAAACCGTCACCCTGAAACGTCTGATGAACCGGTGGCGGCTGATGAATGCGGCCCACAATCGGTTCAAAGTCATGAATGCTGAAAATCCACGGATAGAAGTATCCGTCCCACCCGACTACATCAAACGGGTGATGATCGAGCACCAGCTCGTTGAGTGCGTCGTATTGTTTCACGTAAATGGAGAACTCGCCCTTTTCGTCGCGCGGCTCGGTGAACTGCGGCCGTTTGATGTCACGCTCGGAATAGGGTGCTCCCTCAAGCAGTTGCCCCACATTGTTGCGATAGCGTGAGGGAAAGCGCACGTGCCCCCGGCTTTCCATCACCAGCATTCTGGTAGGACCCTTGGTGTTATCCATGCGCCAGCGATGCGTGATGTTGCGATGAATCACCACGTAGTCGCCTGACTTGTACGGCAGGTCGCCAAACACCGACTCGAGCACACCTTCTCCCTCGGCGATGTACACCACTTCATCGGCCTGTGAGTTCCGGTAAAAGTGCGCATCGTCCTGATCGGGCTCTACGTACAGCATTCCGATATCGGCGTTGAACAGCAGCGGAATACGACCGGTCGTGGGCGATCCGCCGCGAGCGACGCGCGACGTCAGGAAGTGGCGGTGGCGCAACGAAGTGTCTTCATCGGCTTCCCATACCAGATCGCGGATCTTCTGCGCCCGAAGCACCGTGGTTGGCGGGTGCACATGGTAGAGCAGCGACGAGGTACCGGTGAATCCCTCGTGCCCCATGAGTTCTTCGGCGTAGAGACCGCCATCAGGACGGCGGAATACGATGTGCCGCTTGCGCGGGATACTGCCAACTGCGTGATAAATGGGCATTACAGGTTTCCGCGGAGTTCCTGTTCGCGTTCAATGGATTCAAACAGTGCTTTGAAGTTGCCCTTGCCAAATCCCTTGGCACCCTTGCGCTGAATGATTTCAAAAAAGAGGGTGGGACGATCCTGCACGGGACGCGTGAAAATCTGCAGCAGGTAGCCTTCGTCGTCACGGTCTACGAGAATGCCAAGCCGTTCGAGTTCCTCGAGCGGTTCGTCAATGGCGCCCACGCGATCCTGCAGCTCCAGGTAATACGTGGTGGGCGTGCGCAAAAACTCCACGCCGCGCGCCTGCAGCGCACTCACCGTGGAAATGATGTCGTCGGTGGCCACGGCGATATGCTGCACACCCGGCCCACCGTAGAAATCGAGGTACTCTTCAATCTGCGACTTCTTTTTTCCCGATGCCGGCTCGTTGATGGGAAACTTGATGCGACCGTTGCCGTTGGACATCACCTTGGACATCAGCGCCGAGTACTCGGTGGAAATGTCCTTGTCGTCGAAGGTGAGCAGGTTGTGAAAGCCGAGCACACGCTCGTAGAAACTCACCCACTCGTTCATGCGTCCCAGTTCCACATTTCCAACACAGTGGTCAACGTACTTGAGGCCAATCGGTGACGACTGGAACTGGGAGCTGACCGGCACGAAACCCGGCAGGAAAAGTCCGTGATAGTTGCGCCGTTCCACGATCGAGTGAATGGTGTCCCCGTAGGTCGCGATGGCCGCGATCACCACTTCACCGTGTTCGTCGGTGTGCACCTGCGGCTCCTGCACCGACGTGGCGCCACGCTCTACTGCCTTGGTCCACGCATCCCGCGCGTCGTCTACCCAGAAGGCCAGATCGCGCACGCCATCGCCGTGCTTGCGCACATGCTCGGCAATGAACCCGTCAGGACCGAGCGGTGACGTGAGCACCATGCGGATTTTGTCCTGCTGCAGCAGATAGCTGGCGCGATCACGCACGCCGGTTTCAGGGCCGCGATACCCAATGAGTTGAAATCCGAAGGCAGCGCGGTAGAACATTGAGGACTGGCGCGCGTTGCCTACGAAAAACTCGATATAGTCGGTGCCGTTGATCGGGAAGGTATCATGCGTACCGACGGCGGCTTCGGGAGCGGAGGTAGTAGCCATGTTGGACGCTCGTGCACTGAAGGCGAAAAAGCGGTGGCGGGCCTCGCACCGCGCCACGTAAGTCCTGTAATTGCAACCTAATACCCGGGCACAAGTTCCACGCGATCCCGATACAGCGCCAGCGACTCAGGATTGGCCAGCGCTTCCACATTCTTTACCTCGCGCCCGTGGATGACATCGCGCACCGCCAGCTCGCTGATTTTACCGCTGCGGGTACGTGGGATGTCGTCCACGGCAATCACCAGCCGCGGCACATGGTGGGGACTGGTGGCGGTGCGAATGCGCTGCTGTATCCGCGCAATCAGCGCGTCGTTGAGCGTCACGCCCGATTGCAGCCGCACAAACAGCACCACGCGCGCGTCTGCTCCTGCTGGCGTGCGCGGTGTGTGCTCGGTGACCACACTCTCGAGAATCTCCGGCATCGTGTCTACCTGACGGTAGATCTCCGATGTGCCGATGCGCACACCGCCGGGGTTGAGCGTGGCATCACTGCGACCGTGAATAATCAGTCCGTCGTGCTCCGTGATCTCGGCCCAGTCTCCGTGACGCCAGACACCGGGAAAATGATCAAAGTATGCGGCCGAGTATTTGGCGCCGTCCTCATCATTCCAGAAGCACACCGGCATGCTGGGGAATGGTCTCGTACACACCAGCTCCCCGGGCTCGTTGCGAACGCTCTCTCCCGCCGCGTTCCAGACGTCAACAGCCATGCCAAGTCCGCGCATCTGCAACTCACCGCGATACACAGGCTGCGTAGGATCACCGAGTGCAAAGCAGGAAATGATGTCAGTGCCGCCGCTGATGCTGCACAGCTGCACATCGGACTTCACGTCGCGATATACAAAGTCGTAAGACTGTTCGGACAGCGGACTTCCCGTGGAGAGAATGGTTCGCAGCTGCGATAGTGCAGCGACTTCCCGCGGCTTGACGCCCAGCTTTTCCAGAGCCGACAGATACTTCGCACTGGTGCCGAACACCGATATGCGTTCCTGCTCTGCCATGCGCCACAACAGCGCCGGATCATCAGGCGGAATGGGCGCGCCGTCGTACAGCACCACGGTGCTGCCAACAGCCAGCGCTGCTATCAGCCAGTTCCACATCATCCAGCCGCAGGTGGTGAAGTAGAAAATGGTATCGCTGCTGCGCAGATCGGTGTGCAGCACATGCTCCTTGAGCTGTTGCAGCAACGTTCCGCCGGCTCCGTGCACAATGCACTTGGGCAACCCGGTGGTGCCTGACGAATACAGGATGTACAGCGGATGATCAAAGGGCAGCCGGACAAACGTCGCGGGCGTGTGGGCGTCATCGCCTTCCATGACATCCGTCCAGTACTGCGCATTCGGCACCGCAAGCTCTGAAAGCGTCACTGTTGCACCAGATGCAGCGCGGCGGTCCCGGTTCGGGACCACCCACACCGCGCGGAGCGAAGGCAATCGCTGCACAATCTCCGCCACCCGCTCAAGCAGCTCGAATGTCTTGCCAGCATACCGATATGACTCGGCAACAATCAGCACCACCGGTTCAATCTGCCCGAACCGGTCAACCACGCCCTCTACACCGAAGTCGGGTGAACACGACGACCACACCGCTCCGACTGACGACGCAGCGAGCATTGCAACAACGGTCTCTCGCACGTTCGGCATCCAGCCCGCAACCCGGTCGCCAACCTGCACACCGGCCGCGCGCAGACGGCTGGCACACCTCGCGACATCCCGCGCGAGCTGGGCGTAGGAAACGCGCTCCGTGAGCCCCTGCTCGGTCCAGCACACCAACGCTGCATGTTCGTCGCGGCGTTGCAGCAAATGTTCGGCGAAGTTGAGCCGTGCGCCGGGAAACCATTGCGGACCCAGCTCAGCAGTTGGCGGTGCCATGCGCTCCGCACCACGCAGCACCATGTCATACTGTGTTCCGTCGTCACGCGTGTCGGCCTGCACGTTGGCAAACTGCCACCACGCCTCCCAGAACGCTTCAGGCTGCTGCACGCTCCACTGCCACAGTGCATGGCTGCTGATGAGCGACGAAGGCAGCGTTCCCTTGTGCGCCAGCCACGCGATAAAGCGCGACATCTCACTGGAATCGGATTGCGCCCGCGTGGGACTCCACAGCGGCGTCTGCTCAGTCACGGCGCCGCATCGTGCTGCGACTCGCGGGCCACGGGCACCGCTTCACAGCCCGGTCCGTGCGTATCACAGTACCAGCCGTGTCGATCGTGAAAAATGAGGTGTGGCGACTCGACACTGCGTAGTCGTACCCGTATCACCGCCGTTGCGCCGGTACGCGGCCCCACCACGGCTACGGGGTCAAGCCGTTCCACAACGGGCTGTTCCGGAAACATGTCCATCTGCTTCGCGGTGATGGCCGGCGAACTACCAGGGGTCGGTTTTGCAGGACGCGATGCGGGAGACATGATACGCACATGATAGCGTCCGGCAGCCGAAAGTTACATCGGCACGCTCTCATCGCCCCACGACATTTCCCACTCGCAGAAGGCGTCTCCGCTCAAGGCGCAGCGCACATGTTGTACCCGCGGGGCAGTCCCACCTGCCAACTGCAGCGCCCGGGTGAGGCCGCCCACCTGACGGCGACAGAACACCGTGGTGATCGGGTCAAAGTTGACAAGCCGCAACACCGCCGACGCACCATCTTCCTGCACCACCGTCATGTCGCCGGGTGCGTAGAACAACCTGAACAGCGAGACGCTTTGCATGAGGAAATCGGACGGCGTTGGTTTAAGCAGAATCCCTCCGTACAACTGCACGCCTGCCGACTCAATGCTGTACGCGCCCGCCGCCTCCGCCCAGTGGGGATGCCGCGCGCCAAGCGCTTCGTCAACTACAGTCCACAACGAAACCAGTACATGGTAGGGAACGTCGTCGGTCGCCTGCACACGGCGTATCAACGTGGCAGTCTCATCCGGGCATGCACGCACGAGATCAGCGAGCGCCTCTTCACCTACCAGTGACTGTACATACGCGAGCGTTCCGCGTACGGTAGCCCCCTTGGCGGTGGGCATCAGTCGGTACGACCGTCCGCCACAATGCCCCGGCGACCACTCGAGTGTTCGGGCCCGTCAGCGTTGATTGCCCGTTGCGCCAATGAATCGACGCCACGCCGATCTATCTTGCCCGACCCGAGCTTGGGCAGACTGTCGGTGAAGACAACGTGACGCGGTACTTTGTAGCCGGCCAGACGAGATCGTACCTCTTTCGTGATGGCCTCGCCCGTCACCGTTGCCAGGGGCGCGCGCACCACCACCGCGCACCCCACTTCCCCCCAGCGCGCATCGGGCACCGCCACCACCGACACTTCGGCCACACCAGTGCAGTTGAGCAGTGCTGCTTCCACTTCGCCCGGAAACACGTTTTCGCCGCCGGAAATAAACATGTCCTTGGCGCGACCACGAATGGCCCACACACCATCGTCGCGTCGCACCACGAGATCACCGGTACGCAGCCAGCCATCGGCGGTCATCACATCGGCGGTACGCTCAGGCGCGTTGAAATAACCACCGAACATTTGCGGTCCGCGCAGCTGCAGTTCACCAATCGCATTGTCGGCAACACGTTCGCCGAGCTCATCGACTGCGCGCATGTGCAGAAACGGCAGTGGATGACCAACTGTACCGGGATTGGCGCGCGCCAGTGCATTGGTGGTTGTAAAACAATTCGGACCACACTCTGTGAGCCCATAGCCCTCGCGGAACGTATATCCCGCATCCCACACCGCATCACGTACGCGCTCCGGGCACGGCGCTCCGCCGGCAATGAACCATCGCAAATCGGGGAGCGGCTCACCCCACGCCGGTCGGTGACGCAGCAGCTCAAGCTGCGTTGGCACTCCAAATGCCACCGTCACACGCTGTGTACGCAGCATGTCGAGATAGCGATCGGGATCGAAGGCATCGAACATCACGATGCATCCGCCGCAGTAGAGCAACGGCAGCGTGAAGACGCCCCAGCCGCCGGTGTGAAAGAGCGGTGTGGCCAGCGGTCCGACGTCGTGCGATGTCAGTTGCCACGCAACGTTCGTAGCCACGGCGTTCCAGTGCAGCTGACGGTGAGGCATGATCACACCCTTGGGCACGCCGGTGCTACCCGAGGTATAGAGCAGCATTGCCGGCGTTTCGGCGGTGGTGCGATCGGCTCCCGCTCCTGACCGGCCCCGCTGTTTCTCAGTGCGCGCAAACAGTGAGGCCACATCACGATCAAGATCACACCACGTCGGGCCCCGCACATTGGCCAGTGCTACCGCTTGCTCGGCCACGGCACGAAATCGTTCTTCGCCCAGCAATACGGAGGGGGCCGCATCGGCGAGCACCAGCGCGAGCTCCGGCGCGGCGAGGCGCCAGTTGAGCGGAACAAGCATTGCGCCAATGCGGTTGGCGGCGGCAAGCAGCGGAATGTACTCCGTGCGATTGCTGGCCAGCACCGCAACACGGTCACCCGCCGTCGCACCAAGATGCGACAGCACGACACGCCATCGATCGCTCAGCTCATCAAGCTCGCCGTACGTGTACGTTCGGCGCTGCGCGGGTTCCACGAGTGCCACCCGCTGCGGGTCGTGCGCCGCCCACCATGCGATCGGATCAAAGATGCCGGCGTCGGGCGCGCGAACGAGTGCTCTGGTAGAACCGATCATCGGCTGCCGAGAAACTCGAACAGCGCGGCGGTGGCATCAGGGCCCTGCGGATCAACATAGGTACCCGCGGGGTCACCACCCGACCACGCGTGTCCAACAGCGGGAATGCGCCATGTTCTCAACCACAGCTCGCCCTCGCTGTCCCGCCATGACTGCAGGCCACGTTCCTCGCCGGAGCCCGACTCCAGTTGCACACCAAGCCGCGACAACACTTGCTGCCATTGCAGTGCAAGCGCGTCTGCGTTTTTGGGTGACACCACCGCGTCGGTTGCGCCATGCAGCACAAGCAGGGGAATGGCACGCGCACGTTCCCCCATGCGGGACAACACGGCCTGCGCCGAAACATCTCCCTGGGCCGGTCCCTCGCGCATCGCACGCAACGCATCGGGGACTGTGCTTGCAGCACCAACCGGCACGCCGCTCGCGACGGTGACCGATGCGAAGCGCTCTGGATACGCCGTGGCCAGCAGCTGTGCCATCGCGCCTCCCGCCGACATGCCGGCCACGTGCACGCGCGATGCATTCACTCCGTGCGACTGCACCACCTCCTGCACCAACGACGCCAGCAAGCCAACCTCGCCACTGTCCCGTGATTGATGGGCAGGCGCGTACCAGTTCCAGCACTTTTGCGGGTGTGCCGACACCGGCTGTTGTGGCGTTAACACCAGCATGCCGGCGCGCTCAGCAAACGCTTCGGCCCGCGTTCCGCGCGCGATGTCGTCGGCGTCTTGCGTACACCCATGCAGCAGCACCAACAACGGGCGTGGGGCATTCGTGTTGCCGGAGGGCAGATACAATCGCCACTCTCGACTCAGTGCGCCGAACACATGTGTTCCACGTACAACCTGCCCCGGCAGTGTGTCCACAGTGCGTGTACCCCCTGTGCTATCGGGTAACACCGCTGTGCCGGCCGCCGGAGTCACTCCGGCGGCACAGCCCAACAGTCCTGCCAGCACTAGCATTCGCATGCGATCAAAGATCAAACCGTACACCAAGGAATGCCATGGCGCCCATTGCCGGCATGTTCAGCAACTCGATGTGCTCTCGGCCCAGACCGCAGCCCCATCCCTGCACAAAGGTGGAAGGTGTGGCGGCGGCAAGAAACGCCGGCGGCGTTGTGGTGCCGCTGGTGCAAACGAACGCGTTCTGCACCGACAGGTTGATCTGCGCGCGCTGCGATGGCAGGCGGTAGCCAAGATTGAAGTCGAGCCCCAGCAGTCCGGGAATGCGACCGTTGTGCACACCTGAACGGAAATCGTACTCCTTCACGTAACGCAGCGTGAAGCCACCAAACGATCCCCACGGCAAAGCGGTAGACTCCATGCCGGCCG
>JAABRT010000055.1 GCA_011390805.1 Gemmatimonas sp. | reverse complement strand
AGATTGAGTAATGACCACTCCCACAGCGTTTGACTTCAAGGCCACGTCCATTTCGGGCAATGATGTGTCGCTCAGCGAATACGCGGGCCGCCTGCTGCTCATCGTGAATGTTGCCAGTAAATGCGGTCTCACACCGCAGTACGCCGGACTCGAGAGCCTGTGGCGCACGTATGGAGAGCGCGGGCTCACGGTGCTGGGTTTTCCCTGTGACCAGTTTGCCAATCAGGAACCGGGTACTGAAGCACAGATCGCCGAGTTTTGCACCGTCAACTATGGGGTGACGTTTCCGATGTTTGCGAAGGTGCTCGTGAACGGTGACGACGCGCATCCATTGTGGCAGTGGCTGCGAGCGCAAGCGCCCGGCATGCTTGGAAGCGAAGCCATCAAGTGGAACTTCACCAAGTTCCTGGTGGCGCGCGACGGCAGCGTGCTGCAGCGCTTTGGTCCGACGGAGCCACCTGAATCGTTGGTGCCAGCCATTGAAGCGGCGCTGGCGTAGCTCATGCTGGTAGTGCGATGCGCGTGTTGATGTAGAGCATTCGCGGTGACGGTTGATGTCACTGTCACACCAGTGGAATAGCTCGCAGGGAGTATTCGTTGTGTGTGCCCGCAATGAAACGTTGTGTGAGCTTCGCGTAACGGGTAGGTTGCTTTCAGACAAGTATATCTGCACCACACTTTCAGGACAGAATGTAATGAGATCGTTGAGTCGAGTTGCTGGCCTTGCCATCGCATGCATGATTGCATCCGGGACGCTGTCGGCGCAGACGTTGTTGAATGACAACTTCAATGGCGAAGATGCGGCGAAGGCGTCGGGACAGTCTTCGCTTGGGTACACGGCGTTCACCAACTGGTCCGTGTCGGGCAATGTTGACCTCGTTGCCACGCCGAACAACTTCACAATCGTATGTGATGGGAAGTGCGTCGATCTGGACGGAACCACGGGGCCGGGTTCGATCACAACCAAGCTGGCGTACGACTTTTTTGCCGGTGATGTGATGCGCTTCCAGTTCGACGTCAGCGGAAGCCAGCGCGGAACGTCCTTCGACCAGTTCCTCGTGGGTTTCGGCTTTTCGGCGCCTACCAACATTTCGGACTTCAGTAGTTCGACTGCATTGGTGCAAACAACGGGTCCGGCAAGTACGTCAGGTGTGGTCGAAAATCTGGACTTCGGCTACTCGATTGGTGCCACACAGCCTTTCAGCACCTGGAACTATCAGTTCACGGCGGTAAACGACGGCTCCGTTTCGTTGACGTTGGGAACCACCAGCAAGGACAACATCGGTCCGGTAATCGATAACGTGATCATTGAGCGCGTTCGAGACCAGCAGGGCGCCACGGTGCCAGAGCCCGCGTCAGTGTTCCTGCTCAGCGCCGGCCTGCTTGGCCTGATGGGCATCGCCCGCCGCCGCTCCACCGTTTGAGCTGATCGCGGCTGTTGTACGAAGGGCCCGGCCTAACCGCCGGGCCCTTTTTGTATCTGCCCCCAGAGCTGATGGCCGTCAGAGCTGCCCTGACGCCTCTCTGCGCCACGGCATCAGCGGCGCGTTCATCCGGTCAGCAAAATCGAGCGTCGTGGCCGGCATGCCAAACGTGCGATCCGCTTCCAACGCCGCACGCACATCGCCGCCCTGACGGCGCGCCAGCCGACGCAGTTTTTTCGCGTTGCGCAGCGGCTCATCACCGCTCGGATCCAGACGATACGGCTCGCTGGCGTCCCAACGCGACAGCAAATCCATCACGAAGTTGAACGAGCGCGTGAGATAGCGGCCGACTTCAGCGTCGCTCAGATCCCAGCGGCTGTTCTCCGAAATCAGCTTGAAAATGCGCTGCCACGAATCGTTGTCGGTCACGTGCACCATGCCGCGAAAGATGCGGCGGTTGGTGGGCGTGCCAAAAATTGTGGGCGCAAGTATGCGATCAAGCAGCTGATCGGAGCGACTGTGATCGAGCGCCAGCAACTCCCGCGCGCGGCGTGGCCAGGCTTCGCCCAGATGCACATCGATGCGGCTTTCCCAATAACTGTGTCCCAACGCCGAGGTACTCGATGTCACGGCCAGCTGGCGCGGCACAAAGTAGTTGTGCGCCACCACATCGGCCGCCAGATGCGAGAGGTATCCCAGACTGAACGCGCGCAGCGCACCGTCGGCCGACTCGTCGTGAATCTCGAGCCCGACATTCCATGAATGGCAATGCCGGCCGACGGCGGCGTATTTCTTGGCAATGCTCGTATCGGCCGCAATGGAGCCGTACAAAAAGTCAGCCGGAAATGCAGATAAGAGCTCCGCAATGCGTGGCGGCAGCAAGTGCAGGTGCTTGAGTACCGCGTCTCCGAGGAACACGTGTGTGCCCGGGGTCCACGCCCACGCATCAGTTGGCAGCAGCACGATCGCCGCGAGAGCGACGAGCGCGTACGCGGCGAATCGTGTCACCGGGGGCGGCGCGGAACTGCGCTCTCGTCCGACGCATCACGGTCATCGTCAACGTCGTCGAAGTACGGCCTCGACGCATCGTCGTCGTCGTCATCGATGTCGTCATCAACGTCGTCGACTCCGTCATCAACATC
Organism: Gemmatimonas sp.; assembly: GCA_011390805.1. Lineage (GTDB taxonomy): Bacteria > Gemmatimonadota > Gemmatimonadetes > Gemmatimonadales > Gemmatimonadaceae > JAABRT01. The sequence continues at coordinate 20,957 of JAABRT010000055.1, read as the reverse complement.
GTCGACAAGGTCGTCGTGCAGCGCCTCGAGCTCGTCGTCTACATCCGTGTCCTCATCGAACAACGGCGCATCGTCGTCGTCGTTGTCGCGCGCACGGATGCGCGGCGACTGTGGACGCGCCTTAGGCCGCCGCGAGCTGCGACCACCGCTGCCCACGAGTGCGGCGCCCAGCGCGACCGCGCCAACTTTCAGTCCGCGCGCCGCAGCCACGGCGCCGAGTGCGGTGTCCTGCACTTCATCCTGCAGAACATCAAGCAGCGCATTGACCTCGCTAATGCGCTCGCCGGCGGCGTCCGAGAGATCCTGAAGGCGTTCGCTGACATCACCCGACACATCGGCGAGCTTGTCCACCTCGCGGCGCACGGTTTTCACAATGTCGTGCGCGTCTTCGCTTAACCGTGTGGCCTGATGCAGTAACGGCTTGCTGTCGGCTGTGAGGCGATCCACCGTCGCCTGCAGCGCGAGCACAGTCTTACGGAGCGTGAGCGCCAGAAAGGCCATCGCACCCAGCGCGAAAAACCCCACAACCAGCACCAGGATCTGCAGCGTGCCACTGGCGTAGTCGAAGAGCGTAGGCTCCGGCGGGATGATCAGTGATACCACGGTGTCCGGCATCGCGCCTGCCTGCAGCGCGAGCAGCACTTCAAGTTCTATGGCCATGACTTTGATCGTACCCGCGACCGGTCACAGGGTCAAGCAATCACACATGAATACAACGCCACCGCTTGACGCTAAGGCGCCCGCAGCGTGATCCTACGCCAGCATGGTGCAGTGCCCGTTTTGCGGCGTACTCATCGGTGATGCGCATCCGGCGCGGCGCCAACAACCCGCTCGACCTCAGCCTACCGCGCATGTCGTCCGTCCGCTTTATCGTTGAAGGAGGCCATCGCCTCAGCGGGTCTATCCGCCCCACGGGTAACAAGAACGCGGCGTTGCCGATTGTCGCGGCTGCGCTGTTAACCGAACATCCGGTGCGGCTGCAGAATGTGCCGCGCATTCGTGACATTGAGACGTTGGTCACACTCGTGCAGAGTGTGGGCGCGACGTGCGAATGGACCGGCCCCGATGTGCTCGAGATTCATGCGCGCGAAGTACACGCCGCCAAACTCGACGCCGAACTCAGCATGCGCATTCGCGGCTCCATTCTGTTGGCCGCGCCGCTGCTCGCACGCTGCGGCGAAGTGACGCTGTCCCCCCCCGGAGGTGACGTCATCGGCCGTCGTCGGCTGGATACCCACTTCCACGTACTGCAGCAGCTTGGTGCCTCGTACGAACTCGGTGATACGTTCACCTTTCGTACAAAGGGGCTGACAGGCGCCGACGTATTTCTCGACGAGCCAAGTGTCACGGCCACCGAGAATGCGCTCATGGCAGCCGTGGCGGCCAAGGGCACTACGATATTGCGCAACGCGGCCAGTGAACCGCATGTGCAGGATCTGTGTCACTTTCTCGTGGCCATGGGCGCGCGCATTGAAGGCATTGGTACCAACACCGTGACGGTGAGTGGAGGGCATGCGCTGGGGCCGGCTACGCACACCATCGGACCCGACCATATCGAAGTGGGTTCGTTTATCGGACTGGCCGCCGTGACACGATCGGCGCTGACCATCGAATCCGCCGGTACGGCGCATCTGCGGTCAACGCTCATGGGTTTCGAACGGCTCGGCGTGAAGTGTGTGATTGACGGCGACAACCTCATCATTCCTGCTGAACAGTCGCTGCAGATTGAGCCCGACCTCGGCGGGCACGTGCCCAAGCTCGAAGACCAGCCGTGGCCCGCGTTCCCCGCTGATCTCATGTCTATTGCGATTGTGACGGCCACGCAGTGCGAAGGGCTCATTCTCATGCACGAGAAGATGTTTGAGTCGCGCCTGTTCTTCGTGGACAAGCTCGTGGGAATGGGCGCTCGCATTGTGCTGTGCGACCCACATCGCGCGCTGGTGGCCGGCCCGAGCCGGTTGCGTGCGCAGCGTGTGGAGTCGCCTGACATCCGCGCCGGCATGGCCATGCTGCTCGCCGCGTGCTGTGCGGAGGGGACAAGCACCATCAACAACGCCGGACAGATTGAGCGTGGGTACGAGCGCATTCACGAACGCCTGGGCAAGCTGGGCGCCGTGATTCAGCGAGTGGAGCAGCATGGGGACTGATGGCCCATTCGCCACGGCCATCGCAGTTGAGGAGTTCGCGGCCATCGGCGTGGTCGCCTTCACCACCACGCGGGCGGCGGGCAGCTTCGGCTTGGGCAGCACGGAACCGGTGGCCGATGTCATGCACCGCTGGAGCGCGCTTATGGACGACTGTCGCGCCCTCGGTGCACCGGCGCTGGCGACGGCCGGTCAGGTGCATGGCGCGGAGCTGGAAGAACACAAGAGCGGCTGGCGCGGCTGGCTGCGCGGAAAAGACCGGGACGGGCACATCACCAATGCCGCTGGCGTCGCTCTGGCCGTAACGGTGGCTGATTGTACACCTGTTTTTCTGGCCCATCGCAACGGCGCGCTGGGTATGCTGCACGCCGGCTGGCGCGGAACGGCGGCCGGTATTCTGGAACATGGAATAGCGGCGATGGCGCGGCTTGGCGCGCCTGCTGCTGAGCTGCTGGTGCACCTCGGACCTTCCATCTGCGGCTCGTGTTACGAGGTAGGCCCCGAGGTCATCGAAGCCATCCGTGGTGAGCGCGTGACTGACAAGATGCTGCTCGACGTGCGCGGCAATCTGGCCGACCGGGCCGAGCGTGCCGGTGCTCGTAACGTCACCATCAGCCGGTGGTGTACCCGGTGCGATCGGGATCGCCTGTTCAGCCACCGCGGAGGCGACAGTGGACGCCAGCTGGGCGTGCTGCTGAGGTCGCCGTAGACCGGAGCCGCGGCCGGTCGCAAGTCGTCCAAATCATGTAATGACTTGACCTTCCGGCCCTCACTTCGTACGTTACCTGACTACGCCCGGTCGCTCACCTCGAGCCGCCGGGCGTTGTGAAGTGTGGGGATGGCCCCCACACTTTTTTGTTCTCTGGGAGCTATTTGTGGCCGGGCACGCAGGCGATCCGCTGTTCCCCATTATTACGAGTGAGTTGAACGCGCTGGAGTTCGATCTGGTCGAACTGCGGCGTGGTGGTTCCAAATCACGACAGGTGATAGAGATACGGGTTGAGCGGCGGGATCTGGAGAAGGTCACGCTGGAAGATTGTACGAAGGTCAGTCGGGCACTGGAGGCCCGGTTGGATGCCATGGAGTCAATGCCCGAGCAGTATGTGCTTGAGGTATCGTCACCCGGCGCCGATCGGCCACTGCGCTCGGAAGCAGAATGGCGACGCTTTGTTGGGCGCCGTGCCACGGTCACCTGTGGCGCGCTGCCTGGGGGACGTCACGAGGTTGAGATTCTCGCTGTCAATGGCGAGGAGGGCGCGGCAGACGTGGTCGTGCGCGACGGCAAAGGTGTGGAGTATACACTCCCGCTGGACACCATCACGCAGGCACGACTCGCGTTTCACTGGAAACGATAAGGGGTGTCACGGATGGTCGGGTCTGTCGAGATTCTCGCGGCGATTCGCGAGTTGGCCAATTCGAAGCAACTCGATCGCACTGAACTGCACGAGCTGCTGGAGGACGGTATTCAAGCCGCCCTGGCCAAGAAGCACGGCGCAACAGTGCAGGCTGAAATTGAAATTGACGAGGACAAGGGGGCGATCAACATCGTGCTCCTTCGCACTGTCGTCGAAGAAGTCACCGATCCGGCCCGCGAAGTGCTGCTGGAAGAAGCGCGCTTTGAAGACCCTGATTTTCAGCTCGGCGACGTCATGGAGTTGCCCGTCGACTTCAATGAGTTCGGACGCACCGCGGTGCAGGCGGCCAAGCAGCGCATCCTGCAGCGGGTGCGTGAAGGCGAGCGCACGCGCATCAAGGACGAGTTCAGTGAGCGCGTGGGAGAACTGCTCTCCGGCGAAGTCCAGCAGATTGAGCGTGGCAAGCTGGTCGTCATGCTCAACAAATTCCGCGAAGCCGAAGCCATCATCCCGTATCGCGAGCAGAATCACCGCGAACATTACCATCAGGGCGAGACCATCCGTGCGGTACTCAAGCGTGTTGAAGACACGCCCAAGGGACCGCGCCTGATTCTCAGTCGCTCCGATGCCATGTTCGTGACGGCGCTCTTCAAACTTGAAGTGCCGGAAATGCAGCAGCACATCGTGGAGATCAAAGCCGCGGCGCGAGAAGTGGGCAGCCGCACCAAGATTGCCGTGATGTCACGTGATGCGGCCGTAGACGCCGTGGGTGCCTGTGTCGGCCTCAAAGGTGCGCGCGTGCAGGCGGTGGTCAACGAGCTCGGCGGTGAGCGCATTGATATTGTACCGTGGTCCGAGGAGCCGGAGCGTTTTGCCAAGCTGGCTCTGGCGCCGGCGCGTGTGGCACGCGTGTTCAGTGATCCGCTCACGCGCACCATTCAAGCGGTTGTAGACGAAGATCAGCTGTCGCTGGCCATCGGTCGCAGCGGACAGAACGTGCGTCTGGCTTCGGAGCTCACGGGTTGGAAGATTGACCTCTACTCAAGCCGCGAGTGGCTGGAGAAGGGCGGGGATATGCCGCTGTTCGCCCCGCTCCCCGACGAGGAAGAGGGAGAAGAAGATTTGCCGCTCAGTCAGATCGCCGAGTTGCCGCCCGCTACGGTGGCAGTGCTCGAAGAGGCTGGCTACCGTATGCTCACCGACATTCTCGATCTCGATCGAGAGGACTTTGTGCGCCTGCCGGGCATCGCGGCCGAAGAGGCCGATCGCATCATGGCCATTATTAATGAGCTCACCACCGAAGATGACGGCAGTGATGCCGCGCCGGGTGGTGACAGCACGTTACCGCCCGCCTGATGTCGGATACGGAGGCGCCTCAGGTCGGATTGCCCGAGGCTGTCCGCCGCAAAGTATTAGGGCTGGTGGGACTGGGTATGCGCGGCCGCTTGGTGGTCTCGGGTGCCGAGAAAGTTCGGGAAGCGGCTCGCAAGGGTGGGTTGAGTCTGGCGATCGTGGCGATGGATGTGTCGCGGCATTCGCTCGACAAGGTGGTACCTATCCTGCGGGCCAAGCGGGTACAGATTATTGAGTGGCCGAGTGCGGCCGAGCTGGGCGCCATTGTGGGACGTGATTCCACAGCGGCGGTCGGTATTGTTGATCAGGCGCTGGCGCGCGGTATCCGCGACGCTGTCGAACCAGTTCCGTTTGTGGAGCCGGGCGATGTTGGCGATGCGGCGCGTGACGCGCAGAGGAGGAAGGGTTGAGCAAGCTTCGTGTGCATGACATGGCAGGTGAGTTCGGCATCACAGCCGATGAAGTGATCACTCTGCTACGCCAAATGGACGTTCCGGTACGCAGCCATATGTCGCTGCTGACGGACGATCAGGTGGCGCGCGCGCGTGTGCGGTGGGAGCGCGAAAAGCGCATCCGCGCCGAACAGGCCAACCCTGCGCCCGAGGCCAAGCCGCGTCGGCGCCGCACGAAGGCCGCCGAAGAGCCGGCCGCTCCCGCACCTGCCGAAGAGGCAGCGGAAGCGGCCCCTGTGGTGCGCCGCCGTCGCCGCGTTGATGTAGAGGCCGCGCAAAAAGAGGCTGACGCTGAAGCCGAAGCGGCAGAAGCGGTGGCTGCGGCCGAAAAGGCGGCTGCCGACGCCGCTGCCAAGCGTGCTGAGGAGCAGGCGGCGGCTGAGCGTGCAGAAGCCGAGCGCGTCGCGGCCGAACGGGCGCGTGCCAAAGCTGAGGCTGAACGTGCCGCCGCTGAGGCAGAGGCGGCAGCCAAGGCTGCGGCTGAATCGGCGCTGGAGTCGGCGCCGGAACCGACTGCGAAGCGCGCGGCGGAGCAGGCGACTGAACCTGCAGCGGCACCGGCAGCGAGCAGCGATGCTGTTGCAGAGAGCAAGAGCGATGACGGCGACCAGAAGGTGGCCGCCGCTGCACCCGCGCCGGCCGCACCCAAGCCGGCTGCACCTCGTCCGGTCCCCGTTGCGTCGGCCACACCGACGGCACCGTCGGCTTCGGCGCCGGCTGCGTCAGGCGCTTCCCCCTCGCCAGCGGCACCCGGACGCACACGTCCGCGACCGATCGTACCCGGAGCGCCGCGCGGCCGCCCGTCGGCGCCGTACGGAGCCCGTCCGATTGCTAGTGCGGCACCGGGCGGCGGCATGGCCGGTGGTGCCCGTCGCGACGAGCGCCGTGGGCCCGGCGGACCGCCCAGCGGTGGCGCCGGAACGGCCCCCAGTGGACCGATGGGCGGAGCCGGCGCGCGTCGTGGCAAAAAAGGCAAGCGTGGTGCGGTAGATCAGGAAGCCGTGTCGGCCAACATCACCAAGACGATGACCGCCATGCGCGGCGCCGGTGGTGGACGTCGTGGACGCGGACGGTACGGTGATGGTCGTGAAGAGCTCGAGCAGCAGCGCGCGGAAGCCGCTGAGCGCGAGAAGAAAACCGTACGCGTGAACGAGTTCATTACCGTCTCCGAACTCGCACAGATTCTGAGCGTGTCGGCCACGCAGATCGTAGGCTTTGCGTTCAAGACGCTTGGCCTCATGGTCACCATCAACCAGCGTCTCGACTTCGATCAGATCGAACTCATTGCCAGCGAGTTCGGTTTTGAAGCCGTGCGCGAAGAAGAGTATTCGGCCGATCTCAACGAGGACGTCGTTGAAGACACGCCCGAGCAGCTTGAACCACGTCCGGCAATCGTCACGATCATGGGTCACGTTGACCATGGTAAGACATCGTTGCTCGACTACATTCGCTCGGCTAACGTGGTGGCCGGTGAGGCAGGTGGCATCACGCAGCACATCGGTGCGTATCACGTGTCGTTGCCGGGCGGCAAGATGATCACGTTCCTCGACACGCCTGGTCACGAAGCGTTTACCGCCATGCGTGCCCGTGGCGCGCAGGTCACCGACATCGTGGTGCTGGTGGTGGCGGCCGACGACCAGATCATGCCGCAGACGATCGAGGCCATTTCACACGCCAAGAGTGCCGGCGTGCCGCTCATCGTGGCCATCAACAAAATCGACCTTCCGCAGGCCAATCCGCTCAAGGTCAAGCAGGATCTGTTGCAGCGCGAAGTGGTGCTCGAAGACTTTGGTGGTACGGTGCTGTCGTCGGAGATTTCAGCCAAGCACGGTACGGGTGTACCGGCGTTGCTTGAGCAGATTTTGCTGCAGGCAGAAATCCTCGATCTCAAAGCCAACCCCGATCGCAACGCCAACGGTACCGTGGTCGAAGCGCAGCTCGATCCGGGCAAGGGTTCAGTGGCGACCGTACTTGTGCAGAACGGTACGCTCAAGGTTGGTGACGACTTCATTTGCGGCATGTTCTCAGGACGCGTCCGTGCGTTGCTCGATGAACGCGGCAAGATCGTGAAGTCGGCCGGTCCGGCTATCCCGGTACAGATTCTCGGATTGCCCGGTGTGCCGATGGCCGGCGATCAGCTCATCGTGGTAGAAGACGCGTCACAGGCGCGTGATATTGCGCAGCGTCGTGAACGTCTTGATCGTGAGGCGCGCAGCCGTCGCACATCGCGCGGTAACGTGTCGCTCGAAGACTTCATGTCACAGGCCGCGGCGGGCGAACAGCGCCAGTTGCGCCTGCTCATCAAAGCCGACCAGGGTGGTCCGGCCGAAGCACTGGCCGACTCGTTGGGACAGCTGTCAACCACAGAAGTCTCGGTGGACATCGTACACCGTGGCGTTGGTGCCATTACGGAGAGCGATATCCTGCTCGCCAAGGCATCGGGTGCGATCATCATCGGTTTCCACGTGCGTCCCGACAACAACGCACGAACGGCTGCCGAACGTGAAGGCGTGGACATCAAGCTGTATCGCATCATCTACGAGGCTGTGGCCGATGTGCGCCTGGCGCTCGAAGGCATGCTGCGTCCCGAATCGCGGGAAGTCATCTTCGGTGAAGCCGAAGTGCGCGAGGTGTTCAAGGTGGCGCGTGTCGGCACCATTGGCGGTTGTTACGTACGCAGCGGCAACATTCAGCGTGCGTCACGTGTTCGTGTCATCCGCGATGGCGTTGAGATGTACTCCGGTGTGATTGCTTCATTGCGTCGCTTCAAGGACGACGTGAAGGAAGTCAAGGAAGGTTACGAGTGCGGTATCGGCGTCGAGAACTTCAATGACCTCAAGGTCGGCGACATCATCGAGGCCTACCGCACTGAAGAAGTGGCGCGCACGCTCGATGATGCGACCCGGTCGTCGTAGGAGACGCGACACATGGCAGGTGGAGATCCAAGACGGGCCGACCGCGTAGCGGAAGGTATCCGCACTGAAGTAGCAACCTTTCTGCGCGACGGGGTGAAGGATCCCCGTGTGCGTGGCATGGTCACGGTGACAGGTGTTGACGTCACGCGTGACCTGCGGCATGCGAAGGTGTTTGTGAGTGTCATGGGCACCGACGAGGAACGGGCGGCCACCTTTGAGGGGCTGGCGTCCGTTGCGCATCATCTGCGCGGCAGCGTGGGGCGCGCGTTGCGCCTGCGCGTTGCACCGGAAATCAAGTTCACCGCCGACGAGAGCGTGTCGCACGCGGCGCGCATTGAAGCCTTGTTGGCTCAGGTGCGCAGCGAATCCGGCGAATCTGCAGACGGCGGCAAAGCGGCCCACGGCACCGGGTCACCCGGCGCTGATGCATCAGTTGCTGCGGACGCCGAGTCCGATGAGCGCCCGAGTGACGATAGCGGAAGCGGCGACCGCTAAGGCGGTTCGCGGCGCACTCGCCACCAGACCATTGCACGCGGTGGACGGACTTTTACTGGTTGACAAGCCCGCGGGCGTTACGTCGCACGACGTTGTCGCCCGCGTTCGGCGTGCCTTGCGCACCAAACGTGTTGGACACGCTGGAACGCTCGATCCATTCGCAACCGGTTTGGTGGTGTGTGCAATCGGTCGGGCGACACGCTTGCTGCAGTTTGTGCACGGAGAGCCCAAGGTGTACCAAACGCGCATTGCCTTTGGCGTGGGCACCGACACCGACGACTCAACCGGCACACCGAATGCCCACGGACCTGCTCCCCGGTGGGAGCGTCTGCAGGAGGCACTGGCTGCTCTCACCGGTGACGTGCTGCAACTACCGCCCGCCTACAGCGCCAAGCATGTGGACGGTGAGCGTGCCTACGCCAAAGCCCGCCGTGGTGAAGAGGTGGCGCTGAAAGCGGTGACGGTGCGCGTGTCGTCGTGGGAAGTTTCCGCGCGGGGCGAACTGTGGCTCGATGCCACCATCGCGTGCGGGGGGGGGACGTATATCCGCGCCCTCGCCCGCGATCTCGGTACGGCGCTGGGGACGGTGGCGCACTGTGAATCACTGCGACGTGTTTCCAGCGGCGCCCTGCACGTAGATAACGCCGTGACCTTTGATGCGCTGGTACCCGATGCTTCGATTGCGCTCGTCAATCCGCTGGTGGCCATGACGGCGCTGCAAACCGTGGTTGTTGACGATGTCGCAATCGCCGCGCTGCGCATGGGTAAGCAGATCGACGCGTTCGGCGAGGGGGCGCAAGCCGTATTCACCGACGCGCAGGGCGAAGTCATTGGCGTGGGAGAGCGCGTTGGTGTGCCGGCACAGCCTCCGCTTGAACCGCCCGATGCACAGCGGCGAGGCATGGGAAACGGTAGATGGCAACCGCGCGTCATTCTGCCCGCGGAGGTGGCGAAATGAATGCCGCAACGGCCGATAGACAACCGGTGCACGGTCACGCTGTGCTTGCGCCGAGCGTGTCATGATCATCGTTGAACATGGGGATGCGGTGTCGCTCCCCACGCGCAGCGCGGGAAGCGCCATTACAGTCGGTACGTTTGATGGCGTGCACCGCGGTCATCTCGATGTCGTCGCGCGCTTGCGCGCGATGGCTGAGCGCATGTCACTGGCTTCGCTGATTGTCACGTTCGAACCGCATCCGCTTGAGATCGTCAATCCGTCGGCGGCGCCACCGCTGCTCACTACGCGTGAGGAGAAGCTGGCCGCGCTCGAACGTACGGGTGTTGACGTTGTCGTTGTGCTGCCGTTTACACCGGAGCTGGCCGCACTCACCGCCGAAGCATTTGTTGACGATGTGCTCATCGCACAGTGCAAGCTGCAGGCGTTGCTGGTGGGGCACGATCACGGTTTCGGCCGCAATCGCATGGGTGATGCCACCGTGTTGCGTGCGCTCGGTGCCGAGCGTGGGTTTTCCGTTGATCTGGTGGAGCCGGTGCAGGGTGTTGGCGGAGCCCCCGTATCGTCCACCGCTATCCGACGCGCGGTGGCAGGCGGTGATCTGGCACGGGCCGCTGACGGACTGGGGCGGCTCTACAGCGTGTCCAGCGAGGTCGTTCCCGGAGAGCAGCGCGGCCGGACGCTCGGTTTCCCGACCATCAACCTCGGTCCGATTTCGCCGCGCAAGCTGTTGCCACCCGACGGGGTGTACGCCGTTCGCGTGCAGCTGCCCGACGGACTGCATGATGGCATGCTGCATCTGGGAGGGCGCCCCACCTGGCACGACGCCGAGCGACGGCTGGAAGCCAATCTGTTTGACGTGACGGGCGACTGGTACGGGGAGCGGGCGGAGGTGCAGTTCCTCGAAAGGCTCAGGGAGGTGCGCAAATTTGCCGACGCCGATGCCCTTCGCGCGCAGTTAGCTGTGGATGAGGCCTTGGCGCGCGACCTGTTGCGCCCCTAAGTTACGAGGCTAAGCCTTTTCGCTTGCAGCGAGCGGGTCCGAGAGGACCGCTGGCGCTGCAGTTTCTTCCGTCTTTTAGCCACCCGCCGAAATGGCGAACATCCGTAATCGCCTGCTCCTTATTTTCGGGCTCGTCCTCGTTTCCGCGTGGGCGTTGTTTCCGCGAACCGTGATTGAACGCGTCAAGCGCGATGGCGTCACGGTCTACGATACCGTCAAGCGTGTCCCGCTCAAGAAGGGGCTCGACCTGCAGGGCGGCATGCACCTCACGCTCGAGGTGGATGACTCCCGGCAGGCTGTCGCTGACAAGTCCGATGCGCTTGATCGCTCCCTCAAAGTCATTCGCCAGCGCATTGACGAGTTCGGCGTTGCCGAGCCCGTGGTGCAAAAGGTCGGTGACGATCGCATCATCGTTGAACTGCCTGGCATTGATGATCCTGAGCGTGCTCAGGCCGTTGTCTCTGAAGCGGCCTTTCTGCAGTTCCAGATCACCGATCGCACGCAGGCGCTCGAGCGCGTTATCCCGCGACTTGATGCTGCCGCGGCGGCCGCTGGTATCGGTGCGTCCGGACCCGCCGTTGGCGGTGACACGGCGCGTCGCGTTGGTGTGACCGCACTCTTTGGCGGTGACAGCGCGGCTGGTGCCGACAGCGCAGCAGCGGTTGCGGCTGCGACGGACTCCGCCAGCGACTCGGCTGCCGTTGACATGCCACAGGCTGGTGGACTGTTCTCGTCCAACATTTCGCTTGGGCAGTATCCGGGTCAGTACTTCGTGCGCGCCGAAGCGTACGACAATCTCGTACGTGCGCTGCAGGAGCCGAGCGTGAGTGCGGTGGTACCACCCGGTAAAGCGATCAAGTGGGGCTCGGAGCCGATCGACGCTGGTGACGGCAACAGCCTCTATGAGCTGTACATGCTCGACGCGCGGCCGATCATCACGGGTGAGTATCTCATCGATGCCCGTCCAATGACCGATCCCACGGAAGGCAACCTCGTTCAGTTCACGTTGAACAACGAAGGTGGTCGCCGCTTCCGCAACGAGACGGCCAAGCATCTCAAAGAGAACATGGCCATCGTGCTCGACGATCGTGTCATGACCGCGCCAACGATCCAGAGCGCCATCGGCCGCAACGGCCAGATCACGCTCGGCGGCGGTACGCTGCAGGCGGCGCAGGATCTGGCGCTGGTGCTGCGCGCCGGTGCATTGCCGGTTCCGCTCAAGATTACGGAAGTGCGCAACATCGGTGCGAGCCTCGGTCAGGACTCCATCGACAAGGGTGTGACGGCGCTGGCGATTGCCGTGGCGTTGGTGATTGTCATCATGATCGGTTACTACCGCTTTGCCGGCATGTTGGCTGTGGCGGCGCTGGCGTTGTATGTGCTCTACACGCTGGCCGTGCTGGCTGGCTTTGACGCCGTTATCACGCTGCCCGGACTGGCCGGCTTTGTGCTCTCAGTGGGTATTGCCGTCGATGCAAACGTGCTCATTTTCGAGCGCATCCGCGAAGAAATCGACGCCGGCAAGTCCATGCGCCTGGCGATTGACGAAGGCTTCAAGCATGCGTTGTCGGCCATTGTGGACTCCAGCGTGACCACCATTCTCTCTGGTGCCGTACTGTACCAGTATGGTTCAGGTCCGGTGCGTGGCTTCGCGGTGACCCTCATCGCCGGTGTTGTTGCGTCGCTCTTCACTGCGCTCTTCGTGAGCCGCACCTTCTTCATGATCTGGCTGCAGCAGACGCGCGGCGCCAAGACCCTGAGCATCTGAGCCAGCCATGATTCGCTTATTCAAAAACACTTCGTACGACTTCGTCAAACACTGGCGTATCGCCGCCGGCCTTACCGCTGCGTTTATTGTACTTGGCCTTGCGTCATTTGGTTTTACCGGTGGACCGAACTATTCCATTGAGTTCACCGGTGGAACGCTGATGCAGCTCAAGTTCAACTCGCCGCCCGACGTTGCGGCCATTCGCTCAACGGTGGAGTCGGCCGGTGTAAATGGTGCCGAGATCACGCAGTACGGGGAGAACACGGAGTACACGGTTCGCGCTCAGGATGCCGCGCTCGTTGAAGAGCAGGCAGCGGGAGCCGAAAGTGTGGCCAAGCGCATCCAGGATGCGCTCACGCAGCGCTTTGGCGCTGACGAGGTGACCGTGGTACGCACCGAAGCCGTCGGTCCCAAGGTTGGAGCAGAGCTGAGACGCGGTGCCGTGCTCGCACTCATCATCACGTCGTTCATCTCGCTCATCTATCTGGCCATTCGTTTTGACTGGCGCTTCGGTACGGCGGCCGTACTCTCGCTGGTGCACGACGTGGTCGTGACGCTGGCGTTCATCAAGCTGTTCGATATCGAAGTATCGCTCACCGTGGTCGCGGCCATTCTGACGGTGCTTGGTTACTCGGCCAACGACACGATCATCATCTTTGACCGTACGCGCGAAAACTTGCGCAAATACCGCAAGGCAAACCTGTACGACACGCTCAATCGCTCGATCAACGAAACGCTCGGTCGTTCCGTACTCACCCACGCCACGACGTTGGCCGCAACGCTGGCCCTGCTGTTTTTCGCCGGTCAGGTGCTGCGTCCGTTCTCGATCGTAATGGCGTTCGGTGTTGTGGTGGCGGTGTTCAGCTCCATGTACGTGGCAACACCGCTGCTGCTATACATCGAGCACAAGTACCCGCGCGATGCTGACGACAAAAACCAGCGCCGTAGCGCAGAGCAGTCGTCCACTGTGTCGGCGGCCAAGTCAGGTGCTGCTTCAAAGGCGCGCAATCCGGCAGCCGCGCGCTAACGCGCGCGCACGCGTTCCGGGTTTCTGTGATGATTGAACTGGTACGTTCGTGAGCGACGCGGTTCTTGCGCCGTTTGCTGACAGCCACGTTCATCTCGCCGACGCGCAGTTTGCCGCCGATGTGCACGATGTAGTGGCGCGCGCCCGGGAATCCGGTGCGCGCGCCATTGTGTGTATTGGGGAGTCACCGGCCACCGCGTTGCGCGCGGCCGAACTGGCCGCGCAGTATCCCGGCTTGATGGCGTACACCTGTGGATTGCATCCGCACGAGGCCAAGGCATGGGATGACTCCCACCCGGACGCGATCCGTCGTGCGGTTGAGCAGGGCGCCGTGGCCATCGGTGAGTGCGGACTCGATTTTCATTACGATTTCAGCCCGAGGGAACTGCAGCGTGAGGTCTTCGGCGCTCAGCTGGCCCTGGCGCGCGAGCTCGACCGCCCGGTGGTCGTACACACGCGTTCAGCCGAGGCCGACACGCGCGACATGCTCGTGGACGCAGCTCGCGATGGCGTACGTGGCGTGCTGCACTGTTTCACCGGATCTCCGGCACTGGCCGAAGTCGCGATAGAGAATGGCTGGTACCTTTCGTTCAGCGGCGTTGTGACCTTCAAGCGGTATACCGACGATGCCGTGCTGCGCATGGTGCCTGATGAGCTGCTGCTGGTGGAGTCCGACGCGCCCTATCTGGCACCGGTTCCGCATCGCGGGCACCGAAACGAGCCCGCGTGGGTACAGCATACGGTGGCGCGCGTGGCGGCAGCGCGTGGCGTTTCTGCCGCGGCGCTGGGCGAGCTCGCGTTGGCCAATACGCGTCGTTTTTTCGGTCTGGATACGATTACAAATACACACGTTCACACTACCACCTGACCACACCCACTGTGTCTCTCGAAACGCTGCACACTGACGCCGCACCCGCCGCCATTGGGCCATACGCACAAGCGGTCAAAGCCAACGGCATGCTGTTCACCGCTGGTCAGATCCCACTGCACCCCGAAACGCTCGAGGTCGTAGGCACTACCGTGGCTGAACAGACCGAGCAGGTGCTCAGCAATCTGGGCGCCGTTCTGGCCGCCGCGGGCTGCACGTTTGCACAGGTGATCAAGACAACAGTATTCTTGCGCGACATGGCTGACTTCGCGGCCATGAACGAGGTGTATGCTCGCGTGTTTGGTGACGCACGTCCGGCCCGCTCAACCGTTGCTGTAGCCGGACTGCCGCGCGATGTTCGCGTGGAAATCGAATGCATCGCGCTGCTCGGCTGACGTTCCGCCACCGTTGTTTCTACCTGTCCAGCGACCTTCAATCTTTGTGAGCCACTCGCTACTCCTCCGGCAACATGCGCTGCGCAGCGGCCGCTTCACGTGGCTGTGGTGCGTGCTGTTTGCATTGGGGGGGGGAATGGTTCTGCCGCCGGCCGGTCTGGCCGCGCAGGTTATCCCGGATTCCACGGTACGCGATTCCGCTATCGTACCGGTGATCCGCGTGGAGACCACCAGAGATACGATCGTCAGGCGAGCGCAGTTTGTCCGTCCCCCGTTGTCGCCGCGCCGCGCGTTCCTCATGTCCTTTCTGTTTCCCGGTTACTCGCAGGCACGTCTGCAGCGTGCAACTTCGGGGGCGCTCTTTGCGGGAATCGAGATGGGTGCGATCGCCATGCTGCGTCGATCGCTGTCGGATGTACGCGAGGTACAACGGCAGGGCACAGGGGAGGAGCCCGGGGATTTTGTCATCAATCGCAGCACTGGCGACATCACGCCGGGGCAACCGCTCGACCCCCGGTTTGATGACGAGCTCGAGCGCACCCGAAAGCTTCATGTCGAAGACTGGATCGCGGCCCTCGCATTCAATCATCTCATTGCAGGTGCTGATGCCTTTGTTGCCGCGCAGTTATGGGACGTGCCGGTTCGTGTTTCGGCGGTTCCGCACCCAGGCGGCTTCATGTTCACCGCCAGTGTGCGATGGTAGTGAATCCCGGTGAGCCGGCCGTGTCGGGTGGCGACCGCGGGGAGATGAATCCGTCGGGAGGTGACCACGGCAAAATGAATCCGTCGGATGCTACTGCAGCGTACGCTTCGGCAGGCAGCATCGCGTCAACCGCTCCGGCTGACGTTGGCGCCAACGCCGCGGAATCGATTGACATGACGCTGGTGACACGCATGTCCAGGCAGGATCCCGAGGCGCTGGCAGAGTTCTACGATCGCTGGTCATCAACCGTTCGGGGGCTCGTGCAGCGCATCGTTGGAGAGCCGGCCGACACCGATGAAGTAGTCGAGGAGGTTTTCTGGCAGGTCTGGCAGCAGGCGGAGCGCTTCGACATGGATCGAGGCCGTGTGCCCGTGTGGCTCATGACGATTGCGCGCAGTCGCGCACTCGATCGTGCGCGCGCGAGACGGCGGCGTCGCGACGAAGTGTCAGACACGCTCGACGACGGTTCCTCACGTCTCGATCAGCTGCCGAGTGCGGAAACGCCGGTCGATCCGGGTGTCATGGCCAATCAGCGCGATGTGGTGGCCAAGGCGCTCGAAGCGTTGCCCGCCGAGCAGCGCGACGTAGTGCTGCTGGCGTATTTCGCAGGACTCAGTCAGGTCGAGATCGCCGAACGACTCGGTTTGCCGCTGGGCACTGTCAAGACACGCACACGATTGGCGTTCAGCAAACTGCGCGATTCGTTGGCTATTCTGCAGGATTTTGAATCATGAATCACGATCCTGACGGACTCGAGGCGCGCGATCTGTCGCGAGGCGACGTGCGCGATGTGCCGGAACGCGATCTAAGCGATGTGCCGGTGCGCGACCTGCCACTGGAGGAGGCCGCACTCGGTGCGCTGCCCGCCAATGAGCAGGCCGCGGTTGAAGCGCGCGCTGCGAGCGATCCGGCGCTGTCCGCAGAGCTCAACGCACTGCGGGAGACGGTTGCGTTGGTCGGACTGTCGGCGGCGCCTGCAGCCGCGCGCGGCAACGATCCGGTGCGCGCTCGTCTGCTCGCCCGGGCAACCGCCGACGCCGCGGGTCGTTCAGCCGCGCCGGTCGCTGCGACGTCTGCTGCGGCTGCACCCGTTGCAGCTGCACCTGTTGCAGCTGCAACGGGTGCCGCTCCTGTCGCTGCGACTCAAGTCACCGCTACGCCCGGGCCACTCGCCGATGAACCGGCCAGGGTGCTTCCGTTGCGCAGTCGCACACCGTGGTACGTGGCAGGCATCGCCACGCTCGCCGCGGCGGCATCGCTGTTGCTCGTGCTGCGCGCGCGCACCGAAGCAAACGCGCTGCGCGATTCAGTGGCTGCGTTGGCCGTGGCCCGTGACGCCGCCCAGGAATCCCGCGATTCGCTCATGACCTTGTTGGCCGAACGGGACGTGCAACTGGCCAGCGTTACCGGACCTGATGTCGCAGTGGTAGAGTTGGCCTCCACGGCAGCGTTGCCTCCATCCGGACGCATGTTCTGGGATCGCGCACGTGCACGCTGGACCTTCGTGGCCAACAACCTGCCGGCGCTCGATCCGGGACGCGCGTATGCGCTCTGGTTGATCACATCGTCAAATGAAAAAATCGGTGCTGGCACATTCACGGTGGACGCCAACGGCGTGGCGGTGGTGCGCGCCGAGTACGAACTGGCGCGGGATGCCCTGGCGGCGGTAGCTGTGACCGAGGAACCGGCCGGCGGCGTACCACAGCCCACCGGCGACATTCTGCTCGTGGGCAGCGCCACAATCACGAGTACGCGCTAGTGTCGCCTGATGCGCCCATCGGCGTGTTCGACAGCGGCATAGGCGGACTCACCGTAGTGCGTGCGTTGCTGCATCGACTGCCGCACGAGCGCATTGTGTACGTTGGCGATACCGCACGCGTGCCGTACGGTCCCAAGAGTCCCGACACCGTACGTCGCTACGCCAATGAGATTACGCATTGGCTGGTGGAGCAGGGCGTGAAAACCATCGTCGTGGCCTGCAACACGGCCACCGCGCATGCCCTGCCGACGTTGCAACGGGAATGCCCGGTACCCGTGCTCGGCGTTGTTGCGCCGGGTGCGCGCGCCGCTGTACGTGCAGCGCAGGGCGGACCGATTGGCGTCATCGGCACGGTGGGCACGATTGATAGCGGTGCATACGAACGTGCCATCCACGCCATCGATCCGGACATCACCGTGCTCGCGCGGGCGTGTCCGCTGTTCGTTCCGCTGGTGGAGGAAGGGTGGCTTGACCACGCGGTTACCCGTGCAGTTGCGCACGAATATCTCGATCCGCTGCTCGCCGACGGCATCCGCGCCCTCGTGCTTGGCTGCACGCACTACCCGCTGCTTGCCCCCCTGCTGGCCGAACTTGCCGGTGAACGGGTCACGCTCATTGATTCGGCCGATCAAACAGCCGCCGCCACGGCACAGATCCTTCGCGAGCACTCACTCGAAGCCGAAGCGCGCGCCACACCGCCGCGGCATCGCTTTGTCGCGTCAGACGCGCCCGATCGGTTTCTCGCGCTGGGGCAGCGATTCCTCGGTACGACGCTCGATCACGTCGATCACGTCACCTTCGGCTGAGCCGGTCCACCTGACACGCGCGATCTGCGTGTCAGTAATGGACAGATACTGACGGTCGAGATACCACGCGCCGGCATTCGCGTAGACGCCGGTCCCTGCAGGGCGCAGCGCAGGCACGTGGGAGTGGCCAAAGACCACGAGCTCCGGGTCTGTTACGTTCTGCATCCACGACGCCGCGACACTGTGCAGACCGCGGCCTTCGTCTCCCGCGCGTCGGTCGCGACTTGTGTGCGAAGACTTGAGCGCCAGACGGGTGGACAGGTTGGGATGCAGCCAACCGTAGGCCCGGATAGCCAGCGGGTGACGCAGCACAGTACGCAGCCGCCGATAGGGACGGTCTTCCACCTCGCGCAAACCATCGCCATGTGCCAAACGTGTTCGCCAGGGCCCGAGCGATCCGTTCCACTGCTCAAGCGTGTAGTGCGCACCGGTCAGTTCGTGCAGCGTCTCACCGCCCCAGCAATCATGATTGCCGCCAATCCACACGATCGGAATACCGGCGTCAGAGAGATCGGCCAGTGCCGCCAACACCCGGAACCCGGTGCGCGGCATCGCGTGCTGCCAGGAGAACCAGAAGTCGAACAGGTCGCCCATGATCACCAACGAACGGGCGCGCGCCGGGACCGAACGCAACAGCTGCAGCAGATCCGTCTCGGCAGATTCAGGAGCGATGCCCAGATGCGCGTCGCCCAGCAGCAGCACGGGAGTCGGGAGGACGGAGTGAATATGCACGGGGGCAGTCTAACGCTCCCGTCGCGGCTGAACAAATGCGAGCCACCGTCGCGAACGGCTCACTTGAGCCGACGGCTGTCACCGCCCCATCTTCCGTGCTGCAACATTTCCCTCCACCACCGCGCATGAACGATTCCTTTCCCTACGAGCATCTCTCCGAGGTGCGCGTGCGTTACGCCGAAACCGATCAAATGGGTGTGGTTTACCACGCCAACTACCTTGTGTGGTGCGAAATCGGACGCACCGACTTTATCCGGGCATTGGGCCGGTCGTACGCCGACATGGAACAAGCCGGTGCGACACTCGCGGTAAGCGACGCCAGTCTGCGTTATCTGGGCTCGGCCAGATACGACGATCGTGTGCATGTGTTCACACGTCTTGACGATCTGCGGTCGCGCGGAATGCGCTTTGCCTATCGCATCGTGCACGCCGACACGCAACGCACATTGGTGACCGCCACCACGTCGCTGATTGCGCTGAACGCGGAAGGCAAACCCTCGCGCATGCCAGCTGACATCTACGAGGTGCTCATGCGCGCGCAGCATCATGTACCGCGCACTGCATCATGAACGGTCAAACGCATTGTCTCGCGCGTCATGGTGCACGGGTAAGTAGCTCGCGCACAGCTGCTGCGCTCGTGTTTTGCGCGCTGCTTTTCCTTCTCGGCGGCTGTGCCGCTTCATCGGTAAAGCCGGGCGCTGTGCAACCGCAGCAAAGCAGTGCTCAAGCCGTTGATGCACGTTTACTCGCCGCCGCCGATACGCGCACTGCCGACACCGTACTTGTTGACAGCCTGCTCGCTTCTGCGCTCTTGCAGTCATCTGCACCAGCCAGTGCTCGAGAACGTGCACGCACAGCCCGTGCTGCACTGCTGATCGGTCAGGTGGCCATGCGTGAACGTTACGGTGCCGCGCGGCAACTGCTGTTGCATCCGGACACCGCGATCGCTGCCAACGCCGCGTTCGCACTCGGCCTCGTGCGTGACACGGGCTCGGTAAGTGTGCTTGAACGCGCGCTGGCCGGAGCACCGGATGCAGTTGCTGCAGAAGCTGCGTGGTCGTTGAGCCGCGTTGGCCCGCCCGCACGCGCTGTACTGCACGCCGCGCTGGGTGCTGAAATGCGTGAACAACGACGCGGCCCGTCGGCGCGCGCAGCGCTGTTGTACGCTGCGTCGTCGGTGGCGCCCGTGCCAGCCCGTGAAGTTGTTTCGTTCCTCGACGACACCTCATCCGATGTAGCGTTTGCTGCAGCGTACTCGCTTGTTCGTCCACGGGTTGTGTCGGCCACGCGTGCGTTGCTGGCCAAGCGGTCCCATCCCGATGCAATGGTGCGCACGCAGGTGGCGTTGGCCGCAGCGTACAACATGTCGGGCGACAGTCTGGCCACAACAGCGCTCAGCGCGCTCGAACAGTTGCGCAGTGATGTCAGCTTGCACGTACGGGTACAGGCGTTGCGTTCTCTCGCCACGCACGTGGTGCGCGATGCGCCTTCGGGCCCACGCGGTGGCGCGGACGCGGCGCTGCCTGATGTACCGGATTCTCTGCTCGTACGTGTTCGTACGCACATCCTGACGGCACTTGCCGATTCCGCACCGGCGGTGCGCGTCACGGCGGCCGAGGCACTCGGTGCACTACGCATCACCGATTCAACCGAGTGGGCTCGCGCGTTTGCCACAGACACCGCCTACATGGTGCAGCGGGCGGTGCTCACGAATGCGTTGCGTGCCGGCGCGCTGCAACATCAACTGGTGGCCTGGCAATCACACCCGGACGAGTGGCGTCGTGTGGCCTCGATTGAGTTGCAGGCAACATCGCCGCAGGCTCCGTCTGCGGCGGAACGGTCGCTGTGGGCTCGTACCGACAGTGCGCCGCGCATCCGGTCCATGGCTGTGAGCGCATTAACGCCCCGCAGCGCGATACCGGCCGTACGCGATACGATCAGGCAGTTTCTGGGCGATCCCTCACCTGTTGTCCGCGCGGCCGCACTCAGCGCACTGGCGTCTCGTGCCACCGCCGTCGATCTGCCGATCGCGCTGCTGCGTTACGCCGCCGACAGTACCCCCGACGCACACGTGGTGCGTTCGGCTGCGCTGCGCGTGATCGCGTCGTCCTGGCGTTCCGATAGCGCCGGCGTGTCTCCGGCCGTTCGAGAACAGTTGGCCCGACTGGTGCCGCCGGCGGATCCGCGTGCACGGCGGAGTGTATCTGCCGTAACACCGCTGGCGGCG
>JAABRT010000054.1:13211-24079 GCA_011390805.1 Gemmatimonas sp. | reverse complement strand
CCGGTTGAGACGACCGTTGCGACTTCCGCATTGCTCGACGTCCATTCCACCGTGCCCGTCGCGTTCACCGCGCTCAACTGTACGTTTTCACCAACGTTGAGTGTGACTTGCGCGATGTTGATTGACAGCGTGGGCGCCACCGGACTGTCACCGCCACTGCACGCTGAGACAAAGAGCAAGAGCAGAAGCGAAAGCCAAACATTAAAACCACTTCCGACGCGCCGATTTCGGTTGCGGCGAAGACAGGGCACAGCAGACAAAAAAACCTCCGGTTGCCGGATGCGATGGCGAGAGGAGACATCGATCGCGTGCCGCTACGTTGCGGCTCAAAACCGATTCCCGCAACTCAAAGCGTCAAATGTCCGGCTGATCCTTCACGGAAGAGACTATGGTGTGCCGAGCCCGACAAACTGCCAGCGATCTCCATCGCGACGCAGCGTAATCTGCCAGGTGTCGGAATTTGACTGGTCACGTCGTCCGTCATTGAAGCCAATCGTGACACGGGCCTGCACGCTCGCGCGCGCGCCGTTCTCACCTGAGAGAGCGCCAATGGGCTCAACAGTGCCCACGGTTACCTTGATGCGTCGCGCATACTCAAAAAAATCCTGCAGCGCCGACGCGAAGCCTGCAGGCATGTCGCCGTACACCGCGCGCACCGCGCTCAGGTTGCCCGATTCGTAGGCGCGTGCAAACCGGTTCACCACCGCTCGGGCCTCCTGCTCCAACTGGGCCGCTGACACGGCCACCCGTTCGGGTTCGCGCGTGGGCGGTGTCACAGGGGGAGTTGCGGGCGGCGGCGTGACTGCCGTGTTACCGCTCGATGCAGCGTTGTCTGCCGCTGGGGGCGTTTGCGCCACCTGTCCGGCCGCGGGCTCTGCTGGGGCCGCCTGGGCAGCGGCTGGTGCAAGCACGCTCAGCGTGAGCGTGGAGCGCGCTGCGTCGCCGGCACTGGCCGATATGGTGACGCGCCCGGGTGCAACCGCTGTTACCTGCCCGGTGCGCGTATCCACACGCGCTACGCTGGTATTGCTGCTGGCAAATCGAATCGCCGTGTTCACCGGTGCCCCTGAAGCCGGATCGCGAAGCGTGGCGCGCAGCTGCAGCGTTTCCGTGGGACGCAGCGAAGTGGACGCGGGTGTCTCGATGCGCAAAACGGGCCGCGCCGGCGCGCCCGGTGCCGCCGATGAAACATCGGCTCCGGCAGCGGATGCGACATCACCCGTAACGTCGCCTGCGCCCAACAACGAATCGGTAGCCAGCGTGGTCGCCTCGGCAGGCCGGGACTGTGCCGCACCGGCAACCGGCTGCTCACCTGCTGCCGCAGGCGACGGGTCGTTGACGTTCGACGGGGGCGCGGAGGTTGCACCGTCGTTTCCGCGGGTCGCCATCCACAACACCAAGCCCACTACAGGTACCGCTACGGCCGCGTACAGCCACGAAGGCAGACGGCGGCCTCCGCCGGCGGTGGCCGGACTCACCTGACCGGTCGCACCCGCCGCAGCTGCGTCGCCAGTCGCGCCCCCCGCTGCTCCAGTTCGCTTGCCCTCGCCATCCAGCGCCGACAACACCGCCGTGGCGTTGGGCGCGTCGAGCACTGGCGCCGCGCCGCTTTGCGCGGCGGCAAACACTGCAGGGGTGGCATGCACCGTCAGCAAAACGCTGGCGGTGACATCATCAGCGCGCACAACAATCTCTGCTCGCCCCGCTGTACGTGCGTACACCGCGCCGTCGGCCGTTACGCTGGCCACATCGGAGTTGCTGCTGCTCCAGTGCAGCACCGGTGTGATGATTGCACCGCGCGCGTCACGCGCTTCCGCGTTCAGTGTAAAGCGGTCGCCGTCGCGCACGAGTTCAGGCACACGGCCAATGGTAATCGTTGCGGCGCGCGCCGGAGGAATGACCAGCGGAATGGTTGCCTGCACGCCCTCACACTCCGCCACCACCTGCAGCGTTCCCTGCGCCAGCGGATTCAGCACACCCGCCGCGTCGATTCGCGCGAGCGCGGTGTCACTCACGCGCCATTGCACAGTGCGGTGGTGCAGCTCCGTACCTTGCGCATCGCGCAGCTGCGCGGTGAGCGTGACCGCGCGCGCAATCTCAAGAGGCTCGGCAGGGGCCAGAATGTTGATCGAAGCCACCGGCGCCGGCGCCACATGCAATACAATCGTTTCGTACACACCTTCACACACCGCCGTGATCGCTACGCGCCCCGTCGCCACAAGGCGCAGCGCACCCGAAGGCGACAACTCGGCGGCGCTGCCCACAGCACTCCATGCGACGTCGCGCTCAAGTGGCTCGCCGCGTTTGTTCATCGCGGCCGCCGTCAATGTGAAGCTCTCGCCTACATGCACATCGCCGCCCGGTCCGCTGATCTGCAATGTGGCCACACGCGGTTCGACTACCCTGAAGGTGATCCGTTCTGTCACACCGTCTATATGCGCCGTCACGATGGCTTCACCGGCCGACGCTGCCACCACCTCGCCCGTCTGCGCGTGCACCGTTACCACATCGGGCGTCTCGCTGCTCCACACGAGGGCGTCGGCACTGCTTGTGCCACGTACGCTCGCACGCAGCGTTGCACTGTCACCGACTTCCAGATCGGCGGCCAGTGGTGCAATCGCAATCGCGATCGTAGGGCCGGCGGGCAGCGGTGTCGCGGGCGTGCGAGGTGTTGCGTCTGCCGCGTCAGCACCGGCGCGGCGCGATGTGCGCGACTTCGGGACCGGACTCGATGGCGTTCGCAACAGCTCACCCAGCTGCTCGCGACGCTCTTCCACAGCGGCGAGTCTGATGAGTTCATCGCGAAGTGGCGATTCCGGAGCTACTGCCGCGGCACCCATGGCAGCGAGCGCTTCGCTGAAGGTGCTGAACCGGTCGGCCGGTTTCTTGGCCAGCATGCGCAGAATCGCGGCCTCCAGCTGCTCGGGCACGTCGGGAAAACGCGCGCGAATGGGCGGCACCGTTTCGTTGGTATGCCCCTTCATGATGGCAAACGCCGAACCGGAAAACGGCGCTTCTCCGGTGAGCATCTGATACGCCACCACACCCAGCGAGTACTGATCACTCGCGCCGTCGAGATCGGTGGCGTAACACTGCTCAGGACTCATGTAGGTGGGCGTGCCCACCACCATGCCGGTTTGTGTCTGGCTTGGTCCCTCGGCCACTTTCGCAATGCCGAAGTCGGTAACCAGTGCGTCACCGTCACCGCTGAGCAGGATGTTTCCGGGTTTGATATCGCGATGCACCACGCCGCGCCTGTGCGCGTAGGCCAGTGCCGATCCTACCTGATGCAGAATCGCTTTCACGACCGGCACTGACAGGGTGCCGTGCGTACGCAGCACCGTGTCGAGCGACTGTCCCTCAACAAACTGCATCACGAAGAAATGCAGATCGGCCAGCTGCCGCACCGCGTGAATGGTGACGATGTGCGCGTGTGACAGATTGGCAATCGTGATGGCTTCCTGTCGAAAACGCTGCACCATGCCTTCGCCCATCATCAAACCGGGCGCCATGACCTTGATGGCAACCTTGCGATTCAGCGCCAGATCGTGCGCGAGAAAAACGGCCGCCATGCCGCCGCGTCCCAGCTCGCGCCCGATGTCGAACTCGCCGAGTGTGACCTCGCGCAATCGCGCCAGCACCAACTCCCACGGTGATGCGGCAGAGAGTGCCGAAAACTGCTGTGACGGACCCGCATTGGCTGCGCCGGCGATAATTGACGCGTTGACGCCGCTGACCTCCGTTCCACACTGCTTGCAAAAGCGATCGCTCTCGGACAGAGCGACGTTGCAGGTGGGACAGCTTGCGGTGCGGGGAGCAGTCATGCCGGGTGGCGATTCAAAGGCGAGACGGAAAGAGACGCCGCTCTTCCGTTGAGATAAGCAGTCTGCACGATCGGAGGCGCATCGGCAAGCCGCCGCCGCGTCTCGCGCCGGTCACGTAACGGCAGCGACTCATGCCACGCGGCTGGTGCGATGCGGGAGCGGCGATTAGCTCTTGAAACATGACGCCTCGGACACTCCCGAAGCTGCTGCTCGCGCTCAGCTGCTGCGTTGGGCCCCTGATGGCGCAGTCTCCACCCGATTCAGTGCCCGTGGGACCCGTCGTGCGCACCGTCAGGCTGTTTATCGACAATGACATGTTCGCGCTGCGGCCGCTCGGCGTGGCCAACGATTTCGAGTACACGCACGGAATGGGCGCGGTCATGCGTTGGGCGACCGCGCCGCAATGGCTGCGCTCGCGCGTTGGCGGCTTGCCGGGCTGCGAGGGCAGTGAGCAGCGCGCACAAGGTTGCATGATGGCGGGCTTGACCGTACGACAGGCCATCTTCACCCCGCCCAGCAACAAGGAGCGCCCCGTACGCGGGGAACGTCCGTACGCCGGTTATCTGGGTGGTGCGGTCGCTGCAACGCTAATCCGCGGGGCCACCCAGCGCACCCTGGCGCTCGACCTCGGAACCACCGGCACACCCGCTCTCGCCGAACCGTTGCAGCGCATGGTGCACCGGATTACCGGCGACGAGCAGGAACTTGGATGGAAGAACCAGCTGGCCACCCGTCCTACCATTTCACTGTTGTATGAAGAGCTGCGCACGCTCGACCGCAGGATAAGCACAGCTCCCCTGCGGGCCGGCCTCAGGTGGAGTGCCGAACTGGGCACATTGCGCAGCGCCGCAACGGTCGGCGGAGAAGTGCGACTGGGGCTCGCCGGAGGCGCGGTGTGGCTGCCCGAAGACGGGGCCAGCGCACTCACTCGCGGGCCGTTTGTCGCCGCTGCGGCGCAACAGGAACTCGTGATGCGGGACGTTTTTCTGGACGGTCACTTCCTCAACCGGTCAGTCACCTCCGAGCGCATTCCGGCGGTGCAGCAGCTGTCGCTGGCCGGCGGTTGGCGCTGGAGCGACGCCACCTTCGACTTCCGCTGGCACTATCGCACCCGGGACTACAAGGCGCAGCCACGTCCGCATCGGTACGGGACGCTGTCGCTCACGCTGCACCGTCGCGGTTCGCCGTAACCAACGCCCTGGTCACGCCAGCGGCAAACGGCGCTCACTGGCGATCACCCTTACGGCGAACACCGACGATCACCCTCACGGACACCGCGGCCGCGGAGGACGCGGTGGCACACGACAGGCCGCCGACTTGCACGTGCGACGGTTCCGTTCGATGCGATCGGCCAGTCGGCCCACCGAGAAGCGCGGATGCAAACCGTCGTCTGACACGCTGGCCGAATCCAGCTGACGTCTTAGCGCTGACCCCGCGCCCACGTTGCGTACACCGCGACTGGCCGGATCGAGATACAGCGCCGCCAGGTCGTGCAGCACCCAGTAGTTGCCGGCCGTCACCTCCGAGAGAGGCGCGGAGCCTTCACCGCCGGTGGCCAGTCGGGCTGCAATGCTGCGCGCTGAGTTCAGACTCGACAGGGCACCGCTGCGGCTGCTGTTGGCAATCTGAATCTGCGCCAGCCCCAGTAAAAAGTTCACACTTTCGCGCGTGACGGTACGCGGTACCTCGTTTTCAATCGGCAGGTATGTGCGCGCGTGCAACGCACGGGCGCCGGCCTGATCACCCTGCTTGGCCAGCCAGATGATGTACGCGTCGGCCGCGGCGTAGTCGCCTTCGGAGGTGAGCCGTACGGCGTCTTCGTAGGCCACACGCGCCGAGTCTTTGCAGCGCAGCCACACATCATACACCTCGGCCATGCCCAGTCGCGCCGCACTGGCGAGCTCGGCGTCTCGATCCTGCTGGGCCAGCCGCAGCGCTTCGCGGTAAGCGGCGATGGCAGCATCAGCCTGTCCCTTCAGCGCCGCCTCGTGCCCGGACGCCCACGCCCGATCACCGTCACTCGGTGGAATCGCTTGCGCCAGCACTGGCCGAACGGGCAACATCAACGATATTCCGAGCAGCATTGCAATCGTCGAAACTGAACGCAGCAAGTTTGCGGGTCGTCGCGTATACTGCGTCGTGACAGCAACAGCGGGCATGCAGGATCTCCGTGAGTGACAGGATGGTTTATGGTCATGCTGCCCGGTCGTTCATCCGGGCGCAAGACGTGGCCCGACAAAACTGTGCGGCGACTGTGACCGGGCCCACCGAAGTGCGATCTGAATGACAGTCTTGGCCAGTATTGAGCGCCCCAGGCGCAAGGTGAGGTGGAGGTGGACGGGATGACTGCGCTGGTGATTGAAGACGATCCGGTCTTGCGGCAGTTCTTGCGCCGGCTGCTGGAGCGGCACGGTGCCGAGGTGCTGTTGGCCGACTCGGAGGCCGAGGGGCTCGACCTGCTGCAATCGGGTCGGCAGCTGCCGGACATTGTGGTGCATGGTGACGCGCTCGTTCGCGAAGCGCCGACGCGTCTGGCATCGCGTGTGGAGCAGATTGTGCCGGGCATGCCGGTGGTGACCTACGGGGGCGCGACGGTGCTGCCACGCATTTCAGGGCGCCGCCGCCAACTGAGCGCGGGGGCGCCGTTTGACGCCGAGGCGCTGGTGCAGGAGATGCAGTTCGCCGTGCGACGGGCGGACAATGCAGGGCAGGAGCGCAGCTCCGACGAAGCCCGCTCAGCGACAGGCTGAGCAGCGCCTCGCGGGCGTCAGGTTAGCGCACTGGTGAATCGGGGCGCCGCGCTGGCGCCCGATAGCAGGCCGGTTTATCTCGGCGCCGCGCGCGCGCCCCGTCAGTAGCTGACGGAGCCCATGACCGCGCCGCGCACCGCGTCCTGCACCGCCTGCAGCACATCGGCGGGCAGCGGCTGACCGGGGGAGCGCTGCGACGCCTGCGCGACCATCTGCAGCACGCGGGTCTGTTCAGCGAACGAGGCCAACAGCGCTCCGCCTGCGCCCGGGGTGTTGGCGATATCCTGAGCCAGCGTCTCAAGCTCCAACGCCAGCGCCTGCGCTCCGGTGTAGCCCGCTGCGGCGAGCTCGTAGCTGCTCAGTTCGCCGGCTGCGTTGGCCGCATGGTCCTGCTCGTTCAGACTGGCGACGGCCAGCGCTTCGTTGACGCGTCGATTGCTCATCGCGAGGCTGGCCAGGCGACGCCGGGCCATGTGTGACGATTCAAATCCCACCGGTGATTCTCCTGAGTCGCGATGCTTGTCTCTTGACAAGATCGCGTTTGTGACATAAATGCGACGCGCGCGTTGTAAGCGCATGAGTTACTTTCTGTTGCACGTACGGGATCAGCAGCACGCTTCCCGAGCCGACAGCTGTGCCGAGGAAATCGGCTACGCCTGTCGACCCGGGAGAGGTCGTCGCGTGGATCGGTAGCGTGTGAGTCTGTCGATGTGTCGCCGCAGTGGGCGATGCGCGACGCTCACCTCTCCGGCGCGGCGGTCGTTCACCGCGTCTCGAGGGAACACCGCGATATGCACGTTCTCACCGGGCAGTCCGACCGAACACTCGACCAGCGCGACGCGCTGGCCGTGGCCAGAGCGACCCTTGACGAGCACTGGGCCGTCTCCGCCGTACCGCTGGAGCGACGAACACTGTTGCTCGAACGCGCCGATGAGGCCGCTGTCGCCGCCGGCATCGGTTTGGGCGAACCCGTGGCCGACGGACTGGCGCTGCTGGGTACCGCCTACGAACTGGCGGCGCTGGGGCAGCTCGATGCGGCCCTCGATGCCACCCCCGGGCCACAGCGCGATCTGGCCCGTGCGGTGCTCACGCTGGGCGCCTCGCGTGCGTACCGCTGCGGCGCCTCGCTGCGCCCCCCGCTCGATGATGGCGAGGGCGCTCTCACGTGGGCGCTGCGATTGGGCGCGCTGGCCATGGTCAGCGGACAAACCGATGTGTACGCCGACTGGTGGCAGAAGCGGGATGGCATCGCAGCCGCTGTCGAGAACTACGCCCGCGGACTCGATGAGCAATCCTGGGAACCGTACGCACGCGGCACCCTCTGGATGGCCTGGCTGGGGCTGCTGGGCGCTCCAATCAGCGCGCCCTCCGAAGACCCTTCCGAGGCCGCTCCGCGCCCGCTGGTGGCCACCAGAACGCGTCTGGCGGCCTTCAGGGAGCGTCGCGCCGAGCACGGCAGCACTGGAGACGGTCCGGTGCTCAGTACGGCCGCCCTGCGCGCCCGTATGGCTGAGTTCGCTGTGCGTCATCTGGCCGACGCCACCGAGCTGCTGACCATCGCCGTGTTGCGACGGACGCTCCCCGATGTATCGGCAGAGTTCAAGCTGCGGCTGAGCGCGGCGCGTTCCGCCATGGCGGGAGATCACGGGCAGGATGTCTTGCTGGCGTGGTTGCAGGCAGCCGGCGTCACGCTGGCAGGCGGCGTGACCGCGCAGCTCGAACTGCCAGGATTCTAGTTTTCCCTACGCGTTCGGTGCCGCGGGCGCGCCAGACGCGAAAGACGGTGCGTCCGGTGGAGCCGAGCGGGAAGGCCACGCCGCCGGTACGCGCACCCTGATCGGCCACCATGCCGGCGATGCCGGAGGCGCGCAACGCGTCGGTGGCCAGATCGGCGTCCGCTCCCGATTCAATGCGAAACCAGCGGTCGGCACCACGGGTGTCCTGAGCGCGCACGTAATACGTGTCGTCAGCCGCCCAGAAACCGGCCAGCTCCACCTGAGAGTCGGTAAACACGCTTTCGGGAAGCGAGGTCAGCGGCGCGGGTTCGATGGCTCCGGCGGGGGCAGCGCAAGCGATGACGTTCATGGCGTATTGGCAGGGGAGCGGGAAAATCGTGATCACACATTGCTGACGCGCTGAGTGAGGCGAGCATTGTACGACGATCGGAGTGCCCACGCAATACGAGTTGGTCGAGCTAAGTTGTTGACATTGATGTGGATAGAGTGTTCGCTTAATGTGGATAACCACCCAAGTGCCCATCTGGCAATAACTCTGGGACCAACCTGATGTGGAAAACATGGCCTGTGATGCCTGAACACTGCGCGGGTGGGGGAGACCATTTATCCACACCGCGGGTTATCACAAATCTTGTGTTGTGATTTAATTCACACAAACGTTACCGCCTCGTGATCAGGCAAACTGGCGTAATGATTTGTCTGCGCCCCATGGCGAAAATGCGCCACAGGCGACATGATGCCGCGAGAGACTCCTTTCTTCTTCCAGTTGCTGTGGAGAGCCCCGATGGTGCCTGACCCGAAAATCGGCCTGATCGTCGGCCGCGAGTGGTCGTTTCCGCCCGCGTTCATTGAAGCCGTCAAGCGACGCCGAGCTGGCGTCACGGCCGAGTATGCCTCGCTCGATGCCACGCAAATGGCGCAGCCGGTGCCGTACACGCTGCTCATTGATCGCATCTCGCACGAGGTCGGCTTCTATCGCACCTACCTCAAACACGCCGCCATTCAGGGCTGCACCGTCATCAACAACCCGTTCATGTGGTCGGCCGATGACAAGTTCATCGATGCCACGCTCGCAGTACGGCACGGCATCTCGCATCCCAAAACGATGGTGCTCCCCAACAAGGATTACATCCCCGGCATCTCACACACGGAATCGCTGCGCAACCTGGCCTATCCGCTCGACTGGCGCGGCGTGGCGGAATACATCGGATTCCCCTGCGTGCTCAAGGATGCCCACGGTGGCGGCTGGCGTGATGTGTACATCTGCCAGAGCATGGAAGAGCTGCTGTCCCACTACAACGAAAGCGGCCTGCTCACCATGGTGGCGCAGGAGTTCATTGCCTGGGAGCAGTACACGCGCTGCATGGTGCTGGGGCGCGAGCATGTGCTCGTGATGCCCTACGATCCGCGCGAACGCAAATACATCACCGACCCCAACTATCTGGGCAAGGAGTTGCACGACAGGATCGCCGCCGATGCGCTCACGCTCTGCCGCGTGCTTGGTTATGACATGAACACGGTGGAGTTTGCCGTGAAAGACGGGGTACCGTACGCGATCGACTTCATGAATCCGGCGCCGGATATGGACATCAACTCGCTCACGCCGGCCTATTTCGAATGGGTGGTGGAGCACATGGCCGACATGGCGGTGAAGCTCGCCACGGCACCGTTCGACGCGCCGCGACCGGAAACCGCCATTCCCGCACTGGCTGGCGCCGCCGCGCCCACCGACTCGGCTGTACCGGTCGCGTCTCGTGCTGCGCCGGTTGCCCGGCCGTCAAAATCCACCGCCAGACAATCATCGTCCAAATGAGCGAGCGGTCCACCGGACTGGGCGACGATCCGGTCGCCCGGGAAGCCATCGCGCGCTACCACGACGGACTCTCCGACGACATCGCGGCCGCGTCCATGGAGCTGCTGGATCGCCGGCTCAAAAGCGACGGTCTGTACTTTGGCGATCGGCCACTGTGCAGTGTGATCCGTCCGCGCCTCATGACGGCGGCGCAGTACCGGCATGTATCCCGGGCATCCACGCTGGTGGTGTCGGCCATGGAAAAAGTGCGGTCGGCCGCGATGCACGATGCCACCATTCGCGAACAGTTCCGGCTGCTCGACTGGGAGGAGCGGCTCATTCACGCCGACCCGCGCTTTCCGGTAAGCAGTCCGGTGTCGCGCCTCGATGCGTTTTTTGCGCCCGGCGACGACGGTCTCAAGTACACCGAGTACAACGCCGAAACACCGGCCGGCGCGGCCTACAACGACGCGCTGTCGCAGATGTTTCTCGATCTGCCGGCCATGGGGGCGTTCCGCCAACACTTTGCCGCGCTGCCGCTGCCATCGGGGCCGAGCGTGGTGCAGTCGCTGCTCGAGTCGTACTACGCGTGGCGCGGTGTGCGCGAAGCGCCAACGCTGTGCATTCTCGACTGGAAAGAGGTGCCCACCTATTCGGAGTTCGTGCTCTTTGAAAAGCTCTTCACGCGTGTGGGCGTCCCCACCTTCATCGGTGATCCGCGCGATGCCGAATACAAGGGCGGCGTGCTCACGGTTGGTGGGCGGGC
>JAABRT010000054.1:0-13201 GCA_011390805.1 Gemmatimonas sp. | reverse complement strand
CGGTGTCGCTCATTTACAAGCGTGTACTCATTGACGAACTGGTAGAGCAGTGCGGTCTCGAGTCGCCGGTGGTGCGCGCGGTGCAGGATGGCGCGGTGTGCATGGTGAATCCGTTCCGCTGCAAGCTGCTGCACAAGAAGGCCAGTCTGGCGGTGGTGAGCGACGAGCGGCAGCGCTCCCTGCTGTCTCCCGAAGAGAAGGCTGCGGTAGACAAACACGTGCCCTGGACGCGCGTGGTGGAAGAACGCCAGACGCAGCACGAGGGGAAGTCGGTAGACCTGCTTCCCTTTGCCCGCGACAACCGGGAACGGCTGGTGCTCAAGCCCAACGACGACTACGGCGGCAAGGGCATCGTGCTTGGCTGGACGGTGTCGGACAGTGATTGGGCCTCGGCCCTGCAGACAGCGGTCACGCATCCGTATATCGTTCAGGAGCGTGTGGTTTTACCCACGGAGCCGTACCCCGCCTGGTTGGACGGACGCCTGCATATCGGCGACCGCATGGTGGATACCGCGCCGTTTCTCGCGCAACAAGCTGTCGTGGAAGGGTGCCTCACCCGCATCGCCACCGACCCGTTATTAAATGTGACTGCGGGGGGGGGATCCAATGTCCCCACCTTCCTGGTGGAGGAGAGATGAGCGGTGCGCCGTACCGGCCAACGATTGGCCTGACAACTCAAACGCTGCATTCGATTGACGGCATTCCGCCGGCGTTGCCGCAATCGTGGGTCATGAACCAGCGATACTTCCTGGCCACCACCATGGTGGGCGGTGTGCCCTGGATGGTGCCGCTGTTTGATGACGATCTGCCCACGCTGCGCCTGATTTATGAGCGACTCGACGGGGTACTGATTCCCGGTGGCGTGGATATGGATCCGCGTGTGTACGGTGAAACCATCAGGCCCGAGTGCGGCAATCTTGATCCGGCGCGCGACCGTGTGGAAATGCAACTGGTCAGGTGGGCCATTGAAGACGGCAAACCGGTGCTCGGGCTGTGTCGCGGTATGCAGATTCTCAATGTCGTGCAGGGCGGCACGCTCTATCAGGATCTGGCCACCCAGCGTCCCGAGCTGCAAAAGCACGATTTTTTCCCGAACGCCGGTTATTCGCGCACCCATCTCGCACACACCGTTGCGCTGCAGCCTGATACGCGCCTGTTCGATCTGTCGGACGGAGCGGAGCGTCTCACGGTCAACAGCATGCATCATCAGGGCGTGAAAGCTGTTGGGCAGGGGCTCACCGTGTCCGCCATATCAGAAGACGGCTTGGTGGAAGCGCTGGAACTGCCCGGCGAGGCGTTCATTATGGGTGTGCAGTGGCACCCGGAAGTCTTCGAAATGACCGACCCGCACACCCGTCATTTGTTTGGTGCGTTCATCAGTGCCGCCGTACAGTTTGCCGAACGAGGCCGTTCGGCAAACACTCTCGTTGCATCCAGCTTGGAGTCGTAAATGAAGGCACCGTCACTCACGGTCGGTATTGAAGAAGAGTATCAGATTATCGATCCGGTGACGCGCGACCTCACGCCCGGCTTCGAAGCACTGATCCGTTCCGATGATCCGCTCATGCTTGAGGTCAAGCCGGAGCTGCATCAATGCCAGGTGGAAATCGGAACGCGTCCGTGCAACACGATCGCCGAGCTGCGTGAAGAACTCACCAAACATCGCAAAGCGGTGATCGGAGCAGCGGCACAGCACGGACTGGCGATTGCCAGTGCCGGTACGCATCCGTTTTCCAACTGGATGAATCAGGAAATGACACCCAAGGAGCGGTATCTGGGTGTGAAGGCCGAGCTGCAGGATCTGGCGCATCGCCTGCTGATTTTCGGTACGCATGTGCACGTAGGCATTGAAGACAACGACTTCCGTATTGACTGCCTGAACGCGGCGCGCTACGTGTTGCCGCACGTACTCTGTTTGTCCACCAGTTCACCGTTCTGGTTTGGTCGCAATACAGGGCTGCACAGCTATCGCAGCATTGTCTTCAAGAACTTTCCGCGCACCGGCGTGCCGCGCATTTTCAACGGCTGGGGTGAGTACACCAATGTGGTGGACACCCTCATTGATACGCGCAGCATCCCTGACGGCAGCAAGATCTGGTGGGATGTGCGCCCGCATCATTTGTATCCCACGCTTGAGTTCCGCGTATGCGATGTGAATACGCGCGTTGACGAAGCCATTTGCATTGCCGCCGTGCTGCAGGCAGTCGTGGCCAAAATGTGGAAGCTGCGTCGCGATAACCTGACATTTCGTGTGTACGCCGCCGATCTGATTGAAGAGAACAAGTGGCGTGCCGTGCGTTGGGGGCTGGGCGGCAAACTCATTGACTTTGGCAAGCGTGTAGAGCTGCCGGCGCCCGAAGCCATTCGTGAACTCATTGAATGGTTTCTTGATGACGTGCTCGATGAACTCGGCACGCGCAAGGAAGTGGAGTACGCCTTTCACATTCTGCAGCACGGCTCCAGTGCGCAGCGCCAGTTGGCGACCTATGCGCGCACCGGGGACCTGCGCGCGGTGGTCGATCAGCTCATCACGGAAACAGCCGAGGGTGTGTGCGACGTTTCTCTCGGGCCGCCACTCGATCGCGTTGACTCGCCCATGACCGCTGCTCGTCCCGGCACCATTGCCGTACCGGTGCCGCCGCCAGTGGGGGCGCCGGCAGAAGGGTAAGGCAACACGGCAACGCAACACGGCAACGCAGTGGCACGCCCGAAGAGCGCAACCGTCTTTCAACGCAGTGGCACGCCTGAAGAGCGCAACCGCCCCGCCCACCGCGTGGAAGTTGCGTGTTCCACGGCAAAATGGGTAACTTTGAAGGTCAGGCCCTACCGTTTCAACGAGGTGCTCTTATGCGTCACTCGACGCTCCTGCCGGTTCGCAAGCGGAGGTCCAGTCCCGGTTGCTCTGGCCGCACTCCGCGATTGACCACGTTGCTGCTGTTTCTCGCGACGCTCACACTGACGCCCGCATTGGCGCTGTCTGCGCAGATCATTCGCGGTGTCGTTACCGATTCAGCCACCAACGAACCCATTCCTGCGGTGATGATCACGCTGCAGGATTCCATGCAGCAAAGCCTGGCTCAGGTTCGCACCACCGCCACGGGATCGTTTCAGGTGGACGCGCAGCGCGCCGGAACGGTTCGCTTCGTAATCAGAAAGGTTGGCGCGCAGCCATCGTATTCCGGCTACTACGCGATTCCGCCTAATGTCGACACGCTGCAGGTTGACCTGTCCACGCCAGTGCGTGGTGTGACGATTGCCACGGTCACAATTGTGGCCGATCGCGAAGTTGCCAACGTGAACGAACAGCAGTTGGAGTACGCCAAGCTGGCCGGTTGGCAGATCATTGAGCCGTGGCGCATTGCCAAAGAGCGCGAAGTGGCCAGCACCTTTGAGGAGCTGATGCGTCGGCTTCCGCTGGGTGGTGTTCGGGTTCCACACTACCTCGGTCAGGATTGCTACACCTCAAAACGGAAGCTTAGCGCGCGCCCCAACACGGAGTGTCTTGTCTTTGTCGTTGATGGTCAGGTGCTCGCCCCCGACACCTACATCAATCCCATGGACGTGCACTTCGCGGCATATGTGCCGGCCATCAAGTCACGGGCACTGTACGGGGTTCGTGCCTGGCATGGCGCGATCTTTGTGGCCACGCGCCGTCACGGTGATGTCGAAACGCGCCCGTGAGGACGCGACTGTAAACGCTTCTGTAAACGCGACTGAAAACTGCAGGGTTACCGCGGTTGAAAGCTCGTGAACGGCGGATCAGGAAACGGTGTGAGTGCGTGACGCAGCAGCAGTGCGCGCGCCGCAATATCAGGAAAGTCACGCACGTCGTACAGCACTGGAGTTTCCAGCCGTCCGCGTATTTCGGCGCGCAGCGAAACGCGCGGTGCACCGTCGAGATTGCCTCTGAGCGCGACTGCCTGAAATGTGCTGCGCCGTCCAGTGCGCCGGTGCTGCAAGCTCACGCGCAGCGGGGCATCCGGCGCTTCCTGCCCGGCTGATTCCACGTCGTAGGCGCCCAGGCGTGGCGCTTTGCCCAGCGTATCGTACAGCAGACCGTCAGCGAGCAGCGCCGCCACAGCCGCCGCGACACGCGCTTCGGTACTCTGATGTGGCAGCGCCCCTCGCACAAACACATCGGCCGCTGTGCCGGCGTGCGAATCATTGCTGCGCGCTTCGGCCAGTCGCTCAAGAAACCCCGGTTCCAGTCGCACCGCGCGTCCGCTCAGCTCGAGCACGCGTGCCGCATACTTGAGCACCTGCCGGGCTTCAATGCGCGCCACATCGTCAAAAAACCAGGCGCACGACGTGAACAGGCGCAGTGTGGCGCGTTGCAGTTCGAGCAACTCGCGCGCCCGCTGAACGGCGCTTTCTTCATCCCGACGGTCGGCGTGCATCGCATCGCGGACAAAGCGGTCAATCGCGTCACCGTCGAGTGCAACGATCGCACCGTAGGCATCGCGCACCGACCACGGATCGTCGCGAAAGAGCGGGGTGGCCTCGAGCGAATACACCGTGTGCGCTTCATTGGCCAGCCAAACCAGCGCACGGCGCAGCGGACCGCGCCACCCCTGCGATGTGTTCGCGCCCGGATCGAGCTTGCAGCCGCAATCACTGCGCCAGCGTTCCACCCCATGTGCACAGCTCCACGCACTGGGCGCCACCAGTTGTGCATCATGCTCCGGCGGGAACTCAGCCAGCAGCGTGGAGAAGTTGTGCATGCGTGCATCGGGGCGCGCAGCAATGCGTGCAATCGCGCGTGCGAGGGTCACGTCTCCACCGCGTTGATGATGCCCGAACGTCTCGCCGTCGGTGGCCAGAATGGTAGCCAACGCTGTGGCGTCGGGATCGTGTGGTGCGAGGCGTCTGGCCAACGCCACCGGATCGCGCAGCAGGCCGCCAAACGCCACTTCCCCTGACAACGAACCGTCGTAGGTGAAAATGGCCAGCGAACCACCGTTGCTGCCGCGCCAGCGCAGCGGCCGGCCGGTAGGGTCGGGATTGCGCACCTGATACGGCGCCAGCACGGTGTACCGGATACCATGCTCCACGAGCACATCGAGCGTCTCTTCGTCCACCGCGGTTTCCGGCAGCCAGAATCCCTCAGGCGCACGGCCGAACCGGCGTGTGAAGTCGGCAATGCCCCAGCGCACTTCGGTGACTTTGTCGCGACGCGACGCCAACGGCATGATGATGTGGTGGTAGGGCGCGGCAATGGCGTTCCCATGCCCGCCATACCGTGCAATGCTGGCCCGGTCTCCGTCGAGCATGGCGCGGTACGTGTCGGGGGCGTGATGCTCCAGCCATTCGCACAGCGTGGCCCCCACATCAAAGGTGCACCAGGCGTAGCAGTTCACGATGCGCGCCAATCCACCCGCCGCGTCACCGCCGGGGGGGGGACCCAGCTCACGGTGCAGCGCCGCGAGGGCGCGGCTGCGTGCGTCACCGCCCAGCGCGGCCAGCGCTTCGGGGGTGAGCGGATCATCGTCGGGGCGATTGGGGGCCACGCGCACTTCTGTTGCAGCCAGCCGCGCGTAGCACTCGCGGTCAATGCGCGCGTTCCAATCGTGGTCTGGCGAAGCGGAAGGCTCAACGTCCACAAGCTCCAGCCACGGATCTTCACGCGGCGGCTGGTAGCAATGCGCGTGCACGATCACGGCACGCACAATGTCGGCCGGTACCACGGCGCTCAGCCGCGACTCCGCGTGACAGAGAACGCCAGCTCGTACGCACGCTCGTATCGCTCAGCCGAACGCTCCCACCCGAAGTCGCGTCCCATGGCGGTGTGCATGCGACGCGCCCAACCAACCGGTTCACTGAAACGCGCCAGGGCACGCGAAATCGCGTGGTCAAACGCGCTGGCGTTAAATGGATCGAACAGAAAGCCTGTCACATCATCTTCCACCGTGTCGGCAATGCCACCCACACGCCGGCCAATCGGCAGGGCGCCGTAGCGCTGGGCACGCATTTGGGTGAGACCGCACGGCTCGTACTGCGACGGCATGAGAAACATGTCGGCGCCCGCCATGAGACGGTGCTCGAGGCGATCGGTGAAATCGAGTTGCACACCAACATGACGCGGACGGGCATTGGCCAACTGTGTGAGCGCGCGTTCGTAGCGCGGTTCACCTTGGCCCAGAAATACAAACTGCGCGTCCATGTTCCACACCAGATGCGAGTTGAGCACCAGGTCGAGCCCCTTCTGCATGACCATGCGACCGGTCAGGCCGAAGAGCGGAGTGCGACGGCGCTGCGGCAAGCCGAACGAACGCTGCAGCGCGGCTTTGCAACGGGCTTTGGCGCTGGTGTCCTCGCGCGTGTAGTTGGCCGTAATCTGATCGTCGATTGCCGGATCCCACTCGGTCTGATCAATGCCGTTGGTG
The DNA here is from genome assembly GCA_011390805.1 of Gemmatimonas sp. Lineage (GTDB taxonomy): Bacteria > Gemmatimonadota > Gemmatimonadetes > Gemmatimonadales > Gemmatimonadaceae > JAABRT01. The sequence continues at coordinate 6,818 of JAABRT010000054.1, read as the reverse complement.
ATGCCGAGAAAACGATTGCCCAGCCATTGAAACGTGGTGTGCAATCCGAAGCCACCGTCGGGTGTGCGCAGCTCACGCGCGTGGCCCGGGCTCACGGTCACCACGACATCGGCGAACGCCAGTCCCGTTTTCAGAAAGTTCACCCGTCCATACCACTCGGCCATGCGCCAGTTGTAGACCTCCGGCGGTATGCCGCATTCATTCAGCACGCTTTCGGGGAAATGACCCTGATAGCCGGCGTTGTGAATGGACAGGACGGTTGGCGTGCTGGCAAAGCGTTCACGCAAATCGCCGTAGGTGCGCATGTACATGAGCGCGAGCGATGTGTGCCAGTCGTGCGCGTGCACGAGCACAGGGCCGGCAATCAGCCTCGAGATGCCATCAAGCACCGCCCGCGAAAACACGGCAAACCGACGCGCGTTGTCGGCAAAATCCCTGCCTTGCTCGCCGTACAGTCCACTGCGATTGAAATACGTTGGTGCATCAACAAACACCACACGCGGTCCGGGGCCGGACTTCACCTCGCGGAAAAACCGTACCTCCACGGAACGGAAGCCCAGCTCCACCTTGACCGGCCGACCGAGCGGCGCGAGATCCGGTGCATGGTCGCGTACCGATCGATAGAGCGGTACAAACACCACCACCGCATTGCCGGCTCGGGACTGGAATGTGGCCAGCCCTCGCACCGCCTCCGCCAGTCCGCCGGTACGCGCAAATGGCGCATACTCGGCCGTGAGATGCACAATCGTTGGCCGTCCGTCGGGCGCGGCGGGCACGGCGGGGAACGACGTTGACGGAGTGGGCAGGGCGGAAACGGTCATGGCGGAAGCGTCAGGAAACTGGCGGATCGTCCTGGAGTGCGTCCCCCAGGATAGCGGGCGCGTAGTACGCCCGCACGTATTGTTCAACCATGCGGCGCCCGGTGAACTGCGTACCGGCCACACGAATGGCGTTCTTCATCGTCGCAAGCCAACGGGTGGGCACGTCTTCGTCATCGCGATCGTAAAACGCGGGGACGATCTGCTCTTCGAGCAGGGTGTACAGACGGTCGGCGGTGCGATCGCCGATATCGTCATCCACTTCCGGTTCAATCGCCCAGCCGTTGGTGCCATCGTAGCCTTCTTCCCACCAGCCGTCGATGGTGGAGAGCTGTGGGACACCATTGAGACCGGCTTTCATGCCGCTGGTGCCCGATGCTTCAAGCGGAACGCGCGGAAGGTTCATCCACAGGTCTACACCCTGTACCAGCAGGTGGGCCAGGTGCATACCGTAATCTTCAATGAACGCAATGCGTCCCTCAAACTGCGGGTCACGCGTGAACTGATACACCGACTGCAGCACCTGCTTGCCCGGTGTGTCGGCCGGGTGCGCTTTGCCGGAGAATACAAACTGCACAGGGCGCGCACTGTTGGTCACAAGCTTGCGCAGCCGCTCCACATCACGGAACAGCAGGTTGGCACGCTTGTACGTGGCAAAGCGACGCGCAAAACCGATGGTGAGCGCATGCGGATCGAGCAACGTACCGGCGCCTACCAGCTGCGGCGACTGCAACATGCCCTTGCGATAGTTCTGTCTCGCCTTTTCGCGCACCAGACGCATGAGCACATGCTTGAGTCGCAAGTGCGTACCCCACAGCTTTTCGTCATCAAGCGTGAGCACGCGTTCCCACATGGTGCGATCCCGCTCGGCGCCCCACACCGTACCCAGATGTTCATCGAGCAGCTGCATGATCGGGTTGGCCATCCACGTGGCCAGGTGCACACCGTTGGTGATGTGTCCAACCGGTACGTCATCGGCTTTGCGATCGGGCCAGAGCGGATTGCACAGCACGCGTGAGACTGCGCCATGCCGCTCCGATACGCCGTTCACACGACGCGACAAACGAATGCACGCCGCCGTCATGTGAAACACACCGCGGCCGGCACTCGGATGGAAGCCGATCTGCAGCACCTTCTCGGCCGGTACGCCCATCTCTTCCCAAATGGGACCGGCGCACTCCTGCACCTGTTCCACGCTGAACTGATCATGTCCGGCCGGAACGGGTGTGTGCGTGGTGAAGACACTCGACGCACGCACCTGCTTGACGGCATCGTCAAAGGGCACGCCATCGGCGCACAGGGCGCGCACGCGCTCCAGCAGCATGAAGCCGGCGTGTCCTTCGTTGGCGTGCCACGCGGCCGGTGCAATGCCGAGTGCCTGCAATACACGCACACCACCCACGCCCAACAGCCATTCCTGCCGCAAACGCAGCGCCGGTCCGCCCGCGTACAACTTCGACAGCAACGGCCGGTCGTCCTGATGATTTTCCTCAAGATCGGAATCGAGCAGGTACACGGGCACGCGTCCCACCATCATGCGCCACACGCGGATGTACACATCGCGACCAAAGGTGCGCACCGATGTGAGATACGGCTCGCCGCCAATGCCGGGGACCGGCTGAATCGGTACCGATGTCAGATCGAATGAATCGGGGCTGTCGGTTTGCCAACCGTCGGGGCCCACGCGCTGATCGAAATAGCCGTCGCGATAGAAGATGCCCATGCCCACCAGCGGCACGCCCAGATCTGACGCGCTCTTGCAGTGGTCGCCAGCCAGCACCCCAAGGCCACCCGAATAAATGGGTACTGAGTTGTGAAAGCCGAACTCGGCGCAAAAGTAGGCCACCGGTTTGCCGCGCAGCTCAGGGTACGTCTGGGCGTACCAGGTGTGCTCATCGTTATGCTCGGCCGCCAACCAGCGCATGACACGATCGTAGCGGGCGCAGAACTCGGGGTTGGCCGCCAGTGTCGCGAGACGCTCGGCGGGAACGTAGCGCAGCAACAAAATCGGATTGTGCTGTAACTGCTGCCACAGCGTCTCATCGATCTCGCGAAAGAGGTTTCGCGCGTCGCGATTCCAGCTCCAGGCAATGTTGTTGGCAAGGTGGGTCAGGCCGAGCAGGCGTGGCGGCAGCGGATGCGCGGCGTCGTCGGCGGGCGAACTTGGAATGGCAGTAGCAGTCACAGACATGGGGCAAATCCATCGGGAGATCAATCACGGCACCATACGGGACCGTAAAACAGGATGTGGTAAGGTACCTTTTGGTACCACAGAGTGGACAGGTGCAGGTCGGTCACGGTATCGTCCGCACTATATGCCAACACCCCGCCGATCCCGCCTCCGTCAGCCTGTGGTCCACAAGTTCGGCGGCGCATCGCTGGCCGACGCTGCGGCCATGCGCCATGCCATATCGCTCATCTCTTCCGAGTCCGCCGTCAGTCCGGTGGTGATTGTCGTGTCGGCGATGGCCGGCGTGACCGACGCGCTGCTCGGACTGGGGCGCGCCGCGCTGGCGGCCGGCCGCGATGTGGAGGCGAGAAAGGCGCTGGCAGCGGGTGTTGCCGAACTGCGCGCCCGTCATCAAGCCGTGGCCAAAGCGGTGGTGGCGCGGGGGGATGTGCGGCAGCAGCTGCTGGCTGATATCTCGCTGGCGCACGAAGAAGTGGCCGCGCTGCTCGACGGCGTCGCGTCTCTGCGGGAGCTCACGCCGCGCACGAGCGATTTTCTCGTTTCCCGTGGTGAGACGCTCTCGGCCATGATGGTGGCCGCCGGACTGATTGGCAGTGGCATGAAAGCGGCCTACGTACCGGCAACATCACTCATCGTAACCGACGGTGTGCACGGCAACAGTTTTCCCGATCTGGCTCGCACCGATCGCGCCACCCGTGCGGTGTTGGCCCCCATGCTGCGCTCGCGCACCATCGCCGTAGTGCCGGGCTTCCTTGGTGCCTCGCCCGACGGCACGGTTACCACACTCGGACGCGGCGGCTCGGACCTTACGGCCACCGTCATGGCGCGGGCGCTCAAGGCGACATCGGTACAACTGTGGAAAGACGTACCGGGGTTGCTCACCACCGATCCGCGCACGGTGCCCGAAGCCCGGGTGATTCCGCAGCTCAACGTGCGCGAAGCGGCAGAGCTCGCGTATTACGGCGCCAAGGTACTGCATCCGCGCGCGCTCATTCCGCTGGCCCGTACGTCTGTACCGGTGCACGTGCGTCCGTTTGCGCAGCCGGAGTTGCCGGGCACCGAGATCTCAGGGCGACGCACGCTGCACAAGTATCCCGTGAAAGCGCTGAGCATTGTGCGCGCGCAGGCGCTGGTCACGGTCACCGGCAGCGGCATGCTGGGTGTGCCAGGTATTGCGGCGCGAACATTTACCGCGCTGCATCGCACCGGCGTGTCGATTTCATTTATCACGCAGGCGTCGTCGGAGCACGCAATCTCCGTGTGTATTCCGGCTGAATCGGCAGAGCTCGCGCGTTCAGCGCTGGAGACCGAGTTCAGCAATGAGCGCGCACGTCGCGAGATTGAGCGCATCGATGTGCGCGACAAGGTGGCCATGCTGGCCGTGGTTGGACTCGGCATGGCGGGTGCGCGCGGTTTGGCCGCACGCAAGTTTGCGGCGCTGGGACGCGCCGGTGTAAACATCGTGGCCATTGCGCAGGGCTCGTCGGAGCTCAACATCACGGTAGTGATTGATGACGCTGACGCCGATAGCGCAGTGCGTGCTGTACACGCCGAGTTCCAGCTCGACAAAATCGGCGGCGGCGCGGCTGGTTCAAGCACACATGTTGATGTGGTGTTGTTTGGCTTCGGGCAAATCGCGCGCGAGTTCACGCGCATGCTCAATCGCGGCAAGCCAAAGCAGCTCGTGAAAGTGGTGGCTGTGTGTGATCGAAGCGGTTTTGTGTTCGATGCCAAAGGACTGAACGCGCGCAAGCTGGCGGCGCTGGCGGAGCACAAGGAACAGGGCGGTGCACTGGCGCAGGCCGAGGGTGGCGAGCGCTTTACGGGCGTGGCAGCGGTGCAGGCCATCGCAAAACACGCACTGTCACGACCGGTACTCGTTGATCTCACCGCCGACGATACGTTGCCGGCACTCAACGCGGCCGTGAGTGCAGGCTTTGATATTGTGCTCGCCAACAAACGTCCGCTCACCGCCGAGCGCGCTCAGGTAAACGCGCTGCACGCCAATGCGAAGCAGCATGGTCGGCGCATCTTGTACGAAACCACAGTCGGCGCCGGACTGCCGGTTATGGATACCTTCGCCAAACTGGTTGACGCGGGCGATCGCGTGCTGGGTATTGAAGGGTGCACTTCCGGTACGTTGGGCTTTCTGCTCACGGAAATCGGACGCGGCAAACCGTTCAGCGATGCCGTGCGACGCGCCATGGCCAAAGGCTTTACCGAACCCGATCCGCGCGATGACCTGTCGGGCATGGATGTCGCGCGTAAAGCGCTCATTCTTGCGCGCATGCTGGGCTACACGGGTGAACTCGAAGGTGTGCAGGTGGAGTCGCTGGTGCCCGCGTCGGCACGCAAACTGTCGCGTGACGCATTTCTTGAGTCGCTCGAATCGCTTGATGATGACTGGCGTGCTCGCCAGGACGCGGCAACAGAAGCAAACGCCGTGCTGCGCTACGTGCTGTCGGTAACCGCGCGGCGCGTGACGGTGGGACTGCGCGCGGTTGATCTGTCGCATCCGTTGGCCGGACTGCGCGGCACTGATAATCAGATTGTGTTTACTACGCCGCGCTACAAGGAAAATCCGCTGGCGATTACCGGGCCCGGTGCCGGGCCGGCGGTGACGGCGGCCGGTGTGCTCAATGACGTGCTGAAGCTGGCGGGCGCATGAGTGATTTGAATGCCAGCACTGCCGATGAAGGCAACGCCCGTCAGTCTGCTGAACACCCAACTGCTGTCGAAGCCTTTGCCCCCGGCAGCATCGGCAACATCGGTCCCGGACTCGACGTGCTCGGCTGCGCGGTCACCGGTGCGGGTGATCGCGTGATCGCGCGAAGAACCAGCGGCTCAGCGATCGTGCTCGAAGACGCCGGTCATCCCGATCTGCCTGCCGATCCTGCAAAACATGCCTGCGCCATTGCCGCCGACAGCGTGCGTCGCGCGTGCGGAGCGTCCGATACCGGTGTGTCGCTGCGCGTGATCAAAGGATTGCCCCTGGCCGCGGGTCAGGGCGGAAGTGCTGCCAGTGCTGTGGCGGCAGCGGTGGCCATGCATGCGCTGCTCGGCGAGCCGCTATCGCGCGCTGAGTTGCTGGCCTGCTGCCTTGAAGCCGAAACGGCAGTGGCCGGACGTCATCTCGATAACATTGCGCCGTCGCTGCTGGGCGGCGTGATCACGATACTCGGTAATGATCCGCCCGATGTGTCGCACGTGCCGGTGAACATGGAGCTGTGGTTTGCCATGGCCTATCCGCATATCACCGTGCGCACGGCAGATGCTCGTGCCGTGCTCCCCGAGTTTTTTCCGCGTGCTACGCTGATCGCGCAACTGGCCAGTGTATCGGCTTTGGTGACCGCGCTTGGCACCGGTGATCTTGCCCTGCTCGGCCGCTCGCTGGCCGATCATGTTGCTGAGCCGGCGCGCGCACCGCGCGTGCAGGGCTTTGCCGCCGCGCTCGAGGCCGCGCGTGAAGCGGGCGCTGTTGGTGGTTCGTTCAGCGGCAGTGGACCCACAACCTTCGCCGCCTGCGCCAATGAAACGATCGCGCGCGATGCTGCTGAGGCAATGCAGCGCGTGTATCGTGAGACAGGTGTGCAGTGTGATATTCGCGTGGTCACGATTGATACCGAGGGCGCCAGATGGCACGCAGTACCATGAGCAACAAGCCTGCATCACCGCCATTGCTGGAAGCCGGCGCGCCGTCCACGCAGCACTGCGAGGCGTGCGATGCATCGTGGCCCGAGACACACGCGTCGCCGCAGTGCGCGGCGTGTGGCGGGCTGCTGCAGATCCGTCACGCGCCACCGCATGGT
>JAABRT010000053.1:24315-24610 GCA_011390805.1 Gemmatimonas sp. | reverse complement strand
TGGACGCAAAGTGTCTACCGACTGGGCGGTTCCCTACCGGCGCCTGCACGAAGCACTGGAGATGGCGCACGCCTTGGCCGATGCGTCTGGCATTGAACGCTCCGTTACGTACGGTCACGCCGGTAACGGACATCCGCATCAGAACTTCATCGTGCGCAATCCCGATGAGCTCGCGCAACTCGATCGCGTTCTTGTTGAAACGCTCACACGCATTGTTGCGATGGGTGGCACCGTGGCCGCCGAACATGGCATCGGCAAGCTCAAGCGCAAATGGCTGGGGCTGCAAATGTCGGAC
>JAABRT010000053.1:0-24305 GCA_011390805.1 Gemmatimonas sp. | reverse complement strand
CAGCGTGCCGTGATGCAATCGCTCAAATACGCACTCGATCCGCACGGACTGATGGCGCCGGGTAATGTGCTCTAGCGTGCGGCCGTGTGAGCAAGTGAGCCCCGAGACGTCTTGCTGCGTTGGCGTGATTCCGGCAGTTCGCTTCTCTGTGAGCGCCGATCATGTCTGCTGAGCTGGCCGTGCCATTTGCCAGCGTTGTCTTTGATGCCGACTCTACCTTGTCTGCACTCGAAGGCATTGACTGGCTTGCGGAGCAACGCGGCGCTGATATCGCGGCCGAAGTTGCGGCGATGACTGACCGCGCCATGAACGGCGAGCTGCGCATCGATGACATCTATTCGGCGCGCGTATCGCTCATCCGTCCCACCCGTGCGGAGCTTGAGCAGCTCGCTGATGTGTACATCGCCAACATCGTGCCCGGCGTGCGGGAGCTGTTCAAGGCGCTGCATCGTGCTGGGGTGCATACGGCCATCATGAGCGGCGGCATTCGTGATGCGCTGTTACCGCTGGCCAGTGAGTTGCAGCTGCCACACGAACGCGTGTTCGCTGTCTCGTTGCGCAAGGACCTTGCCGACGTTGAACCCAATCAGCCGCTCACTACGCAATACGGCAAGCTGCAGGTGCTCGAAGCACTCATGCATTACGCGCAGTTGCCCACTCCGGTCGCCTTTGTTGGTGATGGCTCAACGGATGCGGCGGTGCGCGACGTCGCGCATTTTATTGCCTTCACCGCTGTTGCCCGGCGTCCCGCGGTAGTGGCCGCAGCGCGCGCCGAAGCCCGATCGATGCACGATCTGGCCCACCTGCTGCTCCCCAGTTGAACATGGCCTTCGGACGTTTTTTTCTCCCCGGTCCCACCGATGTGCGTGCCGAAGTGCTGGCCGCGCAGTCCGGACCGATGTTGCCGCACCGCGGCGGCGCGTTTGAATCGCTGTTTGCCGCCGTGCAGGAAGGATTGCGCCCGGTGTTTCGCACCACGCGCCCGGTGTATGTGTCCACATCGTCGGCCACCGGTCTCATGGAAGCGGCCGTGCGATGCGCGAAGCCAGGAGCGATTCTCTCGCTGGTGAATGGCGCATTCGCCGAGCGCTTTGCCGATGTCGCGCGCTCGTGCGGTCGTGATGTCACCGTGCTCGAAGCACCGTGGGGCAGTACGGTTTCGCTCGACCGCGTGGAGCAGGCGCTCAAGGAAAAGCGCTACGCTGCGGTGAGTGTGGTGCATTCGGAAACGAGCACTGGTGCATTGACGGCACTGCCTGAGTTCGCGTCGCTCTGTGCGCAGTACGGGGCGTTGTCTCTTGTTGACTCCGTCACCGGACTGGCGGGCGCTCCGGTAGAGACCGACGCGTGGGGACTCGACTTTGTCTTCACCGGCTCACAGAAGGCTTTGGCTTTGCCTCCCGGGCTTTCATTCGGTGTCGCGAGCGAACGGTATCTCGCCACCGTTTCTGAGGCACCCGACCGCGGCCGCTACTTTGATGTGTTGGAGTTTGAGCAATACGTACATCGCAATCAGACGCCCAACACGCCGGCCACTTCATTGTTGTACGCCGCAGCACGTCAGCTTGAAGACATCGCCGCCGAAACAATGACACATCGCTGGCAGCGCCACGCCGAGATGGCACTCACCATGCAGCAGTGGGTGCATCAAACGCGCGAAGAAATCGGGCTGCCGCTGTGCATTCAGGCGCTTGAGGGCGAGCGTTCACCGACCGTCACGTGCGTTGCATTGCCCTTGCACGTGCGCGGTGAGCATGTGGTGAAGGCGGTAGCCGATCGTGGGTTTGTGATTGGCGGAGGATATGGCAAGCTCAAGGCCACGGCGTTTCGCATCGGTCACATGGGTGACCACACAACCGAAGGGCTGCGTGTGTGTCTGGCTGCGGTGAGTGAGGCGTTGGCTGAACTGCACGATCGCAAACAATCAGGAGTCTGAGTTGTCTGACAAACCGTACGAACTGGTTGTGCTTACCGGTGTCGGCCGCAAAGGCCAGGCCGGCGAAACCATCGCGCGCATGTTCGCCGAACGCGGCGCAGCGGTCGCGTTGCTGGATATCAGTGAGGATGAAGTGCGCGCACGCGCCGATGAGCTTCGCGCTGCAGGCTTCATTGCCACGGCACACGCCGGCGATTTGAGCAACGCCGACACGGCGCGCAAGCTTGCCGCCGAGGTGCACACCGCACACCCCTCGGCGCATGGTGCAGTGCAAGCGCTTATCAATGCCGCCGGTGGCTTTGGCGTCACTGGCCCGCTCGACGAAAGCGATCCCGACGCATGGCGCAAGATGTTCACCATTAGCGCAGACACGGCGTACTGCGCCACGCGCGCGTTTCTGCCCGCACTGCGCAAAGGCAAAGGATCGATTGTGTACTTTGGCTCGGCCGCGTCAATGCCGGGCGGCAAGGCGGGAGGGCTGGCCGGCTACGCAGCGGCCAAGAGTGCCGTATTCACGCTTATGCGCAGCGTCGCACAGGACGAACGCAAACACGGGGTGCGCGCCAACGCGATTGCGCCAGTTGCCATTCGCACGGCACAGAACATTGAAGACATGGGTGACAAGGACAGCTTCGTTGACCGCGAGTCTGTGGGTGATGTGCTGCTGTTCTTGTGCAGCCACGCGGCGCGTAATGTGAGCGGCCAGTTGTTGGAGCTCGCGTAGCAAAGTAATTCACCTGTTCCGCTGCCTGTTTCTCCATTCCGCCCCCGTGCTGTACACCACTTTCAAGTTTCTCCACGTACTCGGCGCTATCATCCTCGTGGGGAACGTCACAGTCACGGCCGTGTGGAAGGTGTTTGCCGATCTCACGCACGACGGGCGTGTGGTGGCTTTTGGGCAGCGACTGGTCACCATCACCGATTGGTTTCTCACCGGCAGTGGCATTCTGCTCATTGTGATAGGCGGATACGGCGCGTCGTACGTGAGCAACATGAATCCGTTTGGCGCGCGCTGGCTGATCTGGGGGCAGGTGCTGTTCGCGGTGTCCGGCCTTATCTGGGCCGGCATTCTTATTCCGCTGCAGATCCGTCAGGCGCGGGCGGCGAAACTGTTTGCCCACGGCGGCGAGATTCCGGCGGCCTACCGCCAGGATTCCAAGCGCTGGCTCGTGTGGGGTATTGTTGCCACCGTACCGCTTGTGGCCGCGGTGTGGGTAATGGTGTTCAAGCCCGTCTGAAAATTTGCTCCGTTTCGCGAACAGCTCTGGCGTTCCCGGCACGGCGCTTGCAAACTTCCCCGCATGACCCTGGCCGCGCGTCGGCGTCCGGCTGCGAGGGGAGTGGTGCTCGACCGCTCTCTCGAAGCCTTGCCGCTGTTCCGGCTGAGTGACTCAGCCGATGACTCGCCTGTATCGTTCACCGCCGACAACGGCGGGCGCTGGCGCGTCATTGCTGCCCCCGATGATCGCCTGCCCGGCACGTTCGACCAGGACGTGTACGTGGAAATCCTGCATCGTTGGCAGGAAGCCGGCACGCCATCCGACGGCGCTGTGTCATTCACACTGCACGCCTTCCTGCGCTCCATGGGCCGCCGCGCCGACGGCCGCACGTACGAGCAGCTGCGCGGTGCGCTCGCGCGTCTCGAGCGCACGGTGCTGGAATCGTCCGGCGCATATTATTCCGCCGCGTCCGGCGACAGCCCTGAGCTGTCGTTCACGCTGCTGTCATCAGTCGCGGTACAGCGTCGCCGTGCCACGGATCGCGAGCAGATGAACCTGTTCGCCAATCTGGCCAGCGGTGAGCCCGGCGACGCACGCGTCGTGCTGTCACCAACGCTGCGGGCCAATCTCTTCTCGCGACACATCGTCTCGCTCAACGTCGCGCGTTATCACGCCCTGTCGTCACCCGTCGCCCGTCGCTTGTATCGTCTGCTCGAAGTGGCGCGCGCCGAAGGACGCCTGTCGTGGCGCATAAGCCTGGAGCGCCTGGCCGAACAGTTGCCCCTGAGCCAACGCTATCCGTCCCACTTGCAGCGCGTATTGCAGCCCGCGCATGAAATGTTGTTGTCGGCCGGGCTGGTGCGCGACGTGGGAATTCGGCAGTATGAAAGGAGCTGGTTCGTCGATTACGTCCTCTCCACCCGCCCGCGCGACGAATCATAGGGCGTAGGAACCCCGGAACCGGAAACGACTGCGGGGGTCCCAACGTCTAATAGGTAGCCCCTGTGATCTCGCGCCCTCCAAAAATTAACTCGGAGGGCGTCTGTGTCCCGGGGATCGAGATGTTTTCCTCTGTTCGAGGCGCCGCATGACCCGCTTTCGCAAAATCGCCCTCGTGGCTGGTTTCATCCTCGTTCCTGTGCTCGCCGGCGGCTTCGCGCTGCAGGCGCGCGAGGTCCGGAGTGGCGCGCAGCTGCTCGACCAGGTGCTCACCTTTGTGCACCTGCGTTATGTCGACACGCTCGATGCCAACGCCCTCTACGAGAAAGCGGCGCGCGGTCTGGTCAAGGAACTCGGCGATCCGTACACCGAGCTCTTCTCGCCCGAACAGATGGCGGAGTTCACGCGCAGCACCAACGGACGCTACGCCGGTCTCGGCATGGAAATCACGCCGATTGGCGCGTACGTCACCGTCGGCAAGGTCTTCCCGGACACGCCCGCTGAGCGCGGCGGCGTCATGGAAGGCGATCGCATCATGCAGATCGACACCTTCCCGGCGCGCGGTTGGACCACGCAGCAGGTGCAGAACAAGCTGCTCGGCCTGCCCGACACCGAAGTCAAGGTGACGTTCGGACGCCCGGGCGTACCTGAGCCCATCAAAATGAGCTTCCGTCGCGCCGAGGTGAAGGTACCGGCCGTGCGCTACACGCTCATGCTCGATGATCGCACCGGCTACATCCCGATTGAGCGCTTCAGCGAAAACACCACTGCCGATGTGCAGGCAGCCGTTGTCTCGCTGCGTGCGCGTGGCGCCAAGGGCATCATCCTTGATGTGCGCGGCAACCCGGGCGGCATTCTTGATCAGGCCATCTCCACCACCAACCTCTTCCTGCCGCAGGGCAAGGAAGTGGCCAGCGTGCGTGGACGTGGTGACATGCAGCGCTTCGTCTCCGAATCACAGCCGATTGCGGCTGACATTCCCCTGGTTGTGCTGACAAACGGTGGTTCGGCATCAGCGTCGGAGATCGTGGCGGGCGCGTTGCAGGACTATGATCGCGCGCTGGTTATCGGCACGCCGTCGTTTGGTAAGGGACTCGTGCAGTCGGTGTACCCGCTCGACGGTGGCTACGCACTCAAGATCACCACGGGCAAGTGGTATACGCCGGTGGGCCGTTCCATTCAACGGGAGCGCAAGACGGGCGACGCGCTGCTGCTTGATCCCATCACCGACACGGCACCGGCTGACACGTCAGTCACCGACCGCCCGGAGTACAAGTCAGTAGGCGGGCGCACGGTCTACGGTGGTGGTGGCATCACGCCAGACGTAAGACTCGAAGCTGACACCATCTCGACACTTGAGCAGAACCTCGCCAAAGTGCTTCTCCCCAACACCGGTCCGTTCTTCAGTGTGCTGGGTGAAATGGCGCTTGAGCTCAAGGGCAAGGTGCAGCCCGATTTCGAGCTGAAGGCTGAGTGGGTGGAAGACCTCTACACCCGCCTCGACACCGCCGGCGTTGAAATTGATCGCGAAGTGTGGGAAGGCGGTCGTCGCTGGGCCGATCGTTATCTCGAGGAGCGCATTGCACGCACTGCCTACGGCGACACGCTTGCTACCCGTCGTCGCATCAAGGACGACAATCAGCTGCGCAAGGCCATGGAGCTGCTGCGCAAGGGCAATACGCAGGACGAGCTGTTCGTCGCCGCCAAGGCTGAGAATGCCCGGCCTCAGCGCAGCAGTGCGGCCAATCGGGGCGGCAGCAACTAGCCTCCGCCCGGCGAGACTCATCGGGGCGAGCGCAGCCAGTTCGCTCCGATGAAGCCGCTATCACCGCGTCCGCATCCGTGATTCTACGGAACTTTACGGATTGCTGTTGACGGGTGATCGCGGTACGCTCCCGCATGACCGATTCTGCCTTTCTCCCGAACAGATCCAGCCTTCGTACCGTCGCGCTTGTAGCGACAGCTTTCGCACTCACAGCGTGCGGCGGAACGGCTGATGACAGCGCCAACAGTGACCTGGTCGCCGATGCCTCGCAGGCTGCCGTTCCGGTCGTCACGATCGAACCTGAAGAAGCCGAACGACAGTTTCTGGGCACGGTTCGACAGCTGACCTTTGGCGGAGAAAACGCCGAAGCGTACTGGAGCGCCAACGGCGAATACATCACGTTCCAGAGCACGCGCGATGGTCGTACCTGCGATCAGCAGTACGTGATGCGCGCCGATGGATCGGATATCAAGCAGATCTCGGTGGGCGGCAAAACCACCTGCGGCTACTTCTACAACAACGACAGCCGCGTGTTTTTTGCGGCCACGCATCACGCCGACACCGCCTGTCCGCCGCGTCCCGATCCGAGCCAGGGTTATGTGTGGCCGCTCGACAAGTTCGACATCTATACGTCGAATCCAGACGGCACTGATCTCAAGCGCCTCACGGATTACGGCGTGTACACGGCCGAAGGCATTCTGTCGCCCGATGGCAAGACGATTGTCTTCACGTCTACCAAGGACGGTGACCTCGACATTTACACCATGAATGTTGATGGCACCAACGTGAAGCGTCTTACCAACACGCCTGGCTATGATGGTGGTCCGTGGTGGTCGCCCGACGGCACGAAGATCGTGTATCGTGCGCACCACCCGAAAGACGCCGAAGAGCTGGCCGAGTACAATCGTTTGCTGGCGCAGAACATCATTCGTCCCAGCAAGGTTGAACTGTTTGTGATGGACGCCGACGGCAGCAACCAGACGCAAATCACGTCACTCGGCGGTGCCAACTTCGGTCCCACGTGGACGCCCGACGGACAGCGCATCATCTTCTCGTCCAATCACACCAATCCGCGCAGCCGCGACTTCAACTTGTATGTGGTAGACGTGGACGGATCGAACCTCACGCAGATCACCACGCATCCCGAGTTCGACGGCTTCCCGATGTTCAGCCCCGACGGTACAAAGCTTCTGTGGGCGTCCAATCGCAACGCCAAGGTGGAAGGCGAGACGAATGTGTTTGTAGCCGATTGGGTGGCCAAGTAACACGCGGTTCAAGCCGCGGCCCAGGTATCAGTCCGGCGGTGTGCATATTGGCAGTGCTCGCAAACGGTTAGCTTGAAGGACAGGGCGGTATAGCCGCCCATGTCCAACCCGTTGCTCTGGAGAGCCTGCTGTGATCGCGCTCTACATTCTTGGCATTATTGTGCTAGCCGTCGCCATCTCGTCTGTCAAAATCATCGGACAGGCAGAGGTCATGGTCGTGGAGCGGCTCGGCCGCTTTGACCGCATCGCGCGCTCGGGACTCAACATCCTGATTCCGTTTATTGAGCGCCCCCGGTCCATTGAAGTGCGCTTCTTTGATACAGATCCCGGTGGACTGAAGCGCGTTGTTCAGTCTGTTACTGCGCGCATTGATTTGCGCGAACAGGTGCTGAACTTTCCCAGTCAACCGGTGATCACGAAGGATAACGTCACCATCGACATTGACGCCGTGCTGTACTATCGCGTGGCCGATCCGCAAAAGGCCACGTATTCGGTGGCCAACCTGCCGTACGCACTGGAAACACTTACGCGTACCACGCTGCGAAATATCGTTGGTGAGATGGAGCTTGACTCAACGCTTTCCAGCCGCGACGTGATTAACGGACGCATGCGTGAAGTGATTGAAGAAGCGTCCATTGGTTGGGGCGTTGATGTGACGCGCGTTGAACTGCAGAGCATCGTACCACCGCACGACATTCAGCAGAGCATGGAGCTGCAGATGCGCGCTGAACGCGAGCGTCGTGCGGCAGTCACCAATGCCGAAGCCAGCAAGCGCGCTGCGGTGCTTGAAGCCGAAGGACTGCGCGAGTCGCAGGTGCGCAAAGCCGAAGGTGAACGCGAAGCGTCAATCCTGCGTGCGCAAGGTCTGGCCGAAGCACGACTGGCCATGGCCGAAGCCGAAGCGACGGCAATTGAGCGCATCACCGCGGCATTGCCCGAAGGTCAGGCGTCTACGTATCTGCTTGGGCTCAAGTATCTGGAAGCGCTGCCGCAGTTGGCGTCGGGCAAAGGCTCAACCGTGTTTCTGCCCGTAGAAGCAAGCGGCGTGATGGGTGCGCTCGGTGGATTGCGTGAACTGCTGCGTGCACGCGAAGGTGATGACACGTCTCCGGGCAGTGCACCGTTGGCGCGTACCAAACGCCCATCACCTTCTCCGTCATTGGGTTTTCCTGATCCGATGCGCGGCGTGCTGGGCGCTGGCTCCGATGCATCGCGTCGCGACGACGACAAGCGCGAAGGCTGATGTCGATTTCGATGGCGCGGGCGGAACTGATCGCGCGCGCGCATGCGTGTCAGGGATGTCGTGAATACTCGTATCGCAAAGTCGCAATAAAGCCGAGTGCATCATCATTGCGTGATGCACTCGGCGTTATCTGGACTGCCACGTTGACCTGCGGCGTGTGCGGCTTGCAGCAGGAGCTGGGTATCGACCCTGAGGGTGATGTTGTGTACGTGGGGTAGGCAAGCCCGTCAAGTTAAGCATATATGTGCTTCGACTTGACGATGGATACAGCGAGGGACATTTTTTGAATCGTCGCGCAATGTAGTCCTCCGTTACACCGAGGTACCACTATGCTGCTATTTTCGCTGTTGCTCGCCGCACAGGCCGACACAGTCGTGCTGAAGGACGCGCCCTGCGCTCCGTGCACCATCCGTGTTGAAACGGTGGTCCAGCTGGGAGAGAAGAACGGTGACGCGATGGTCACATCACCGCGCGTTCCCGCGGTTGCAGTGGATCCGCTGGGTCGTTATCTCGTTGTAACGCGGCCAGCGATGCTTGCGGTCTTCTCGCCGCAGGGCCGACTGCTAAGGATGGTTGGACGGAATGGCGGCGGTCCTGGAGAGTATCGGCGCATCTGGCGAGTAGCCACCAGCTCGAGTTCGATCTTCGTGTATGACGACATCGGCCGACGCCGTACACAACTGTCGCTCGACTTTAATGTTGTAGCGACTCAGCCGATGCAGTTGGTGCCCCGCTCACTCGCCATGCGCCGCGACGGAAGTGGCGTGCTGGCCGGCATCATTCCCACGCGCGAACGAATCGGCTTTTTGCTGCATGACTTCGATAGCCGAGGTAATCTGACCCGCTCGCATCATCTCAGCGGCATATCATACCGGGAAGATCTCTCGGAGTTCTTCTGGCGAAAGCTGAATCCGGGCGTTGACGCGCGTGAGTATTGGAGCAGTCATGCTCGCGAGTACGCGTTCGAACGGTGCCGCTACGAAGTGAACTCGTGCATGCTATTTCTCCGTCCAGTTGAGTGGTTCCCGCGCCCCTCGTTTGAAGACTGGTATGAAAAGATGGGGACAAAGCCTCCGCCACCGTTTCTATCAGAGGTGTCCGAGGATTCTGCCGGATTTGTCTGGACCCTGAGCCGTGTTGCCGATGCACGCTGGGCATCGGCGATTTCACTCGGCACCGGGGGCGAGTATGGGATTCGGGACTTCGCACGATACTTCGACTCACTTGTCGAGCTCGTAGACATCCGCACCGGCTCCGTGATTGCAAGTCAGCGATTCGATGAACTCTTCGCGGGCTTCGTTGCACCGGGCACTGTCTGGAGCTACGCAGAAGACGACGAGGGCTTCGGCCTGATCGAGATCGGACGGCTGATGTTGGACCGCACACCCATAACGAGGAGGAAGTGATGATCGGCTTCAAGCTGGGCGCGACCGTCGTGCTTTCTTTGGCATTTGGCGTCGGAGGAACGTGGTCCGTAGGCGCCACCTCCACGGGATCTGCTGAACCGCCGGCAGTGCTGGTGAACTCGCAGGAATTGTTGTCCCATCCGTTTCGTGAATCGGAGTGCACCGGCTACTGCGTTGAATGCCCTCTTGAAGCTGGGCACGCCGCCGATGTTACTCCTCCAAGCTGTCCGGAGTGCGTCGAGCAGGACGCAGTTGAAGGAGGCGGTTGGCATACACTGTGCGACGGGAGGCCTAACTGCTCGAACCACGAGTGCAATCCCGAAAACTTCGATTTCGCAGCGTTGAGCAATGGCGAAATCGTAGATGCCGTAGGTAGCGCACTTCTCACCCGAGACCAGATGTCCCTCGTCGGTCTACTCACGCAGCATCCCGGAAGAGTGGAGATCTCTTTTGCGCGCTCGGCGGTGCAGGTGTTGGCTTGTGACGGTGAGGTCATCGCGCACTACCCTATAGCGATTGAACTGCTCACGATGCTGAATGCACTCTGATTCAACTGGCACAAAGGGACCGGCGACCATAACGGTCGCCGGTCCCTTCGCGGTTCGGGCTGATTGATCTATTCAGCGGGGCTCTGAACGTCTGTTTAGCGCAACTGAACCCGTGTGCCGCTTGGCTTCAAGCAGCAACCGCCGCCGGCGCAGCCTGTACTTCAAGCTCAAGCTTCACGTCGTCGCTCACCAGCACGCCGCCTGATTCCAGCGCTGCGTTCCACACCAGTCCCCACTCCTTGCGGGAGATCCTGGTGGCGAGCGTGGCACTCACCTTGGTGTTGCCCCAGGGATCCTTGGCCGGACCGCCCACTTCACCCTTGAGCACAACGGGCTTGGTCACACCGCGCAGCGTGAGCTCGCCGTGGGCCTCCAGCTCTTCACCGGTGCGCACGGTCTTGGTGACCTTGAACGTGGCCGTGGGGTGATTCTCCACATCAAAGAAATCGGCCGAACGCAGGTGATCGTCGCGCTGTCCGCTGCCGGTGGTGAGGGACGCCACGTCAATGGTCACGTCGGCGCCAGCCACCACACCGTCCTTCTCTTCGATGGTGCCGCTGATGTCCTTGAACGAACCACGCACGGTGGAAATGCCAAGGTGTTTGACGGAGAAAGTGATCTGACTGTGTGCTGGATCAATGGCCCACTGCATGATGGAGACGTCCTTTCCGAAAGATGTGGTTGCAGTTGAGGCGGCGAACGCTCACCTCAAGTATTCTCAGTGCTAAGATATACTGTCCGATGAAAAGCGCAAGCCCATCAGATTTTTCAGGCGTTGGTGAGCTCGATTGGGGCAGGTTCAGCGGCGGCAGCGCCATGTCCGAGGCGCTTGAGCATGGCCGTGACTTGCTCCTGCTCACTCTGATCGAGCGCTCCGACCACGCGTTCAATCATGGCGGCGTGCGCCGGAAAGATTTGCTCAAGCAGCGCTTCCCCGTCGGCCGTGAGCGCAGCGTAGCGTGCGCGCCGGTCTGATGGGCAGGCCTGTCGCTCCACAAGCCCCTTGGCAACGAGCCGGTCGACCAGGAATGTGATGCCACCGCTGGAGACGAGAATGCGCCGTTGAACCTCACCCAGCAGCATGGCGCCGCGATGGTACAATGCCTCGAGAATTCCGAACTCGGTAAGCGTGAGGCCATGCCGCGCCACATCGGCCGACACATGGGCGCTCACGGCAGCCTGCGCACGCGAAAGCACGACCCACAACTTGAGCGCTGCGGCCGTTTCAGGGGCGACGTTGAGAGCGTGAGCCGTGCCTGGAAGCGGCTCACGCACTGTCGCCGAATCGTCGAGCTTGCGGCGGAAAGGCATAACTATCAATCCTCAGCGTCGGTGCACCTTCGCGCAAGGGGACAGATTAATTCGGCTAGAGTTCGGACCTGCAGACCTAGCGGCAAACCGTCAAAAATAATCACAACGGTTATTCTGCGTTGCCTCAGTAGAGAGACGGACCTGGAATCATTATGTTTCTGGAGATGCGCTGGTGCGACGGTCGCACTGCGCCTCGCAAACCCGAGGAGGGGGGGTAATGCGGAAGCCGAGGCCGAACACCTACAACCCTGCGCAAGCATTGCATCTGATCGCCAGCGATCGGAGCGGCTTGCCACTGGCATGCCCGTCATGCTCCGGTGAGATCACGCGCGAACCTGCGCTGTATCCGCCGCCGAGCAACTCGCACGTCACCTTGAAATGTGCCGTGTGTGGACGTTTCGCCCGCTACATCGCCGGCAACGGCTGATCACATCATCACCACCTGCACTATGTCCGGCAACAGCCGCATCGTTGCCAGAGTGCGCAACATCACGCCCCGGTCATCGCAGATGGCCGGGGCGTTGTTCATGAACAGACCTGCACCACAAGAGCGTGCCGACAAACACAAGCAAAACCCGGCGGCCGCGTGCCTGCAGACGCCCAGCTTTACCAGTTGATCGTGCCCTGCTTGCTCGTATCAACGCCTTCGGCGTCGCCGGTCTTGAAGAGGAAGCCTTCGCGGTTGCGACTCAAAAAAGTACGCGCCTGCGCATCCATCAGGTTGAGACCGTAATGATTGATCAGCATCGTCTGCTGCTTGAGCCAATCAGCCCAGCAGGTCTGACAAATGCTTTCCACGAGACGCGTGGCAGTTTCACCAACAACACCAATCGGTGCCTTTTCGAATCCGGCGCGCGTTTCCCCGCAGCGCTGGCAAGTAATGTCGGGCATGGAAGTGAACTCCTGAGGAAATCGCGCGTCGGTGACGTGCCCTGAATATCAGCAACTTGTGCTGACATCCACCAGCGTATCTGGCCGTCCGGTCACGCGCGGATTGCGATCGGGAATTTAGCAGGGCGCGCACGGGGCGGCACGCAGGCGGCACGCAGGCGGCCCGATATGGCGAACACGCTACGGCGAACACGTGTGACTGCGCGGTCGGCTGCGAAACGGCGCAGGCGCAGAACCGAGTCACCATTGCGCGCAGCGCACGCGGCACTGCTGTCGCTAAATCGGCGATACGCGCACGTTGGCAACGGGCGGTACGGCCTCGCCATCGGGTGCAACCAACAGAATGAGCACCTCGTGGCGACCGGCGCGGAACGGAGCAGACACGGCCACCGGCTCTCCCGACCACGGCACCAGTTGTCCCTCGGCATTCACCACCCGCCAAGCCGTAGCGTTCGTGCTGCTGCCGCCGCCGGCTTCGCCGGTTGTCGCCATCCCGCCGGCGAGCGCGGCCGACTCGATGATCAGCGTGCCCGGCACATTGGAGCTCACCGAAGCCGTCGCAGCCCACGCGTTCGCACCGTGCACATTTGAGTTGAGAGCAGCCACACCGTTCATGTCCGCCGCGAACGCACGCCGCGGCGCGCCGAGTACCGCTTTTGTGACGGTTCCAACCCGCGCACTGATGGTGTGGCGCACCTTCATCACCGGAGCAGTTGTGGCTTGCGCGCCTACAGACCGTGGCGTCAACCCAACGCAGGCCACGGACAACAGCAGCAGTGTGTGAACCGTGCGCGTGCGGTACTCGCGGTCCCAGCTGCCCGCCTGCAACGCGAAGCAGCGCTTGCGGGTGAAGCGAGTGAACGGTGTGCGGGCTGCACTGAGGGCGTAGCTCATGCCGATGCGTATCGGCAGGTGCTGTGCCGGAGTTAACCCCGGGCGGTGCGGCGATAAGTGAATCCAGCGAAATCACCACGCTTGTGCCGCTGGTGTGACGGTGTGGCGCGCGTTGCGGTCTGCAGCGTGGTCTATATCGCGGTCTACGTCGAGGTCTATGGCGTGGTCGCTATCGCGGTCTGTCTCGCGGTCTACGGCGCCGTCAGCGAGAAGGTAAGCGGTAGACCGTAGGTACCAGGAGGGTCACTTGCGTACCTCCAGAACACCCGGAAGCAGACTTGCCTCACCACATTGTTGCTCGGTGCGTTTGACTGCATCAGCACACGCGGCGCGGCTTGCTGCACTGCCATCGGTGCACTGGAAAGCGGCAGCATACTTGCGCCACTGCACACATTCGGCACCGGTGAAACACCGAGCGATACATCTGCCGCACTCTTGGCCACCGGTCCGTTAAATGTGGGCGCATTCGCAACGGTCACACTCACGGCTCGCGTCGCGGAGACACGAAATGTCGGGCCCATTACCCTGAGCCCGGTGTCAGCGGCGGCCCGGAATGCAGCGTCTGCACTCATTGCTGCCGTATTGAAAACATTGGTCGTGCCGTGACTGAGTGTGAGCAGGGCGTTGGCACCGATCTGCAGCGTGGTGGACAGCGTGACACTGCACGTGCGTGTCTGCCGGCGACCAACCTGGGGCACGCTGCATGATGTTTGTGCCCCAAGTGACAGCGCCGTGCTGGCGACAAGCACACAGACCACCAGCAGCGCAGACGTGCGCTGCCTGAAGCGTTCGCTCAGTGACATGCATGGTGTGCGCACCATCATGGCTCACGCACAAGAACAAAAGTCCCGGAGAGCAGCAGTGCTCCCGGATTACTGTCATCCAGCCACGTACCCGACACGCTATCGCCGGACACCCGACCGACATGGCGCACCATGGCCCCGTCAATAGCAGCCTCGAAATCCATCGTGTTGTCGCTGCGACGTCCGGATACAAGACCACGGAGGCGCTCTACCTCACCAAGCGCGTCAATACGCTGCACATCGAGCGCCCCTTCAAACCGGTCTGCTGATATCCGCGTAAGCACCAGCGCCCCCTCAACACGCACCAACGTTGGAATGCGCTGTATGCCGACATAACGCCACTGCTCAAGCGCTGCATCGCTCGACGTTGGAGATGTCGTGCAAGCGGCCACAAAAAGAAGCGAGACTCCCACGAGCCACCGCGCGCAAGCTTTCATCAGCGCGCCCCTGTGCTCGCCGAAGACCCAGCAGCACGCGTGGACTGTGTACCACGGAACATGCGCACGCGACGGGGCCCCAACAGCAGGCGCACTACTTGTGGTACCCGACCACCGTTGAGCGTTATCCGCGGCGGGGTGTTCTGCAGTACAAGCGGCTCAGCTGCCGCCGAGCCATCCACTTCCAGCTGATACTCCCCGCTCGGCAGTGCATCAAACAGTGCGCGGCCGTCAGGCAGTACTCGCGCAAAGTGACGACGGCCCGTGGCGTCTCGCGCCGACACCGTGACGCCTGCCAGGCTTGTTGACAGGTTTTGTGTCACTGAGTCAGTGACCAACTCAAGGCGGACATCCAGCGTTGCCACCGGAACCACCGCAATATCCCGACGCGCACCCGTTGCACCCACCGCAGCAGCTGTGAACTGCGGCGCAACCATCAAGCCGAACGGCAGCGAGCGCTCATCGATTTCCGGGATGCCACCACCCGTTTGCCGGAGCTGATACGCGCCTCCACGATCAGTCACCACCACTTCCCCACCAACACGAACCAGTACACCCGACAATCCGGGTTCATCGTTGTCGCGCACGCCGTTGTTGTTGCGGTCTTCAAACACAACACCCGTGCCACGACCACCACGCATAAACGAAGGTGTGCCAAACGAACGTTCGATGCGAAGCGCAGTGCTCCAGTCTCCTTCGCTGCCAACCCCGAGAAACGGATTGCGTTCGAAGTCGAGCCTCAAATAGGTGCTCAGCGGCAACAACGACGACAAACCAATGCGCTGTGTTGTGACCGTGCGTCCGCTAGCCATGCTTCGGCTGCGTCCAACAGCGGCGTTGAAGTGAACTCGCTCACCCAACAGCGGCAAGGCAACACGTTCGGCGCGGGCGACGATATCAGCTTGTCCGTCCGAAAGCGCACCCGCGCCGGTGCGACGCTGCATTGATGAATACACATCAAACACACCGTGCATCGTTGGCCACAAGAGCTGTCCGGTCACGGTGAGCTGCTCATCGGAAAGCGTGGACGCTGGCAGTTCACCGAACTCAACCGTCCTGTCTGCCAATACATACGACGCACTGGTGCTGGCGCTGATGCCGGCGACACGCATTGAGGTGAACAGACCGAGTACCTGCGTGAGCGTTGAAAGACGGGCGTTCACATCACCACTCGATGATTCACCAACACGTGCTTCAAGGCCGATACTTCCGGATCGACCAATGCGCCATTGAGGAAGCAGTGCAACACCGCGCGTCTGCTGGCGCGACGGGAGCCGGCCAGCTGCCAACTCATTGCCGTTGGTGGCGATAAATGGTTCACCGTCATCGCTGTCGGCCGCGTAGTAGCCCATGAAGCCGATGCGTGCGGCACCAAGCTGCTGCGAACCGGTCATGGTGACATCACTTTGTGCGCGCGCAAATGCACGACTGCCACCGGGCGTGTAGGCAGCACGGATGCGCCAATCGCGATCGTCGCGGCGACGGCCCAACTCGGCCAGCGCACCGATGCCAGCGTCATTGCGCAGTTGCCTCCACGCCAACGACCCCCGCGCCGTAATGTCCCGATCATCCTGACGTTCGGCGCTCAGCGAAAATGCATCCAGCTGAGCGCGCATGAGGAGCGGATCACGCAGGCGGCTCGCGGTAGCACTCCACTCCGTACCGCGTCGAACCGTCATGAGCGATGCACCGGCGAGCACGCCCGCATAGCGGGTACGTAGTGTGCTCTGCCCGCTCGGCAACAGATCCACGTCAAAGGCGAAGGGAGTGGAGATCAGTGCGGTTGCCTGCCAATCGGCGTTTTGATACATCGCCGACAGCCCGCGGCCTGTGCGAACCATGCCTGCCAGATCGCCCAGGTCGGTTGAGGCATCGCCAGCGTCAAGACGCCACCGCGGATGCGTGAGCGAGAGCGACGGAAACAGCTGTCCCCCCCCCACACGCGACAGCCCAGGCACACCGAACAACGCGCGCTGCGTCCAGTACGCGTTCATCGTCACGCTGTCGGTCACCGGTCCTGAGAGCGAAAACGCCCAGCTATCCAGCAGCGCCGATCCCGGCATGCGCACTGCGTTATAGCTCACACCGAGAATCGGCCCGAACGCTGCGGCTCTCTGTGAAGACAACACTTCTACCGGTACGACCAGCGTGGCCGCCATTTCGTCTGGAGAGGACGCGTTGCCAGTGGTTCGATAGGCACCAACAGTGATGTTGCCGGTGCCGATCTGGTCGCGGGGTGCTGTCAGTTCAACATCACGCGCTACCGATCCACCTGGTGCGAGCACAACGGGCCGGTGGTCTGCAATGCCGCCGCGCCATGAGCCAGGGAAGCTGGTGGCGAGCTGAATCGTGTCTTCAACATTCCCTTCATTCGAAACGATGAGTCGTACAGTGGTGCGTTTGCCCTGCACGGCGTGCGTCATCGGAGACGACGTTACAACTGTGATGGCATGGATGGGCTCAACAACAACGTCTACTGGTACTACCACCTGCTCATTGTCATGATCGTCGCCACCGCTGGGCTGACGAAAAAAGCGTACCTCCGCGGCGCGCATTCGCCCTGCCATCGCGTTTGAGGGGACGGAGACTGACAACAGAACAGTTGCGTTGGCACCGTCAATGCGCCCGCTGAGTGCACCGCTCACCGCTACCCCCGGGACGCGCGTCACAACAAAGTTCAACGGCTCGCCGGCGCCGGCGCCGGCTCCGAGCGAGGAGGGAGGGGTTACGCGAACCAGTTCCACCGTCCGGGGAGCAGCGTTCACCGACACAGCGGCGGCCAAACGTGTGTTCATCGCGGTTGCCAGCGAACTGTTGGCTGGCACCATGTCCCCGTCTTTTCGGCCAAACTCGCGTGACCGCATATCAACATTCGCGCGTAGCAACGCCATTGTGTCAGCGAGGATACGCAAGTCAATGGGGATCAGTATGCGCTCACCGCGGCCATCGGCCGACCAGAAGCGTACATCACCGAGTCGGTGCACTCCCCCCGTGAGCCGCGCCGGCACGCGAACGGTCACGGGCACCGTGGCGTTGCCCGACATGAACACACCCGCGCCCGAACCGCCAATTGCGTCGGGTTCAGTGCGGTGCAAGAGGAATGCAACCGAATCACGAGCGCGCAGCGATTCGGGGACCGGCAAAAAGAGCGTGGTGCTTTCACCGGCACGCAGCTGTACATGCACCGTGGGCGCGACCCGTACCGGCATCTCGTTGCTGGAGAGTTCAGCGCTCGACGCCGTCGCGGAAAAGAGCACCGCCATCAAGCTGACAGTGATTGCCGTACGACTCATGGGCGAAACACCGTCATGGTGAGCGAAATGTTGCTGGTCGATACACTGGGCGCCGGATCGCTCCAGTCCAGTCGTACGCGCAGCCACACGGTGCCTGACCACGGATCGTTTGACTGGAAGGGAACGACTGTTCGTGCTTCCACTTCAGCGTCCACCAGCGACAGTGGCTGCCAACCGCTGTTGTTGTTGCTGCGCCACTCAATATCGCCGCACGTTTTAATTCCGGTGGTCCCGTTGCAACGGATGAAGACGGTAGTCACACGAGAGGTGGATTGCCTCACACGATCCACCGTGAACTGCACGGGAACAGAGTCGGTCAC
This sequence comes from Gemmatimonas sp., assembly GCA_011390805.1. Lineage (GTDB taxonomy): Bacteria > Gemmatimonadota > Gemmatimonadetes > Gemmatimonadales > Gemmatimonadaceae > JAABRT01. The sequence goes on along the minus strand of JAABRT010000053.1, from coordinate 6,034 downwards.
GGGCCCTGTCGCACTGGTTGGCCAACTGTTGTAGTTGGACAGCGACGGCGTCGGGAAACTGACACTACCAACCGAGAGCCTGAAGTCGGTGCTCTGAGCGATGGCAGCGTCAGCGTTCGAAACGCAGAGCAGCGCGAGTCCGGCCATGGCGCTTAGCCACGTCTGCCGGGACGGGGCAGGAACCCGTGGCACTCAGGGAACCTCGTACTCCAGCTGTCCGGCTACGAGCTCGCTGCCGCCGTAGTCGAGCAGTGCCAGCAGCACGTAGCGGCCGGCGGGCAGCACCGGTAGATCGATACCGAGCAAGCGCAGTTGTTCCGGAAGCACCGGGAACTCCGTCACGGGAATGCGCTGCAGCACCGAGTTGTCGGCGCGACGCACCTCAACATTGCCTTTCACCTTGAGCTGTACATCACCGGCATTTCGAAAGGCGATGGTAAGTCGTTCACGCGCGCTGTTGCGTGACACGCCCGTTGCAGACTCACCTGATGGCGCTTTCGCCGAATCGCCATCAGTGGCGACAACTGTCATGTCTTCCACGAACCCATCACGCCGAACCTGCGCGTGCTCACCGTAGATCTTCACTCCGGTACGCACATTGTAGGTGAGCTGACGACCTGCGGTTTCCTGCGTGGCCCGGTTTTCGAGGAATACAATCGACCAGCAGTTGCGCAGTGCAGGATTGCCTGTGGCATCAAGCGAGACACGAACGTTGGCCGACTCGCCCGGCTCAAGCACGAGTGAGGTTGGAAATACTTGCAGCGCCGTTGAGCAGCTGCGCGCGTGTGATCCGGCGGGCAGGAAGCGATTCGTTCCTTGTTCGTCGCGGTCCCAATCGCCAATGGTGACCGTAGCCTGCACGGCGGAGGTTGCATCGTTGCGCACACCGATCAGGCGCACGTCGTTGGCCGTTGACGTGTTCATGAAGATTTCGAGTGCGTCAACGGTCAGTTGCGCGTCTGCCGCTGCTGGTGTCGCAAGAACGATGGCGGCCATGCAGCACGTCATCAGTCGGCGCATGCTGGCAATAACAGCGCGTGAACGTGAATCGGGGACGGCTGCTGCGGGGTTACACGGGACAGGTGGAACGGTCATTCTGCGGCGGGCGGGAAGTCGGTGGGCATCCGGTTCTCAAGTTCTGCGCTGAAGTGCCGATACTTGAAACCGACTGTTGTATTGCGTCACTCCAGAGACGCAGTTGATGCCAGTGACGTAACACCCTTTGCCATCCGGAGCGCTGTGTCCTGGCAGCTGCGGGGGTTACGGAGGTCAGTGTGGGGCGAAACAAAGGCGGGAAGCCTGTTATGTGCAGACTCCCCGCCTTTTACTCGCTTGGGTCGCAGCATCGCGACCGGAGCACAACCGTTCAGTTACTGCGCCGCGATGGTCAGGTCGAGTGGCAGCGAGTAGTCTCCCGGTCCATCGTTCGCATAGTCCCACGTAATGCGAAAACAGAGCCGCTGAATGGGCGAACGTCCGCGCCCAAAGTCGAAAATCTCTGTCGCAGCGGTAGACAGCGGCGCGTACGCTACACCGCCGCATCCGGCCGCACTTGCTACAACCGCGTACGCCACATCGTCTGCGTCCTTGACCGTTGAAGCAGCGGTTGTTGTAAACTGGGCACTGGTAGCACGGATCGACACCTCGTGCGCAATGTTGCCTCGCGTTTGAAACTGGGGTCCGGCGAACAGCTGTGGCGCGTCGAACTCCGCGTTTCCGACTGGCGGAATGTTGGTCGTTGCATTCTCGAGCGTGAGGTTCACCAACTGGGGAACGTTTGCCCTCAGCTCGTGCCCACAGCCCGCGCCGACGGTGCATGTGACTGTGCCGGTCAACACCTGCGCACTCAACGAAGGCGCGAACACCAGACCAAGCGCCATCGCGCCGGCAACGAAGGAAAAACGTTTGAACATGCGATGCATCTCCATAAGGGAAGGGGGTAGTGCTCGGGGCGATCTGAAAAACATTCGGGAAAACGCTCAAGTTCTGCAGACATGCTGCCGAGACCCATCATGGAGCGTTTACCGTGTGGCCTGAAGACGCGAACGCCGCGCCCGTCGTAACGGGCGCGGCGAAATTGTGCCACAGTATGAACGAACGTGCCCGCGGCGTAACGCACACGCGGTCGCACGTGATGCATCGTGCCGCAACTGTGATACAGTGCGGCACGATGCTTTGGTGCTAGAGCCCCTTCACCTCGGACACCAGCTTCGTGAGCGACGACTTGGCGTCGCCAAACAGCATGTTGGTCTTTTCATCGAAGAACAGCTCGTTCTCGATACCCGCAAAACCTGGGTTCATGCCGCGCTTGAGCACGATGATGTTGCGCGATTCACTCACGTTCAGAATCGGCATGCCGTAAATCGGCGACGTCTTGTCGTTCTTGGCCGCCGGATTCACCACGTCGTTGGCACCAATCACCACCGTCACATCGGTTTCGGCAAACGAGTCGTTGATCTCGTCCATGTCGTACATCTTGTCGTACGGCACGTTGGCTTCGGCCAGCAACACGTTCATATGACCGGGCATGCGACCGGCCACCGGATGAATGGCGTACTTCACTTCACCGCCGTTCTTCTCAATGAGCTCGGCGAGTTCACGCACCTGATGCTGCGCCTGCGCCACGGCCATACCGTAGCCCGGGACAAACACCACGCGCCCTGCATAGGCGAGTTGCACCGCCGCATCTTCGGCGCTGATGCTCTTGGCCACCAATCCTTCTGACGTCTTGCCACTGGCTGTCACCGCGCTGCCGAACGCACCAAAGAGCACGTTGCCAAACGAGCGGTTCATGGCCTTGGACATGATGATCGACAGAATGAAACCCGAGGCACCGTCGAGTGCACCGGCAATGATCAGCACGTTGTTGTCGATCGCAAAACCGGTGGCCGACGCGGCCAGACCGGCGTACGAGTTGAGCAGTGATACAACCACTGGCATGTCGGCACCACCGATCGGCAGCACCATCAGAATACCAATCGCAAATCCAACGGCCAGCATCACGTAGAACACGCGCACGTCGAACGGATTAAAAATCAGCCACACAAAACAGCCAAGCGCCGAGGCAAACAGCGCCAGGTTGAACAGGTTCTGCCCCTTGAATGTGATGGGACGACCGGTGATGAACTCCTGCAGCTTGCCAAACGCCATGAAGCTGCCGGTGACCGTAAGCGATCCGAACAACACCTCAAAGCCGATCGCGGCCATCTTGAACCGTTCAATGCCGGGCGCGCCGGGGACCTGAATGTCGTGGTAGTACTCACCCACGCCGACAAGCGTGGCCGCCAGCGCGCCGAACATATGCGAGAACGCAATGCGCTGCGGCATGGCGGTCATCGGTACAAACTTGCCCAGCGGATAGCCGAGCACCGTTCCGATGATCAAACCACCAATAATCCACGAGTACGTAAGGATGCCCTGATTGAGCATCGTCCCGACGATGGCGAACACCATGCCGAGTGCGGCCAGCTGCATTCCGCGGCGTGCCTGATCGGGCTTGGTGAGCGAACGCAGGCCGAGAACAAACAGCACCGACGAAATGAGGTATACGATCTGCACCAGCAACTCGCGACCGGCCATCGCGTCGAGCGCCGCACCGGTGGGACTGGTCATGAGCAGATATGCCGCCGCCGCTGCCGTTGGCAGACCGGCGATTAAAAGAAGCAGACTCACGCGGCCCCGCCCGTGGTATCCTGTGGAGCGTTGGGCTTGGAGTCAGCGCGCTTGAACATGCTCAGCATGCGGTCGGTGATAATGAATCCACCCACCACGTTGGTCATGGCACAGATCACAGCAATGAAGCCAAGAATCGTGGACACTTTTCCATATTGTCCACCGGACAGCACGATGCTGCCCACCAGCGAGATGCCGCTGATGGCATTGGTGGCCGCCATCAGTGGCGTGTGCAACAGCGGTGGTACTTTGGTGATCACCAGAAAGCCGACAAAGCCGGCGAGGATGAACACGTAGAGTTGAATGATTTGTGTCGCAGTCATGGCAACGGTCCGGGGAATCGGTTGTGTGCAGCGATCAGCGCCGCACAACACCAGCGTGCGCAACGGTCATGGCGCCCGTGATTTCATCATCGAGGTCCACGTGCAGCGCGCCCTCTTTCTCGAGGTGTTGCAACAGCGTGAGCATGTTCCGGCTGTACATCTGACTGGCGTGCAGCGGCTGTGACGAAGGCAGGTTGCGTGCACCGATGATCGACACGCTGCCTTCCATAACCGTCTCGCCCAGCACAGTGAGTTCGCAGTTGCCGCCGGTTTCGGCCGCCAGGTCCACGATCACCGATCCGGGCTTCATGCTGCGCACCATTGCAGCGGTCACGAGCCGTGGCGCTGCGCGGCCGGGAATCTGCGCCGTGGTAATGACGAGGTCCTGATCAACAATGTGCCGGCCAATGGCCGCGAGTGTGCGTTCCTGCTCGTCATCACTTTGCGCCTTGGCGTAACCGCCTTTGTCTTCGGCACCGACACTTACCAGATCGGTGGCGACAAACTTGGCACCCAGCGACTGCACCTGTTCACGCGCCGCGGCTCGCACGTCAAACGCACTTACCTGGGCGCCCAACCGGCGTGATGTCGCGATCGCCTGCAGTCCCGCTACACCCGCGCCAATGACAAACGCCTTGGCCGGCTGAATGGAGCCGGCGGCCGTGGTGAGCGAGGGCAGAAAGCGCGGCAACGCCGCCGCCGCCATCAGCACCGCCTTGTAGCCCGACACGGTGGCTTGTGACGAGAGCACGTCCATGCTCTGGGCGCGCGTAATGCGCGGCACCAGCTCCATGGCCAGTACGCTCACGCGTCGGCCGTTGAGTTGCTCCACGAGCTCCTTGGAGGTGGCCGGCTGCAGCATGCACGCCACGGCCACGCCCTCAGGCATGGAGGCCGCTTCGGCACTGGACGGGCGCTGCACCTTGGCCACGATATCCACGCCGGTCACTGCACCGGCGAATCCATCCACCAGCGTGGCCCCGGCCTTCTCATACTGCTCATCGGGAAAATAGGCCGCGCTGCCCGCACCGCGCTCAACCAGTACCTCATGCCCTGCTTTCACAAGCTTGGCAATGCTGTCAGGCACGAGGGCTACACGACGCTCGTGCTCTTCTGTTTCCCTGGGAACCCCTATACGCATAACGACAAGTGCAATGAGTGAGTGACCGCCCTGATGATGTGCAGCGAAGCTACGCGCTGCCCGCCACAGCGTAAACCCGTGGCAACTACTGATCCCGGACCGGGGTCCGCTCCGTGTCAGTCGCGCAGCGCATCGCTGTACACGATACGGTCCGCGACTGCGGGATCGAGAGCCAGCCGAACCAACCCGCGTGCCAGCTCAGCGCCGGTAATTGAGGCCCACCGCGCCTGCAGCGAGGTCGCCCCGCCCAACGCCAGCACGCCCAGTGCAAAGTCTCCCACCCGGGCCGACCAGCGCTCGACCGGTCGATCCTCTTCCCGATCGGCACCAGTGATGAAGGCTGGCCTTGCGATGACGTAATGCAGACCGGACCCGCGAAGTTCGCGCTCCACGCGGGAGCGGGCGGCCAGGTACGCGTTTTCAGTGTCATCCCGCACGCCGGCGGACGATAAATACACAAATCGCGCTCGGGTGGGCAAACCGGCGGCGGCCTGGAGCAGCATCGACGACAGGCCATAGTCTACCGCCTCATAGTCGGCCGCAGCCGCCCCCGACTGCGCTGCCTCACGGGCCCGGGCCCGCGTTGTACCCAGCAGCGCAAACACAAGACTGACATTGAGTTGCGCCATTCGGGCACGCATTGCCGCCAACTCCCAGGGGGTGCTGTCTACGACCGCTCCCTGCTCACTGAATCGCTGCCGCCAGTGCTCCAGACGCGAAGAATCCGGGCGCACATGGGCCACCGTGTCTACGCCGCGTTGCCGTAACTCAGCCACCACAGACCGGCCCACATATCCGGTGGCGCCGGCCACGAAGGCCACCGTCACCCGGGTAATCCCGATGGCGGCAACCCGGCCTGCGGTACCCCGGCCTGCGGAACCCCCGCCTGCGGCAACCC
>JAABRT010000052.1 GCA_011390805.1 Gemmatimonas sp. | reverse complement strand
CCGGCGGTTGTCACGGTAGCGGGCGACGCCGGGCTGATCGTCCCCCCCCCAGCCGTCACACTGAACGTCACGTTCACACCGCTCACGGCGTTACCACCCGCGTCGGTCACTCGAACAGACGGGCTTTCACTCACCGCGCTGGCGACGCGTGCACTCTGGCTCACACTGGAGCTGGCCGACAGTGTCGCTGCCGGTCCTGCCGCCACGTTGAGCGCCGCTGACACAGTAGTCAACGCGGGGTTGGCGGAGGTGAAGCGTATCGTGTGCGCCCCGACACCCAGTCCGCTGAAGCCGAGATCGGTGAAGGTCGCAACACCGTTCACAGCCGTTGCACTCACCGTGCCGCTGAGCGTCGCAATGCCCGACGCGCGCGTCGCAGTGACAACGGTCGATGCCCCGGGCCCGGTCGTCACCACATTGCCCTGCACATCGAGAATGCGCACCACCGGCTGCGTTGCGAACGCGGAGCCGCTGACGGCGCCCGCGGGCTGACGTTGCACTTCAAGAGAGCCGGCTTGCTGCGACACGTTTATGGTCACGCTCCCCGACGCCGGTCCGCTTGACGCGGTAATGGTGGCGACACCGCCACCCACCGCCGTCACCAGACCGGTACCCGACACGGTTGCGACCGACGCATCACTGCTGCCCCACGAAACCGTGCGACCGGTAAGCACATTGTTGTCCGCGTCGCGCAGTGTAACAGTCGCCTGTGTGGTTTGACCCACCACGAGCGCCGCCGACACAACGCCAACGGTGACGCTGGCAACCGGTGTCGGCGCCACGGTGATCACTGCGCTGGCCGTGGCGCCGTCGGCTGAAGCGGTTATGGTGGCAATACCCAGACTTAACGCTCGTACCCGTCCCGCACTTGAGACCACTGCCACCGCTGTATTGCTGCTCGTCCACGTGATGGGCCGGTCGAGCGGATTGTTGTCGGCATCGCGGGCCACGGCCACAAAATCGGCCGATGTACCGACAATGATGGTGGCAATGCTGGGCGTGAGCTGCACAGAGCCCACATCTGTTGCCGGTACCGTCACTCGGGCAGAAGCCAAACGCCCGTCAATGGTTGCAAACACCAAACCGGTACCGGGTGACAGGGCAACCACGCGACCGGTGCTATTCACCGACAGCACTGTTGGTGCGCCGCTGCTCCAGATCACCGGACGTTCGGGCAACACGTTGCCGGCTGCATCGAGTGCAACCGCAGCCAGGGACACCGTGCCCCCAACCGACAGGGTGGAGACCGCCGGCGTGATGCGCACCGAGGCCACAGGCGTGGGCAACACCGTGACGCGCATTTCGCCAACGCGACCTTCACTCGAAGCGCGGATGGTAGTAACGCCCGGACTGACGCCCTGCAGCGTTCCTTCAGCATTCACCTGCGCGATCACCGGGTTCGCACTCACGTACGTTACCCGACGACCGGTGAGCAGATTGCCATTCGCATCGGTGATTTGCGCCGACAACTGCGTGGTCTCTCCCACCGTCAGCGTCGACTGTCCCGGTGATATCACCACCGCACCAATGGGTCTTGGCTGCACGACAATCGTGGCCGATCCCGTCACACCTTCTATTGCGGCGTCTACCCGCACCGTACCCGGTGCCACACCAATCACCAAACCCGAGGCGGACACGGTTGCCACGTTCGAGGCCGACGACGTCCACGAGACGCCGCGATCAGCCAGCGGCACCGTAAGCGAGTCGCGACCGATCGCGCTGAGCTGCGTACTCTGGCCAACCACGATCGTATCGGTGCGTGGCGAGACAACTACCGACACCACCGGTACGGCGCTCACGACCACGCCGATTGCGGCTTCGCGTGATTCACTTGTCGCGGTAATCGTTGCCGCGCCCGGCGACACGCCGGTAACAAATCCGGCGGCATCAACGTTGGCGATCGTCGCATCACTGCTCGACCAGAAGACCGGACGGTTTTGCAGCTCTGCGCCGGTATCATCACGCGGCAGTGCCACGAGCTGAATAAATCCGCCCACAAGAATGCGCGGGGCCAGCGGACCGACTTCGATACTGCTTACCGGCCGCTGCACCACCGTGACCTGTGCGGTTGCACTGCGACCGGCGATAGACGCCGAAATCTGCGCCACACCCGTGGATAACGCCGTCAATACACCACTTGGCGAAACATCAACGATGTTTGCGTCACTCGACGACCATGTCACCGTGCGATCGCGGATCTCCTGTCCATCGGCATCACGCGCTGATACCTGCAGCGTCGCTGTACTGCCAACGTTGAGCGTGACATCGGGTGTGGTGATCGCCACGCTGTTCACGACGCCACCGATCGGTGTGGGGCCCGAAATGTCGCTGAGCCGTGCGCACGCCGAGCTGAGCAGGACCAACCACACACCAAGCGTGCACTGGCGGAGCCACTGACTCCGCACGGCACGTTGCCAACGGCTGGTCACGTTACCGGGATGGCAGCGCGACGCGCGTGGGACGGGAGAGATGATTGCGCGTGCCGTCACCTAATTGTCCTTGCACGTTGAAACCCCAACACGACACCGCACCATCGTTAGAAGTCCCGCACGTGTGCGCGCCGGTCGCGCTGATTGTTGCGAAGGATGTAGTGCCCACTACCCGCGTGGGCACGTTTCGGTCAGTCGTGGTTCCGTCCCCGAGCTGGCCGTACGGGTTACGTCCCCAGCACCACGCCTGTCCGCTGCTGGTGCGCGCGCAGCTGTGCACGCCACCCAGACTTACCGAGGTGAAGCGTGATGTTGATGCGATGGGTGTAGGTGTAGACTGCGGCGCAGTGCTACCAATACCAAGCTGACCAAACGCGTTCCGACCCCAACACAGTACCGCGTTTGCTTCGCTCACGGCACAGCTGTGGCCGCCGCCGGCAGACACACTGGTGAATCGTACGTCAGTGTTTACCCGTTGCGGCGTGTTGCGATTCTGCTGACTGCCATCGCCCACTTGTCCGTCTGCGTTGGCACCCCAGCACCACAGCTCACCATCGGTTGCAATGGCGCACGTATGATTCCATCCGGTGCTCACCGAAACAAAACGCCGCTCAGCCGCCACGCGAACCGGCGACGTGCGCAGCGACGACGATCCATCGCCGAGCTGACCCATGTTGTTCGCGCCCCAGCAGGCCACTGCTCCACTGGTGGTCAGTCCACAGGTGTGCTTGTAGCCCGTGCGCACATAGCGAAAGTTCAGATTCGTATTCACGCGCACGGGGGCACTGCGAGAAGTTGTGGTGGCATCGCCCAACTGCCCGCGGTCGTCTGCTCCCCAGCAGTACGCTTCACCGCTGCTGGTCACACCACAGGTATGCGCCAGCCCTGCGGAAATCTGCGTAAAGGAAATATCGCCCACGACGGCGGCCGGTACTTCGCGCGATTCTACCGCACCGTCACCAAGCTGCCCGTTGTCGTTGGCTCCCCAGCACAGCGCCCGGCCGTTTTCCAGCACACAGCTGTGTCGCCCTCCGGCCGCGACAATCCCAGGGTCATCTGTCGCGCGAATGCTCGGACCACTTGCTTCACCGGCCGCCGCTGCACGCGCCGCGTTGGATTCTGCCAACGGTGGAGCAGTGGCCGCCCCACGTCGGGCTGCGCGCGGTGCTGCCTGTTCACCCACCACGGTTACCGACGTCGACGCATTGCGATCACCGGTGAGCGCAATGCGCGCATTCACGGCGGAGTCAATAAATGCTGCCGTGGCCACGCTGTCACGAATCCCAACGCTACTGTCGCGCTGGTCTGACGAGTCCGCGAGTACGCCATCCTGCGAATCGAGCGCGGGACCATCTGTGCCACGCTGCGCCACGATCGACGTCACGTTGGCCGTGTCGCCGTTGACCAACTCACTGGCGCGACTTTGTGCAGAGCCGCCAAAGAACGCGCTCACATCAATACGTCCCGTCGCGTCGGCGTACCACGCCGCGGAACTGCCCAGGGCAATCACAGCCAGTGCCGCGATTGCCATCATGCGCCGGGCGCGATTGGGTGCGTCCGGTGTTTCGTTGGCCCACGATGGCTTGTCATCATCCACTGCCACGGCGGTGGGTGGCGTCGCCTGTGTGCCGCGCGTGATGACCTGCACGTTGTCGGCACCACCTGCTGCCAACGCCGCGCCACCTGCGGGCCGGCGAAACTGTACCGTGGCCATATCCGACGGCGAACGCTCACTGGCAGCCTTTTCCCGTGCTTCGGCGCGCGCCGCGCGCGCGGCGTCGCGGCGGCGCTTGTGCGCAGCTTCCCACTGTCGCCAATCGGACGGCACCACCCAATGATCGAGATTCGCCAGCAGTCCATCGGCACCCGCCCAGCGCGCTGCCGGACGCTTCTGCATCATGCGCTCTACGATGTATTGCAACCGCTGCGGTACGACGCCCGGACGCAACGCATCAATCGCGGGGAGCTCTTCCTGCTTCTGTTTGGAAATCACGTTGTACAGCGACTCGCCGTCCCACGGGCGTCTGCCGGTGAGCATTTCCCACGCCACCAGTCCGAGACTGTAAATGTCCGAGCGCGCGTCTGCCGGCGCACCATCGATCTGTTCGGGTGCCATGTAGGCCGGCGTGCCGATTGCTGCGCCTGTCATGGTCAGGCGCGATTCATGATCAGCGCTGTGTGCGATACCGAAGTCACTCAGCAGTGCGCGACCGCTGTTCTCATCAAGAAAGATGTTTTCGGGTTTGACATCGCGGTGCACAACACCGTGTGCATGCGCGTACGCGAGTGCTTCCGCCACATCGTGCAACACACGTTCCGCCTGCTCCGGTGCAAAGGGACCATGTTCGGTAATAGCGGCTTTGAGTGTGCGTCCGGGAACAAGCTGCATGATGAGCGCGAGTCCACCGGTGCGCAGTCTGCGCACAGCGTGCACGGTGACAATGTTCGGATGCTGCAGCTTGGCAACGGTGCGTGCTTCGCGGGCCAGTCGCAGCATGGCGTCGTCGGCCGATGCGATGGAGTGCGGACGTACAACTTTGATAGCAACAAGACGACCGAGCGAACGATCGCGCGCGCGGAAAACTACCGCACTCGCACCACGCCCGAGTTCGCCCAAAAGCTCGTATTCGTCTTCGAGATCACCGACCTCGCTTTCATCCCAAACATCCGTCATCCGACCTAACCCCGGGCACCGGCGCCACCACGCGCACAAACGTTACCGACTGCGGAAACCGAAAACTACTTCGCCCATCTCCACTCGGTCACCATCCGCCAGCTGCCGCTCTTCATCCGGCGCAAGGATGTGCTCGTTATGTACCACGGGGTTGGTGGACGACAGGTTGGTGAGATGCCACGCGCCGTCGCGCAGCGCCATGCGCGCGTGAGAGCGGCTGACGGTGCCCTCACGCAGCTGGACGTGGCGATACGCCGGTCCTTCGGCGCGCCCGAAGGTGACCTGCAGACCATCGGGACCGGGGGCCCGCACAAAGCGCACTTCGCGCCCGGCGTCGAGCCCGTTGAGGATTTCCAGCCGTCCGGGGAGAAACTGCAGCGTGCCTTCCTGCGGCACCGCGAAGCGCAGCAGGTGCCCCTCAACCTGTGTGCCCGGTACACCGTCTTCAAACACCGCGAGGTCTTTTGAGGTATCGAGCACCGACGGGGTCGTGGTGTTGATCGGTCTCGACGGCGCCGGCGCAGCGGCACTCGCCGCGGAGGGCGCACCACCCACCGAACCAGACGACGAACCGGACGGAGTACTCGAGCGCTGCCCCGATGGAGTGCGCGTGGACGGCGGTGCGGAAGACGCCGATGAGCCCTGCGTGCCGGTAGCAGCGGCTGGAGTGGCCGAGCTCGCTGAAGACGACATAGCGGCCGGTGTGGCGGCACTCACTGGCGTGGCCAGATTGGACACGCGCTCGGTGGCGGAGCGATCAGCACTGACGGCTTTCTCGGTGGTCGGCTTTCGCGCTGCGACCGGGGCGGCCTTCCTTCCGTTGGAGGACGGCTCGGCTGGAATCGCCGGCTGCGGCTTAACCGGTGAGTATCTCGATTCGGTCAGACTGACCGAAAACAGCGGCAGTTCAGTTTCTGTAGACCGTCGGTACGCCGAAGGCGTGCGATTTATCCACCACACGATGGCCGCGGCCACCCCGAGGAGAACAAATACGACAAATGCCAGCAGTACTCCGGTCCCGGAAATCATTCAGCGTGACTATGTATGAAAAAAGATGTGTCCCCTTGATGCTACCGACAAACCTGCCCAGGTGATCCGCCGTCACCCTGATTGACGCGCAACAAGCGTGTATCGGAACCACGAGTAATTTGGCAATCTGTGCTGCACCGCAGTCCGACGCGCCGTCGTACGTCACAATCCAGCTTCCGCAGGAGCCCGCATGCGTTGTTCGAAGCCCCCGTTTGTTGCCTTCTCTGCTTTCGCTGCTGCGCTGCTCTGCGCCGCCGTCCCTTCGGCATACGCGCAGAGCAACAGTGCGACAACGGTGCAGCGACCTGAACCGTGGAACCCTGACGCTATCCTGCGCACGGAAACCTTTGTGCGACCACCGGCCGATGTGGAGCGCATTATTCTTGCACCGCGCGTCGACATCTCCTTCTCCAACGCCAGTCCGGACCGGCAGTGGTTTTTGCGCACCACCGGACCTGATCGCGGTGACATTGCCGACTACGGGAAGCCCCACCTCTGGTTAGGCGGTGTGCAGGTAGACACGCAGGCTAATCGCGCGCGCTCGCTCACCACCAGTACGACGCGTGGATTGACCCTGGTGAACCCGCGCACCGGCGCCTCCCGCGCGCTCGAGGCACCACGCGGCGCGCGCAGCCTGTCGTCGCCGGTGTGGTCGCCGCTTGGCACCCAGGTCGCGTTCATTGCCAACTTTGACGATGCATCGTACGCCTACGTCGCTGATGTGAGCAACGGACGCAGCCGCCGCGTGGGACGTTCGCCGCTGCTGGCCTCACTTGTCACCACGCTGTCATGGACTGCCAACGGACGGCAGCTGCTGGCCGTCGTGGTGCCACCTTCGCGCAGAGCCGTTCCGGTGCTGGGAAACAACGGCATCGAAAACGGACCACAAGTACGACTGACCGAATCACGGGCTGTGCCGCAGCCGGTGCACTTCAGCCTGCTGCAGGGGCCGCATGAAATCGCGCTGCTGGAATACTATGCAACCGGTCAGCTGGCACTGCTTGATGTCGCCTCACGCGGCGAACGCTTTGTCGGCACGCCACAGATGATTCGCGACGCCAGCGTGTCTGCTGACGCCGCACACGTGCGTGTGACGCGTGTGACCAAACCCTATTCGTACGTTGTTCCGGTACGCGCGTTCGGGTCGGTGGAAGAACTCTGGGATCTCTCGGGACGTGCCCTGGCAACACTCGACAGCTCTCCACTGCGCGAAGGCAACGCACGGAACGGCGGATTCGCCGCCGGTTCCGGCAATGCCGCGGCGCGGGACAGCAGCAAGCGCAACATCGCGTGGAATCCGTTGGGTCCGGGACTCGTCTATCTGCAGAATGTGATCAGCAATGGCACCAACGGCGGACGCGGCACCACCGGCGTTCGCTATGTGGCGTGGCGAGCCCCCTTCGGTGCAAGCGATACCGCGACGCTTTACCTCGGATCACCGCAGCTTTCCGGCATCACATACAGTGATGACGGCTCAACCATGTTTGTAAACGACAGCAGTGCAGTGATCGCCGTGCGCGTTGACAATCCAGCGCAACGGTACCGACTGCCGAGCGGGGTGTCATTGTCCACCGGCGGTGGCGGTGGCGGTCGCGGCTCCGCGGCACGCGATACATCCGATCCGGGTCGGCTGCTTACCACATCGGGTCAAAACGGTGAGACCCGTGTTGTGCTGAGCAGCCATCAGAAGTTTGCCTATCTCGCGGGTACACGCACGCCCGGCGAGCGCTGGAACGAGCAGGCACCGCAACCGTGGGTTGACCGCATTGAGCTCAGCTCCGGCGCGCGCACGCGTGTGTTCGAAAGCGAGGCCGATGCGTACGATGAGTTCGTCGCGATGCTCGATAAGGATTTTTCGCAGTTCATCTACACTCACGAAACGCGGTCCACCATCCCCGACGCGTATTTGCGCGACGTCGCCGCGGGCACCAGCACCAAGCTCACGAACAACATTGATGTGGCACCCGAGGTCACCGGTGCGGTGTTCAAGCGCTTTCAGGTGGTGCGACCGCGTGACGGAGAAAAGTTCTGGGTGGAAGTAACCCTCCCACGCGGCTGGAAACCCGGTCAGGTCTTGCCGGGAATCATCTGGTTCTATCCACGTGAGTATTCGTCGGTGGAGGACTACGAGCGCTCGCGTTTCAGCACCAACATCCAGCGGTTTCCCACGGTACCCGCGGCACGTCCGGCAACCGCCACATCGCTGTGGGTGACACAGGGCTACGCCTTCATTCAGCCCGACATTCCGATTTTTGGCGATGCCGGTCGCATGAATGACAACTACACCCGTGACCTGCGTGAGAATCTCGACGCGGTGCTCGATGCCGTTGTCGATTCAGGCTTCGTGGACCGGCACAAGATGGGGCTGGGCGGACACAGTTACGGTGCGTTCAGCACGGTTAACGCCATGACGCTCACGCCCTACTTCAAAGCGGGAATCGCGGGCGACGGCATGTACAACCGCAGTCTCACACCGTTTGGATTCCAGAGTGAGCGCCGCAACTTCTTTCAGGCGCAGGCCACCTATCTCGACATGTCGCCATTCTTTCGCGCCGACAAACTCGCCGGTGCGCTGCTCATGTATCACGCCACCGAAGATCAGAACTCCGGTACGGCACCGCTGAGCTCGGTGCGCATGTATCAGGCGCTACATGGTCTCGGCAAAGAGGCGGCGCTGTACATGTATCCGTATGAAGACCACAGCGTGGCCACGTATCAGAGTGACCTCGACATGTGGGCCCGCTGGTTCGCGTGGTTTGATGTGCATGTGAAAAACGCATCGCCGACCGGTACCACAGCCACGCAGGCAGAGATTCAGCCGTAAGCAAACGGTGTTTACCGTGATGCGACTGACTCGCTGCCTGCGCAGCCTGCGCGGTTACATCACGGTAATCTGCTTCATCATGCCGTGAGCAAAGTGCGGGCGGCCGTCTTTCGCGTCGGGAAGAAAACAGAGCAGTGCATACTCACCGGGGGAAAGATCGGTGTGCACGTAGTTGGTGATGCCACTGCTCAGTCCAACGGTTCCGCCCATTGGTTCACCCGGTGGAGGACCCTCGGGCTTCTCAATCCACTGCAGCAACTGTTCAGCCGTCGCACCCGGCGCGAGACGGGCAATCAACACTTCGTGCGGTTGCTCGGCTGCGTTCTGCACCTCGATAATCTGTGCGCCCGATTTCAGCGGCGTGTCCATGACAAAGTCGTAGTCGGTGAGTGTCATGCGCATTGTCACGGCAGGCAGCGCAGCTACAGTAGTGGCCGGGGTGACGACGAGCGTTTTGCTCATGCCTTTGGCCACGTGCGGCATCCCATCTGGTGATGGAATCATGCACAGCAGTCCATAGTTGCCCGGTGCAAGATTCACGGTGACCAGTGCCTGCCCCGAGTTCGGCACGGGCGCATTGGGACCACCAACGAACTGCACCCAAGCTGGGGGGGGGCCATCCATCGGGGCGCTGAGCATCTCCTCCAGCGTGTGCCCGTCATCCAGACGCACCAGCTGCACGTGATGCATCTCCTGCCCGGTGGTGGCCAGTCGGAACGTGGTCGCTCCCGACGATATGGTATCGGCAAGCGTGTAGAAATAGTCACCCGCCGTCACATCGATGATCTGCGGGTCTACCGGCGAGAGATCGGCAGATGCGTCTGCTGATGCCGTGTCGCTACCCGAGCCGGAATCACCCGCGCAAGCCGCAATCGTAACTGCAACCGCTGCAAAACCACACAATGATGTGGCAGACCGCGCAAACCGAAGCACTGGGGAGTGCATACAGACTTACTCCGATAAGTGGTTGTTACGTCACCAGCCGACCGCTGTGTCGAGCAGGCAAATGGCACGGCCTGCGAAACTACCGCTGCAGATCAGCGACGCAAGCAGCAGGTGATCGCGCGCACCACCTCGCCAGGCTTCTCTTCGTGCAGCATGGATCCCGCACCGTGCACGACCAGTACGCGCAGCGTTTGCACGTGGTTTCGGAGCAGCAGTTGCTGTTCAGAAGTCGGCAACCCCGGTGTTGAAACGGCGCCGGTAAGCAGGGTGACAGGTGCCTGCACGGACTCCAGCATTGAAGCGAGATGCACCGTATCTGCAGCGTCGCCCATCCGCTGCAAGCCACGCAGCGTACCGCGTAAATCTGTGCTCAGCGGCGCGAGATATTCCGACAGTACGCGGTCCGTCAGCCAGTCATGCGATGCGCTGCGCTGGCGAAACTGCGCTGCAAACTTCCGCCGTGCCAGATGTCGCCCTACCGGCGTATCAAGAAGCCGTGCAATGCGGAGCGCTGCCTGCACGCCATCTGTTTTCTGCGATGACACAGGTCCGCCGGCAATCGACACGACATGCATGAACCGATCGGGCGCTTGGGCTGCGGCGTGCAATGCAATCGTCGCACTGGTCCCGTGCGCTGCGATGCGTACGCGCGAAAGCTTCAGTGAATCAAGCACCGCCAGCACACGGAGGGCTTGTGACTGTAGCGAATAGTCAGCATCGGGCGGTCGATCAGAAGCGCCCATGCCGAGCGGATCAATGACCAGCACCGGATGGCCGGCCGCAGTGAGCGCCGCGGTGAGGTGGCGCATGGAAAACGACGAGCCGAGCACGCCCGGCAGCAATACCACCGTCTCTCCGGGCGATGTGCCAGGGTCCGGTGGGGTGAACCATGTAGCCAGCCTTTGATTGGCAGCTACCGCAATGCGCGCGTTGACGGCCTCACTCGGCGCAAGCATCTGCGAGGCGGCCACCGACGGTAGCGCGGCTGTAACTGTCAGCCACGCAACAAGGCACATTACAGCCCGGCCGCCTGCCACGTGGCGCACACATGAGATCATGCCGCAAGATCTGTGCGCCGTGTGACGGGAATGTCACCGTTTGATGAACGCCGCGAGCCTATCGCGTTTCGAACTCGCGGCTGTTGGGACCCAAGCTTAGCGCAGCACGACCGCCGTACCGCTCGCGGCAACCATGAGCATGCCGTTGGTTTCACCGAGCACTTCGTAGTCAATGTCGATGCCAACGATGGCGTTCGCTCCCACATCGGCCGCACGCTGCTGCATTTCTTCCATGGCCATCTCGCGGGCGCGCTGCAGCTCCTTCTCGTACGTGCCTGAGCGTCCGCCTACCATATCGCGGATGCCGGCAAAGAGATCCTTGAAGATGTTGGCGCCGAGAATCGTTTCGCCGTTTACGATACCGCAGTACTTGGTAATGGTGCGACCTTCGACTGACGGTGTGGTGGTGAGAATCATGCAGAGCTCCGGATGTGGGTGGTAGTGCGTTTACCTACGATGGAGATCGCGGCAGGATTCAACGGACTTCGCCCGGCTTGTATGTGCGCTTTGCGTTGGCACTGACATCTTCCGGATAGAAGTGCACATCACGGAACTCACCACGCGCGTAGCGTTCGGCCTGATCCATGAAATGCGGTGATGCTGGATCGCCATTCTGTCCGCCGGCCACAATCGCTTTCGCGCGCACTCGCGGACCGAACTCCACCACGGCTACAAAGCTGTTGCCACGCGTGCCATACAGCTTTTTCGTACCGTTGAACGTGGCCGCACCAAAGGCCGCCAGTGAACCCCACCGTGATGACGCAAAGGGCACCGCTACGCTGGGTGCGTTGTCATTAAACGGCTGCACAATGTCGCCCGTGATGCGCTGAAAACGATTGATGTCGCCCCACGCCGTTTTCCACGAGCCAAAGTGTGCGGCCAGTGTGTCGCTCGCCGCACTGAGTGCTTCGAGTCGCTGCGCCGGTGTCGCGCGCTGCTCCATGTACACGTAGGTGTTGACACGCGCACGACCGGCGTCTGCACTCACTGCACGCCACAGGTTTTCGCCAAAGTACACGGCCAGCGATGTCTCGGTACTCTCCAGCGAATAGCGATGGTCCCATGCACGCAGCGCCGCAATCTGTTCAGCGAGTTTGTCTTTGAGCGGGCTGGATGCCGGCAGTGCGTCGTAGTCGCGGAACAACACCGGCAGCAATGTCTCAAACGCAGTGAGCTGATTGTCGTAGGCCGCTGCAATGAGTGAGTCGAGCGTCATGTTGGTGCGGTTCTCAAGCACGCGAATGGCGTGAATGCCGCGCGGATTTTCACCGAAGTAGTCCATGTACTTGGGATAGTCAGCCGGCTTAGGGCTGTCTTTACCAATCACTGAATACGGCCAGTTGTTGGTATTCTGCAGCCAACCGGTTGACGGATCCTTGATGAGCGGACTGTCGTCTACCGTGTGCAGCCCCTTCCATTCCGTTGCCGGATCGCTGCCGTCTACCGGACGTTCCCAGTCAAAGCGTGCGTCGCGTCGCGGAATGAAGTTGGAGTGGAAGTATGCGATGCTGCCGTCGGCATCGGCGTACACGGTGTTGTTTGATGAGTTACTGTTGAGCGACATCGTCTGCTTGAAGCCGGCGAAGTCGCGCTGCTTGGTGCGCCAGTACGACTGCGTGAGCGCCTTTACCGGTTCTTCCATGAGCTTGATGGCAATCCATTTGCCATCGGCTTCACGAATGATCGGGCCGTGATGTGTGCGGTACACGGTGAATGTGCGCGATGCCATACCGGTGTCGCTCTTGAACGGCACCGTGATTTGCTGCGACAGCACCGGACGCTGCTCGCCATCGTACGCATAGGTGATGCCGTCTGGTGATTCGGTCACCGTTTCTGCGTATTCATCGATTGCATCGGCACCGGTGGAGGTGTGCATCCAACCCGTGCGCTCGTTGAACCCCTGGTAGATGAAGAACTGACCCCATGTCATAGCGCCGTAGGCGTTGAGTCCTTCGTCGCTGGTCATCTGCGCTTCGGCGCGAAAGAAAAACGACGTGTGCGGATTGATGAGCAGCAGTGCGTGGCCCGACGCACTGCGTGACGGGGATATGGCAAACCCGTTGGATCCGCCCGGTTCAATGGCGCGCGGCGTGGGCACCGGTTCGAGTGCGGCCAAACGCATGGCGGCTTCGTGCGACGCCGCCTCACGCATCGCGCTGCTGGCGGCCGCGCCGTTGGCTGATGCGCTACCTGCTGGCGGGTTGTTGCGCGGTTCGTAGAACGCACGCAAATCCCGCAGCGAAATCGATTCAATGTCACCGCCAATACTGCCTTCACTGAAACTCAACGCCATCCACGGTTCAAAGCGCGTAATCACACGCGGCTTGGTTTCCGGATGCGTGTGTAGATAAAAGTTGAGTCCATCGGCAAAAGCGTTCATCAACAGCTTGAGCGAATCCGGACTGGCCTCATACTTCGCGCGCATGCTGTCGGGGTGGATAAACAGCTTCATGCGCAGGTCCTGATAAATCGCCGCTTCTCCGTCTGCTTCGGCCAGGCGTCCCATCGCGTTGAGATAGTTCTGCTCAACGCGCGTGAAATCGTCTTCGGCCTGCGCGTACATCACGCCAAAGACCGCGTCGGCGTCGGTGGTACCGCGCACGTGCGGAATGCCCCACTCGTCGCGTGTAATCGTGACACGCTCGGCGGTTGCCTGCCAGCGGGAGATGTCGTTGGCCGTGGCGCCAGCGTCCTCAGCGGCGCGCGTAGCGGAGGAATCGGGGCGGCAGGCGAAAGCTGCGACGAGCAGAACTAGCACAGCGACGCGACTGGAGGACGAGCGGATCATTAGGCTGGGGCACGGGTGAGAACGAGCAGCAATTACACCATGTATGGGTAGCGGACCCTTCCGCAACAGAGTGGCGATCCAAGTGAACGATTGACAGTCACACTAAAGTGACATATAGTCCACAACAGACATCGTCGGACTCTCTTTGGATTTCTAATGCCGATTCTTCTCAGCAAAACACGGGCTCAGGGTGCATCTGTGGTCACGACACTTCCAGCCGAGGTCGCGCGACGTCTCTCCGTGACACCCGGGCAGGAGCTGGAGTGGATCGAAGACGGCATGGGCGGTTTTCGCGTAGTACCTCACACGCCAGAAACGGAAGAAGCGCTGCAACTGCACGAGAAAATCATGCAGAAATACGACTCCGTGTTTCGCGATCTGGCGAAGTAGCAGCGAGCACGTGTGATTGCCGAACCGCGGTGGCTCGCTGAGTCAACGATGTTGGCGATTCATTCGCAGCAGATTGAGCGTTATGGTGGATCTCACGGCGTACTCGATCAGAACGTCGTCTTGTCCGCGCTCGCACGACCGCGGCAACGATGGCACTACGACAAAACGGCCGATCTCGCTGACCTCGCAGCCAGCTATCTCACAGGCTTTGCTCGGGCGCAAGGCTTCAACGACGGCAACAAACGCACGGGCCTGGCGTGCGCGTTGGTGTTTCTCGCCCTTAATGATACCGAACTCGAGGTATCCAGCGGTGCCCTGTACGCTATTACGATGGCGGTCGCAAACAACACCGTGGCTGAAGCCGTCGTCGCCTCGTTTCTGCGCGATCATCTTCAGTAGCAGTGGAGTAGCAGTGGAGTAGCACTGGGCAGCTCCGACCCACCGCGTGTTCGCTGCCGCTCACGGCGATGTTTTGGCGGCGCGCCTCGCGGCCGGGTCAACACTGCGCCATACTTGAAACAGCGACGCCGCGAACTGTTCTCCTCTTGTACAAAGGTGAAAGAATAATGCAGACGATTCTCGTCCCGCTGGACGGCTCCAAGTTTGCCGAACGCGCGCTCACAGTGGCCGTGCCGGTTGCGCAGGAAAACGACGCCACACTGGTTCTCATGACGGCGCTCGCCGTGGCCACACGGGCACCCGATGCCATTGGCGCACCGGACAGCGCCGAAGGTGGCAAGGACACGGTGCGCACGCAGCTTCGATCGCAACTGGAGCGCATCGCGCGTCGGCTGGGCAGCAAGCACAATATCAAAACGGCCACGCACTTTCGCGAGGGGCCGATTCTTGACCAGATCCTTGCGGTCGCAAACGAGACGCAGGCTGATCTGATTGTGATGGCGTCACACGGTCGCAGTGGCTTGAGTCGCATGTGGCTGGGCAGCGTGACCGACGCACTGCTCCGGCAAACACGTACTCCGGTACTCGTGGTTCGAAGCGCGCGTCCGTGGACGCTGGTCAGTCACGCCGAGCCGCTCTACCCACGCGTGCTTGTGGCGCTGGACGGCAGCGAGCATTCAGAACGGGCGCTGCGCGACACGATCGCCCTGATTGGCGATGCACCATGTGAGTTGCTGCTCACGCGGGTACAACCGGGCTTGGCGGCCAACGTGAATCCGCCCAGCTGGATTCGCGAAGTGACGGAGTTGCACAGCACGCAGTATCTCGCGCCGCTCGCGGCCAAGTACGCGGGGCCGAATCGTACCTTTGTTCATCGTGTTGTGGTTGACGATGATCCGGCGCGCGCGTTGCTGGCCGTGGCCAAGAAAGACAATGCATTCCTTATGTCCCTCGCCACCCACGGGCGCAGCAATCTGCAACGTGCAGTGCTCGGCAGCGTTGCCGACAAAGTGATTCGTGGTGCGTCGTTGCCGGTGCTGGTGAGCCCGCCCGAACCTAAAGCGTAGTTTGCTGGTCAGTTCTGTGGTGGTGCGCCTGCTGCCGTCGTTCAGATGGACAGCAGGCCGTGTTCCTCCCTTACTTCCCCATCAAAAACTCCAACACATCAAACCGCGTCACGATCCCCTGCACCACACCTTCCTTCTTCACCAACACAGCACGATTCGCCTTCGACAACAACTTCGCCACCTGCTCCACCGGCTGGTCTACATCCACTACCGGAAACGGCGCGTCCATTACATCGGCCACCGCCTGATCGAGCACCTTCGCATCTGACAACGAACGCGTTGTCAGCTGACTCTCGGCAATGCTGCCCACGCACACACTGCCTTCCATTACCGGCAGCTGCGACACGTCATGCAATGACATGAGCCCCAGCGCCTGTCGCACACTCATGCCCGGCCCCACGCTCACCACCACCGGCGCCGATCCCGACTTGTGCCCCAGCACCGCCGACAGCGCCGTACTCGGCGCGTCGAGCATCTGGTTTTCCTGCATCCATTCGTCGTTGTACAGCTTGCTTAAGTACCGCTCGCCCGTGTCGCACAAAAAGGTTACCACGTACGCGTTCGGGTCATCGAGCCGACGCGCCACGGTGAGGGCCGCGTGCGCGATCATGCCCGCCGAACCGCCCACAAACAGTCCTTCCTCGCGCGTGAGACGGCGCGCCATGGAAAATCCATCCTTGTCACCCACGGTGATGAACTCGTCCACCACGCTCATATCGAGCGTTTGCGGCACACAATCCTGCCCCACGCCCTCCACCTTGTACGGCGCGCTGGACGGATGGCCTTCTCCATGCGTGCGCCATAGCTCGGCCAAAACAGAGCCAGCCGGGTCGGCGGCAATGATTTTGATGTTGGGATTCTTCGACTTGAGATAGCGACCCACGCCCGACACCGTACCACCCGTACCGGCCGACGCCACAAAGTGCGTGATGCGCCCCTCCGTCTGCTCCCACAACTCCGGACCCGTGGTAGCCACGTGCGCCGCGGGGTTGGCCGGATTTTCAAACTGCCCCGCCAGCACGGCGCCGGGTGTCTCGCGCACCAGTCGCTTGGCCCACTGGACATAGTTCTGTGGATGGTCAGGAGGCACGGCCGTGGGCGTGATAATCACCTCGGCGCCAAACGCCTTCATGAGCCGCACCTTTTCCTGCGACATCTTGTCGGGCATGGTAAAAATGCACTTGTAGCCCTTGATCGCCGCCGCCAGTGCGAGCCCCACCCCGGTATTGCCGCTCGTGGCCTCGATAATCGTGCCGCCCGGCTTCAAATGCCCCGATGCCTCCAGCGCTTCAATCATCGGCAAGCCGATACGGTCCTTCACCGAACCGCCGGGATTGAAGAAATCCGCTTTTCCGTACACCGGCGTGCGCATGCCGCGCGTGACACGCGAGAGCCGGATGAGCGGCGTCCAGCCGATCGTATCCAGCACCGTGTCGTACGGACGACGGTGACGGATGACCGGCTCCGTTAGACCGCCGGCGCCGCGGCTACCCGCGTTATCTGAGTCTTTGCCGGCGGAAGAGGCGTGGGGAGTCTGAAGCGTCGCCATGACTGGAGTCCTTGAATGGGCGTCTGAAAAATCAAACGAGGTAGACGGGCAGCCACCGGCGCGCTAGCGCAGGCTGTCACCCGGAAATGGTGGTCCATCGGGATGACGATAGTGCACGGGAAAGAGCAAGCTCACCCCCGTGGCGATTCCATCACGTCTGGCTGGACGAAAGCGCAGTTTGACCGAACCCGCAACCGCCGCCGAGTCGAGCGAGGGCACACCGGAGGTCCGCGCCACGGTCGTACTGTCACGAACGGGTCGGCCGCTGGCATCGACGTGCAGCCGCAGCATCACATTGCCCTGAATGCGCTGTTCCCACGCAGCCAACGGATAGCTGAAGGGGGTGGTCTCATTGAGCATGGTGGGCACCGACTCCGGCGACGCACTGGGAATGAGCGCCTCGGCGCCCTGCCGGATGGATTGCGCACGTTCACCGGCACAGCCGACAGTGCTGAACAGCGCCAAACCACAGACGGCATGGCGCAACCGGATGCCGGGCTGCGTACGCCATTGCGAAGCAGCCCTGTGCAACATTTCATACTCTTCAGGAACACAGCCACCAGACATAGGGTGAAATGTACTCAGCGGGTCCGGCACGACACATTTGTGCGGCCGTCAGCCCCCACGGATGTTGCTGTTCAACCCGATGTGTCCGGCGCCTGTCGCCGTCATTTTTCCCTCCCTCGGTTGCTGGCCATGCCCGACTCGACCTCGCTTGTCCGCCACGCGTTGGCATATCGCGCGCTTTCTGCTCTCCTGCTGGGAGCCGCGCTGGCTGCGTGCGGCGGTGGGGAATCCGTCGCCGGACCGCCGCCCAATCCTGCCGCGGTGCGCATCGAAAGCGGAGCCACACAGGAGGGTTCGGCCGGTCAGCCGCTGCCAACGCGCATTGCCGTCACCATCCTCGACGAAAACGGCCGACCGCTCCCCAATACCCGGGTCACGTTTAACGTGTCACCTGGCGGCGGATCGGTAAATCCCACAGCGGTGCAAACCAACAGCGACGGTCGCGCTGAATCGCGGTGGACACTGGGCACGCAGGCTGGCACGGCCGTGGCCACGGCAAACGTGCCGGGCGTGGCACCCGCAACGTTCACGGCCACCATT
The DNA here is from genome assembly GCA_011390805.1 of Gemmatimonas sp. GTDB lineage: Bacteria > Gemmatimonadota > Gemmatimonadetes > Gemmatimonadales > Gemmatimonadaceae > JAABRT01. Next base: position 6,458 of record JAABRT010000052.1, on the reverse strand, counting down.
CGACCGGGACCGGCAGCGCAGGTTGTCGCGTCCCCCAATCAGCTTTCACTGGGAGTTGGCGACACGCTGCGCCTGCAGGCCACGGCGCGTGATCAGTTCGGCAACACGGTAAACCAGCTCGCGCTGACCTGGTCATCGCTCGACCCCGCGGTCATTGCACTCAGCGGAAATCTTGTGACCGCAGTCTCGCAGGGCACCGGTCGCGCTGTGGTCACCACCGGTGGGCCGAGCGGTTCGCTGAGCGATACGGTGAACATCGCTGTGGGACCGGTGGGCTCCTCGTTTTGCGGCACACGTGACCTCACCGTGCCCGCGATTGGTGAGGTGGTGCTGCTCACTTCCGCCGCACGCGCTGCGGAACAGTGCATCGGTGCAACGGTTGCGGGTGCATCGTACGCACTGGTACTCATCAACACAGCCGCCAACTATGGCGCCACAAAAGGACTTGATGTTCTCGCGCTGGGCGCAGGTACGCCGCCGCAGGCCAATGAATCGAGTGCCTTTGGTATTGCAGCAACCGCTCCGCTGGCTGCGGCCGTAAACACGCGGTCGCGCGACGGAGGGTTTGAAGAGCGGTTACGGCTGCGTGAAAAGCGTGAACTCGCGCCGTTTGTCGGTGCTGCGCGCGAGCGGTTTGCCGGTGGAGAGCGTGACAACCAGCCACGCGCTGGTGGCGTGCTGGCCGCGCAAATCCAGCCGCCTGCTGTCGGGTCCATCGTAACGCTCAACGCGCAGGCCCTGTCGGCGTGCAGCCAACCGCGTCCGCGTGACGGTCGCGTGGTCGCGGTATCTGAACGCGCCGTGATTGTGGCCGATACCAGCAACCCGACCGGTGGCTACACCGACGCAGAATACCAGGCCATCGCGGCCACCTTTGATACGCTCACATGGCCTCTGGCCACGAAGTATTTCGGCGAACCCACCAACGTAGGGCAGCTCAACCGCATTACGCTGTTTTATACGAGCGCTGTGAATCAACTCACACCGCCAAACGCGGGCTTTGTGATTGGCGGATTCTTCTTCGCACGCGACCTCTATCCCAAGACGGCGCGCAACAATCTGCCGGCGTGCGCTGAAAGCAATGAGCGTGAAATGATGTACCTGCTGGTGGCCGATCCATCGGGGCAGATCAACGGCAACTCGCGCAGTAAGGCCGACGTCACACGACTCAACCGCACCACGGTGGCGCACGAGCTGCAGCACCTCATCAACTCTGGACGGCGCCTGCTGGTGACTCCAAATGCCACCGTCAACGAAGAGACGTGGCTCGATGAAGGGTTGGCGCACACCGCCGAAGAACTGCTGTACTTCAGTATTGCCGACTTCGGCTCGCGTGAGAATCTGGGACTGCAGCAGGTCGCACCCAACTCGGCTGGCGCACAGTTGTTCTCCAACTACGCCGCCCAGAACTTTGCGCGCTGGATTGGTTATCTGCGCGAACCTGAAACGCAATCGCCCTACGCGCCCAACGATTCGCTCTCCACACGCGGCGCGGCCTGGAACTTCCTGCGCTATGCGGCGGGGCGTCAGCCCACCGAGGAGGCAGAGGCGGAGTTTTACCGCAGCCTGGTCAACAGTCCACGCAGTGGCATCGAGAACCTGCGTGCCGCTGTTCCCAATGGAGCCTTGTCTGACTGGTTGCGCGACTGGGCCGTGTCCATCTTCGCCGATGATCTGGCGGCGAATCTTGACCCCGTCTACGAGCTGCCGGCGTGGAACTTCCGTTCTATTCTTCCGGCGCTGACGCTGGGAGGACAGGCACTGGGCTCATACCCGCTGGCCACTCGCACCTTGCCACCGTTTGTTGAACGTCGCGTGACGCTGGCCGGTGGTGGCAGCGGCTATCTGCGCTTCTCTGTGCCGGCTGCGTCACGTGCACTCATTTCTGTCACGCTCAATGGACAAGCGCCGGATAATGATGTGCAGCTGGCCATCGTGCGGTATCGCTAACCGCTGCCCGATGAAGTGGTGAAATGTCGGACGCGTTGTTGGTTCCGACATTTCACCGCTGCATCACTGATCAGTTTGCAGCGCGCAATGTGATCTGGTACAACCGTGGCCATCTTTTCCCGGTCACGAAGATGCGATCGCCTTCGGCGTCGTAGGCAATGCCGTTGAGCACATCTTCGTTGCCCGTGCGCTGACTCTGCGGCAACAAACCCGCCAGATCAATCCATCCCAACACGGCACCGGTGGTGGGATCAATGCGCATGATGCGATCGGTCATCCACTTGTTGGCCCAGATCTCACCGTTCACCATCTCGAGTTCGTTGACATCCTTCACGGATGAGCCGTTCTCGTTCACCATCACTTCACGCACCACCTTGAACGTTTCAGGATCAATAAAGCGAAGGCGAGGCGTGCCATCGCTCATGATCAGGTGTGTGCCATCGGTGGTAAGGCCCCAGCCTTCCTTTTCGTACGCGAACTCGCCCAGCGGTGCAAAACTGTTCTTGTCGTACACAAATGCTTTACCCGATTGCCAGGTGAGCTGATACAGCTTGTCGCCCAGAATCTGAATGCCTTCGCCAAAGTGCGGCGGCGGCAAATCGCGACGCTGCTTCACCTCACCGGTGGCCAAGTCCACCCGGCGGATATTGGATTTGCCCACCTCACCAGTGCTCTCGTACATCTCCCCTTCATGCCACAACAAGCCTTGCGTGAAAGCCGCCGTGTCATGCGGATACGACCGCACCACGTCCACGCGATACACCGGGGTGCGTCGGCCCACGGTCAGTGGCGAGTCGGCGCGCACACGGTCGTCGGCAGCCGGCGCGTCGGTGCTGCATGCCACACACAGCACGGCCAGTGCAGCGCTGGAGAGCACGCGGCGCGCTAAGGGCGATGTGACGTTGCACGAAGCCTTGCACGCAGCGTTTGACGCAGCGTTGGACGCAGCGTGGGACACAGCGTTGCGTGCATCGTTGGCAGACTTGCGGCTATCAGCAGTCATGAGCGGATGAAAAGACATGGCAACAACCTCAAGAGCAAAGTCAGCGATCCTGCACCGTTTCACGCAGTTCGGCGAACATCGCCGTGAGCGCGTCACGCTGGTAGTTGGCGTTCAACCCCGACGGGTTGGGCAACACCCACACCTGCGTACTACCAATCGACTCCGGCTGCGGTCCCATCTGCGCCTTGGGTACGCGGAATGCCGAACGATAGGCGCCCACGCCCAGCACGGCCAGCACTCGCGGGGCAAAATGATTCACCTTGGTGTGCAAAATCGCGCCGCCCTCGCGCAGCTCCTCCGGCGTGAGCTCCGCGGCGGTGGCGGTGGTGCGGGCGACCACGTTCGTGATGCCTAGCCCCAGTGGAAGCAGCTCCTGCTCATCCCACGGGCTGAACAGGCGCGGTGTGAATCCCGAGGCGTGCAACACGGGCCAGAACCGATTGCCCGGTCGGCCGAAATGATGACCGATGGCCGCGGTGTAGAGCCCCGGATTAATGCCGCAGAACAGCACGCGCAAACCCGTCGCGATCACATCCGGAACCGTGAGCGAAACCGCCGCCGCCAGGTCGGTCTTTGTCGGCTTCCAACCCACCTGACGCGCCTCGCCGTGACCGCTGCTCACGACGGCGTATTGCGCCCGTGCGTGATCACCTCATCACGCAACGCGGCCAGCAACTGCAAGGCGTCCATGGGCGTGAGACGGTTGGTATCCAGCGCCGCGATGCGTGCCGCGAGCGCTTGCATAACCGGATCGGGGCGCACCTCCACGCGCACGGTTTCGCCAAAAAATCCGAGCTGTTCCTGAGCGGTGAGTGGCTGCGCTTGTGCCGTCGCGAGCACCGCAGCTTTCGATCCAGCACGCGCGTTGCTCTGGCCCGGTACGCCCGACTGTTCAAGCCCCTCGCTGGTGAGACGCGCTGCCAGCTGCGCACCATCGCCTTCAAGCAGCGCCAACACTTCTTTTGCGCGACCAATCACCGGCGCCGGCAATCCAGCCAGTCGTCCAACTTCGATACCGTACGAGCGATCGGCACCACCTGGAATCAGGCGATGCAAGAACAATATCTGCTCGCCGACTTCGCGCACGGCGACGGTAAAGTTGCACACCGCATCGAGCTCTTCGGCCAGCTGCGTGAGCTCATGATAGTGCGTGGCAAACACCGTTTTGCAGCCAATCGTGTTGTGCAAATGCTCACTCACACTCCACGCAATCGATACACCGTCATACGTGGCAGTACCACGCCCGATTTCATCAAGCAGCACAAGCGAGCGACTGGTGGCCGTGTGCAGAATGGCGCTGGTCTCGCTCATTTCCACCATGAAGGTAGACTGTCCGCGCACCAGATTGTCGCTCGCACCCACGCGTGTGAACAGTCGATCTGCTACAGGCAAACGCGCTTCGCGTGCCGGCACAAACGCACCGATTTGTGCGAGCAGTTGAATGAGTCCGATTTGCCGCAGGATGGTGCTCTTACCTGCCATGTTGGGACCGGTAAGGATCATCAAACGCGCGCTGTCGGTGAGTGACAGATCATTGGGAATAAACTTCTCACGCGCCATCATGCGCTCCACCACCGGATGCCGACCGGCGGTGATCTGCAAATCAAACTGATCGTGCAACAGCGGACGCACGTACTGCTCGCGCTGCGCGACTTCAGCCAGCGACGCCAGCACATCGAGTGTGGCTATGCGACGCGCAATGGTCTGCAAACGCGCGATTTGAGCGCCTGCTACCGTACGAAGCGCTTCAAACAGCTCACGCTCCCGCTGCTCAATGCGATCGGCTGCACCCAGTACTTTCTCTTCGTACTCCTTGAGCGCAGGCGTGACGTAGCGTTCGGCGCCGGTCAGTGTCTGGCGACGCTGATAGTCATCGGGCACCAGCGCCTTGTTGGCGTTGGAGATTTCCAGGTAGTAGCCGAACACGCGATTGTATCCAACCTTGAGCGATTGAATACCCGTACGCGCACGTTCCTGCGATTGAATCGTCGCGATGGCATCCTTTCCACCGTCTCGAATCGCGCGCAGCTCATCGAGCTGTTCGTCCACACCTTGGGCAATGGTCGGATCATCACCCAGCTGCAACGGCGGACGTTCCACGAGCTGTCGCTGCAACTCTGCGCATAGCTCCGCACAGTCGTCCCACGCGTTGAGCACATCGCTCAACAACCCGGCGTCGCGATTGCTGTGCGTACAGCTGTGGTTCACATCGCTTACAACTTTCAACACAGCGGGCAAACGGGAGAGCGAATCACCAAGTGCGCGCAGTTCACGCGGCGACGCACGACCGGCCGCCGCTTTGCTGGCCAACCGCTCCACATCGCGCACACCATCCAGCGCATCACGCAATGACGAGCGCGACATCGGCGCTTGCACAAACGCATCAACACTGTTCAGCCGACGCTCAATCGCATCACGCTCCACCAACGGAGCCAGCAGCCATTGCCGCAGCAGTCGTGCACCCATGGGAGTGGTGGTGTCATCAAGCACAGACAACAGCGTGCCGTCGGTACCGCCGCGCAGCGACTCTACCAGTTCGAGATTGCGCCGCGTCATTTCATCAAGCGGCATGGTGCCACCCGCATGCTCCATCACGGGGCGCGCCAGATGGGGCAGTCCGCCCGGCTGCAACTCGCGCAGATAGCGCACCAGCGCGCCGAGTGCGCCTACCGCCTCGGCATCATCAAGTCCGAAACCAAAGCCTTCAAGGGAGGCCACCTTGAACTGACGCGGCAGTTCTTCGTGGGCCAGACCGCCATCAAACTCCCACACATCACGCTCTGTGCGCAGCACCCCGTCCAGCGTACTCAACAATCGTGTGAGCACACCGCCGTACGGCCCCAGCTCCGCGCCACGAGAGAGCACCAGCTCACGCGGTGAGAGTCGCGCCAGATGCGCCGGCGCGTCGGCGGCATTCACACGTGTGACGCGCAGTTCACCGGTGGACAGGTCGGCAGCAGCAATGCCAACTGGCACGGCGTCAGCAGCGGTCGGATGTTTCCCGCTCACCTGCGGCGGAATGTGCACCGCTACCACGTAGTTGGCGCGATTGCCATCGAGCAGATCGTCGGCAAACGCCGCGCCCGGCGTGATGGTCTCCACCACTTCGCGACGTACAATGCCTTTGGCGAGCTTGGGATCTTCGACCTGTTCGCACACCGCCACGCGAAAGCCCTGCTGCACAAGCTTGCGCAGATAGTCGGCGGCAGCTTTCACCGGCACGCCGGCCAACGGCACTTCGGCAGCACCACCGTTGTTGCGCGACGTGAGTGTGAGACCAAGCGCGCGTGACGCTACTTCGGCGTCGTCATAAAACATTTCGTAAAAATCACCCATCCGGAAAAACAGAATCGCATCCTGATGTCGTGATTTGATATCGCGGTACTGCTGCATGAGCGGAGTGCTCGCACCACTCACGGCGTCAGCTCCGCCACAAAGCCATCGTGTCCCTGACGTTTGAGTTCGGCCAGTCGTGCCGCCGCTTGCGCGCGCGTGGCGTAGTAGC
>JAABRT010000051.1 GCA_011390805.1 Gemmatimonas sp. | reverse complement strand
CGAGCGACGGCGCACGCAACTGCAGGGGCGCTTTTTAACGCCCGAGGATTTCCTGCAGCGACCGACCGACTTCATGTCGGATATTCTGGCCGGGGTGCCGGGCATCAGTCTGAATCGCAGCAGTGACGGACGTGACCGCCTGGGAATGCGTCCGGTACTCGGGCGTGGACGGTGCGCCCCGAACGTGTTTATTGACGGCGCCGAACTGCGCGGATTGAGTACTGAAGATCTCAATGCGTTTGCGCGCAAGGGAGAAGTGCAGGCCATTGAGGTGTACCCGTCGGGCACCGTACCGGTGGAGTTTACGCGCTTTGATACAGTGGGAATGTTTGGCTGTGGCGCGATTGTGATCTGGACGAAGTGAGCACGGCAGCCCGCGCGGCGTGAGGGGCATTCTGCTGGCATGCAGCTGAGGCAGGCAACATATTTGACCCATGACTACAGCCGTTTTGCGTGGTCAGTCGCTGTGTAAGTCTCAGGACACTCCTCTCTCTGAATTCCGTGGACAACTTCAGCACCCGGTTTGGATCACTCCTTGCCGGCCGGTACACGATTGAGCGCGAACTCGGCCGCGGCGGCATGGCCACCGTGTACCTGGCGCGCGACAGCAAACACGAGAGGGCGGTGGCGATCAAAGTGCTCGACCCGGAACTCGGCGCGGTACTTGGCGTCGAACGGTTTCTGAGCGAGATCAAGGTCACGGCAAATCTGCAACATCCCAACCTGCTGCCGTTGTTTGACAGTGGCGAGGTGGGTGGACGGCTGTTTTATGTGATGCCGTACATCGAAGGAGAAACGTTACGGCACCGTTTGCAACGTGAGCGGCAACTGCCCGTTGACGAAGCCGTGAATATGACGGTGATGATTGCCGGTGCGCTTGAGTTCGCGCACTCCCGCGGCGTCATTCATCGCGATCTCAAACCGGAAAATATTCTGCTGCAGGCCGGGCAGCCGGTGGTGGCGGACTTTGGTATTGCGCTGGCCGTCAGCAACGCCGGTGGTGAGCGGGTTACGCAGACGGGACTGTCGCTGGGTACACCACAGTACATGTCGCCGGAACAGGCCAGCGGTGAACCGGGACTTGATGCGCGGTCCGATCAGTTCTCGCTGGCGGCAATGTTATACGAGCTGCTCTGCGGTGAGCCGCCGCACACGGGAGCCACGCCGCAGGTAATCGTGGCCCGTTTGTTGTCGGAAACAGCGCGGCCGGTGAGTGCCACGCGCGCGAGTGTTCCGCCGCACATTGATGCGGCCATCATGCGTGCGCTTTCGAAAACACCATCGGATCGCTTTCCGAATGTGCGAGCATTCGCCGATGCGCTGCGTGAGACCAATACGGTTCCTGTCACGCCCACCGTTGCACCTACGCGCAAACGCGGTCTGGCGGTGGCAGCGGTTTTAGCACTGGGTGTGGTAGTTGCTGGAGTCGCGTGGTCGGCGCGCGGGGGCGGTGATGCAGCATTGAGCGATGCCACGCTCCTGATGCTACCTGTTGCGAGCATCACCGATGAGGCTTCAACCTCCATGGCATCGCGCGTGGAGAATGCGCTCGCCGAGGGGATAAGCGGATGGTCGTGGGCGCAGCTGCGAACGGCCACGCAGCCGGCTCGCGACAACGCGGCCGCTGCCAGGGCGGCACGCGATATTGGTGCGGCAGTTGCCATGCAACCAACACTTGTTTCCGGTGGAACTCAGCTGGAGCTGAGCACGCGATTGATTGACGCCCGTACGGGTCAGGTCGTGCGGCAGTTGCCGCCAGTTACGCTGCCGCAATCAGCCGATGCAAGCACGGTGCGACAACGTGTCGAACCGTTGGTGGTAGCAGCGGGCTTTGTGACGAACCGCGATTTCGGTTTGGTGACGTTGCCGCCCGGTGACATGCCCAGCGCAGAAGCCTTTCGCGCAATGTCGTTTGCGCTGAATACGCTGCGCACCGAAATCGGAACGCCCGCACAGGACAAGGCGCTGGCCAGCCTGCACGAAGCGATCGCATCGGACAGCAGCTTCGTGCAGCCCAAGTTGTGGCTGGGATTTCTGTACGGGTGGTTTAACTACTACGGGCGATGGCCCGGTGGTGTAGCACGTGCGGACTCGGTTGGACGCTGGGTGGCGGAGGGCCGGCGCAGTGGTTCGCCGTACGAGCTGGCGCTGGCTGACCTTGCTGCCGCCGGCAGGGGAGAAATCGGCGATACGTTTGTTGATGCCTTGCGCAAGCTGATCGAACTCACGCCGCGTTCGCCACTCGCCCGCATCTTTCCGGCTTTGCTGCTGGATATCAATCGTCCGCGTGAAGCAATCGCGCGCTCACTTGAAACGCTGACACCGCTGAACCCGGCCGACTCACTATCGGCGGCGACTGCGGCGTCAACATGGTTTACGATTGCGTACGCTTGGCACTACATCAACGAATACGATTCAGCGTTGGTCGCGATTCGCAATGCCCGCGCCATGCGGCCCACCGATCTTGCGTTTCTGTCTGCCGAGCTGGAACAGTTGGCCGCCATGGGCGACATCGACGAACTGAACCGGCTGCTGCCTGATATCGGGCAAGCGTCGGGGGAGGGCGCCCGTTTCGGTTTCGCCGGAAACAGCTACCTGACGCTGGCCAACGAGCTGTTGGCGCACGGACAGCCGGAGGAGGCAGCGGCGATGGGCCAGCGCGCCCTGACGTGGTTTGAATCCCAGGGGGCGAATGCGCAGTACGACAACAACGTGGCCGTTCGTCATGCACTGACGCTGGCGTTTGTTGGAAGGCCCGACGAGGCCATCGCACTGCTCGAATCCCGTGTCCGTGCCGATACGTCGGACTCACGCTTGCGTGGATTGCTCGGGCGTCTGTACGTGCAAGGCGGACAAGTTCAAAACGCGCAGGCGCAACTCGCATGGCTCGAGGCACGGCCGGCGGAGCAGCTGCAGGGCGCGCCTACCTACGAGCGGGCGTCAATTGTTGTGGCGAAGGGGCGCGAACATTGGGATGAAGCGATCGCACTGCTTGAGTTGTCGCTCCGGCAGGGGCAGGGCTACGGCATCCGTCGGCGATTGCACTATTTCGCCGACTGGCTGCCGCTCAAGGATTATCCGCCATTCAAACGGATTCTCGAGCCCCGGGGCTAGGCCGCAGCGGCGCACGGCCTCACGAGCCGTCGCGGGTGATGTAAGGCGGAGGGGCTGGTGATGTACACGCGAAAGTGATGGCACGTCATCGCGTAGCACCACATATTCTCTTTGTGCAACCGTTGGCGGCTTGTGACAGCTGCCCACAGTGACGTCGGCCCACCCCCACCCAGCTTCGTGGACAGCTTCCGCACCCGGATTGAACCATTTCTCGCCGGCACGTACACCATCGAGCGGGAACTCGGCGGCGGCGGTATGTCGCGCACGTACCTGGCGCGTGAGACGGCGCTCGAGCGCCTGGTGGTGGTGAAGGTGCTGTCGCCCGATCTGCTGCAGGGATTGAGCGTTGACCGCTTCAAACGTGAAGTGCTCATGGCGGCGCAGCTGCAGCATCCGCACGTGGTACCGGTGCTGACGGCAGGCGACGCCGATGGAGTGCCGTGGTTTACCATGCCGTTTGTAGAAGGGCTCTCGCTGCGCGAGCGTATGGAGCGCGAACCGGTACCGCTTGGTGAAGCGATCGGCATTCTGCGTGATGTGTCGCGGGCTCTCGCGTATGCGCATGAGCGCGGCGTGGTGCATCGCGATATCAAGCCCGACAACGTGCTGCTGTCGGGGGCCAGTGCAACAGTGACTGACTTCGGTATTGCCAAGGCCATCACGGCGTCGCGCACGGGAGTAAACAGCGCCACGCTTACACAAGCGGGTATGGCCATTGGTACGCCAGCGTATATGGCGCCCGAGCAGGCGGCGGGTGATCCGGCCATTGATCACCGTGCTGACTTGTACGCCTTCGGTGCCATGGCGTACGAACTGCTTGGTGGTCGTCAGCCGTTTGCCGGCGGTACACCGGCGCAGGTGCTGGCAGCGCATATGCGCGACCAGCCGCGCGATGTGCGCGAACTCAGTCCCGACCTGCCGGAGCTGTTGGCCGAGCTGGTGATGCGTTGTCTGGCCAAAGATCCGAACGATAGGCCTGCCGATGCGAGCGAGATTGGCCGAGCGCTTGACGGGGTTGGTTCGAGCGGTGCGTCACCGGCGGCGGTGAGAGCTGACCATGGTCCGCTGCTCACACTGGGCAAAGCATTGGGGCTGTGGGCGGCGATTAGTGCGGCTGTGCTGCTCAGTGTGTGGGCGGCCACGCAACTCATCGGACTGCCCGACTGGGCGATGGTTGGAGCCGTTGCCCTGGTGCTGGCGGGTTTACCGGCCGTTGCGATCACGTACTGGGTACAGCAGACGGCGGTGCGATCGGCGCGATTCACACCGACGCGTACTCCGGGTGGTACCATGGTGCCACACGGCACAATGGCCACGATGGCGCTCAAAGTCAGCCCGCACATGTCGTGGCGGCGCACGTGGCGAACCGGTGCCGTGGCCATGGGTGCGCTGGTGTTGCTGGTGAGCGGCTTTATGGTGTCACGTGCCACGGGCATTGGCCCGGCTGCGTCGCTCATGGGCGCCGGTGATTTTGGTGAACTCGAAACAGTTGTCGTCGCCGACTTTGCGCCACCGGCTGGCGACACGCTGCTGGGCGTTACGATTGGTGAAGCGTTGCGCACTGACCTGGGACAGTCGCGCAATCTGCGTGTGCTCACGCGCGCCAGTGTGCGGGAGATCCTGCAGCGCATGCTGCGCCCTGACGAAACCGCAGTGCCGTTTGTGCTTGCGCGCGAGGTCGCAACGCGAGAGGGCGCCAAGGCGGTCATCGACGGCAGTGTGACACGACTCGGTTCGGGGTATGTGCTGTCGGCACGACTTGTTTCGGCGCTTGACGGCGCTGAGCTCGCCACGTTTCGCGAAACGGCCAGTGGTGACGACGCGCTGATTGGCGCGGTGGGTTCACTCTCACGCGCGATCCGTGAGCGCATTGGTGAGTCGCTCAAGGGCATTCGCCAATCGAGCCCGGTAGAGCGCGTCACTACGCCGTCGCTGGCGGCGCTTCGCAAATACATGGAAGGGATCAAGGCCGACGAACAGCAGGGCAACGCAGAGCGTGCGGTGCAGCTCTACGAAGAAGCGATCGCGATTGACAGCGGCTTTGCCATGGCGTGGCGCAAGATGGCGGTGGTGATTGGCAACAATAACCTTGGGCGCGACAGGCAGTTGGCGGCAATCTCGGCGGCGTGGCGATTCCGCGACAGATTGACTGAGGAAGAGCGCGCGATTACGGAAGGCGACTACTTCACCAAAGGACCTGAACCTGACGCGACCAAAGCGTTAGCTGCATATCAGCAGCTGTTGGTGCGTGACTCCACCAATCGCACGGCGCTGAACAACGCGGCGCTGGTGTATGCGAACCTTCTGCAGTTTGACAAAGCGGAGCAGATGCATCGCACCGCCACCACCATTGACAGTTCGTTTGCCGGTGGCTTTGTAAACCTGGTCATAGCCTTGACTGACGTGGGGGCGCCGACGGCGAGCATTGACAGTGTGGTAGAAGCCATGGAGACGCGCTATCCCGACAACGCCAACACGTGGGAGGCACGCGCGTGGGCCCATTGGGCGTCGGGTGAGACCGACTCCATGGCAGCGCTGGCCGAACAGGTGCGGCGGTCGGCGCGAACGGGACGGCAGGCCAACACAGCTCTCTCCGCACTGTCCGGGATCGCGATTTTTGATGGGCGTCGTGATGACGCCCTCGCACGCACCATGGAGCGACGGCAAGCGCTGGCGCGGAACTCCGACCGGCTGGCGACTGCGATGGAAGCGGCAATGGACTCCGCCAGCATTGCCATGATTCTGGACGGCGATTCGGCACAAACCAGCGCCCTGCTGCAGCGAGCGTTGGCGCCATCGGCTGTTGAGGCAACGCCGGCCAGTGAACGGCCATGGCGGCAACTGCTGTTGCTGGCGGCGCTGGCGGGGGATGCGGAGAGTGCGCGTGCTGCGCGGCAAGGCTTTGTGAACGACATCGCACCAATCGATCCCTATCGCGCATGGAGCGAGCGCAACGTCAACGCACTCGCCGCCTTTGCCAGTGGAGATTGGGACGGTGCAGTGGCGCGATACCGCGAGGCGATAAGCCAGCGGGAGGGCGCCGATATTGAGGAGGCATTCTTCATTGCCATGGCACATGACCGTGCCGGCCGAGCCGATTCAGCGATTGTGTGGTACGAGCGGGCCGTAGAAACGCGAACCGCGGAGGCCTTGAGTGTGGTGAGTTTCTGGCCCACGGCGCACCGCCGGCTTGGTGAGTTGTATGACGCACGTGGCGATGTGCCTAGCGCGCTCAAGAACTACGATTGGTTCACAGAACGTTGGAAGAATGCTGATGCGGCGCAGCAGGCGACTGTGCGTTCGGTGAAAGCGCGGGCGGATGCGCTGCGGCGGTTGCAGTCGCCGGGGTAGCTGAGTGGGGCGTAGCGACGGCGCAGTGAGTTGTGCGGCCAGTAGCGTTCATCAGAGTGACGTAGTACCAACTCAGGGCCGGCCGAACGTGCTCGTCCCTGTCTCGCGCTCCAGAGATTCGCGAATCAGGCTCAGGGAATGATCACCACTCGTTGCCTCTGAGCTATTGACCTCGGGGAGGTAGGGTACCATGACCTCGCGATAAATTCGGAACTCGGCGTCGAAGTGCGACTGAGTTCGTGGTGCCATCGCGGCGCAGGCGGCGCTTATGCAGCCTGTCGCCATGGGCATCACCCGAGGCGTTTGAACCAGCCGATCCGCCGCAGCATTTGCAGCCGCGCCCCGAAGCGACTCCTCACTCACCCTTGTTATGATCTGGGCAGGAAAACTGAGACTTTCAATAAAATCACCACCCAACCTTCCAGTCACAGCTCCCATTCCACTGTTCAGGAGCGCGGAGGCCACGGCCGGGCGCGCATCCTCACCCTGCACCATGGCAGTCAGTCCCCCTTTGGCTACATCGCCCGCAGTGGTGATCACGAAAAGCGCCGCCTCTTCGGCCGGCGGGAGCGTCATGCCTCGAGGCACCGTTGCTGCCCGCGCGAGCGGGATCAAGCCAAAGGAAAACGTAAGCGAAGTTGTAATGACCGCGGCTCCAACGCTGCCCGTGTCCTGATACGTACCGGTCCCCTGCAACGCCGAGCCTGCACCAAGCACCGCAACTGCCGCGCCACCAGTGAGCACAGTAGAGCCCACAACGAGCACAGCGCCCGCTCCGTCGCGGAGGAAGGTTGCACCACGTACGCCCCACTCACCCGCCCGTACCGCACGATCAATGTTGCGCGTTGTGTTGCGCGATGCATCCCGCTGCTTTGCTTTGAGCGCTTCGGTATCTTGTACTGTGGTGATGTACGTCTGAACCAGCATGCGCAGGGCCTCACCACCGTCTCGCCACATGAGTGATTGAAACTCTGTAAACCGGTTTTGTGCACGAAGACGAACGGCTGCCCGAAGGCCTCTGAAGTCTATCGCGACGGTGTACGTGTCAGGGTAGATGCCGCCACGCGTTACCTCCAGCGAAGCGCGTCTCAGTTGCTCCGAAGCAAATGCTTCTGCGTAGAAAATGCGGGCGGCGGCGTCAAGATCAACACGATACACGCGGTTGGCGCGATCGGCGAAGGACATCCATGGCATAGTACCTCCCGGTAGCATGGAGAGCCGATTGGCTGTTTACTGCTTTCGAGGTTAGCATCGTGTCACCAATGCCGCTACAGCGAAGTGCGTAACAAAACCGTCTGCAACGTGGCAAGCAAAGCGCAGCGTAGCAGGCTCGACCGAAATGAGTGGTTTGTCATTGCAACCTGTCCCTCCAACATGCCTGAAGAGGTTTGAATGCATCAAGAGCGACTGTTCCATCTTCGCGCCATGCTGCTTGTGCTGGCCGTGTCCGCGTTCACATCAACCGCTGCTTTAGCGCAGTCGCGCGGCCTCATGCCAGAAGATGCGTACAATCTGGTTTCTGTGGGCGATGTAGCCCTGTCACCTACGGCGTCGCATGTGGCGTTCACCGTCACCACGGTCAACGAGAAAGACAATGATCGCAGCACGGCGCTGTGGCTGCGCGCGCTGCGCGACGGCAAGCCGGTTGGTGATGCGGTGCGATTTACCGATCCCACACGCAACTCCAGTGCACCGCGCTGGTCACCCGATGGCAGCGTACTGGGCTTCACATCGCGTCGTGGCGAAGAAGATGGCGCCACATGGTTTTTGCGCGTAGGTGGACTGGGTGGTGAGGCGTATCGCATAGACGGCGTGCGCGGCAGTCCGGTGTGGTCGCCGGACGGAAAGTTCATTGCGTATACCGCCGAGCCTGAGCGCAAGACCAAGCCCAATGCGAAGGCGCTGCGCATTGCGCCCAATGGTATTACCAAGCCGCTCGACAGCACGCGCTTTGATGGCTACCAGATCACGCACCTCAAGTACAAGCGCGATGGCACGTTCACCTTCTTGCCCCACCCTGAGCTGGTGCCCAAGCGACAGCTGTTTGTCGTGCCGGCCGGTGGTGGTGAAGCAAAGCAGATCACGTCGGTGTCGCACAACGTGGGCGCGTTCGAGTGGGCGCCCAACGGTAAGTATTTCGTGTACACCGGCAACCCGATGGAAGACGACGAACTCAATCTCGATCCGGCGTCGCGCATCTGGGTGGTGCCGGTTGATGGTGGCGCACCAACTGAACCGTTTGGCGCGCGTGGCGGTGTGAGCGCGCCGGCGATCTCTCCCGACGGTACCAAGCTTGCGTTTCTGTGGACGATGGAGTGGAACGCCGAAACGCAGTTGCACGTGGTAAACATTGACGAGCGCGGCATGGCGCGCAGCGAGCCCACCAATCTCACCGCCAAGTGGGACCGTACCGCTGGTGCGCCGTATTGGACCCCTGACAGTCGCTCCGTTCGCTGGACGTCGAATGTGAACGGCAATACACACGTGTACGAAGTGCCGGCGTCAGGCACAGGCGCTGTGCGTCAGGTGACAACCGGTGATCGTGTGATCTCCGATGTGTCGGTGTCGGGCAATGGTCAGCTCATGGCGTACACGTCAACATCACCGGTGGCACCAGCCGATGTGTTTGTGTCTGATCGCAACGGTGCGGGTGAAACACGCATTACATCGTTTAACGATTCGCTGCTGTCGCTGATTGAACGCCAGCCGGCCAAGCGCATATCCTGGAAGGTGCGCGATGGCACCGAGATTGAAGGGTGGGTGATTGCGCCCGTGGGCTACAAGGCGGGACAGCGCTATCCCATGGTGCTCAACATTCACGGCGGCCCGCACTCGGCGTACACCAGCGCATTTTCGGCCGGCTTTCATCAGCTGTCGGCGTCGGGATTTTTTGTGTTCTATCTCAACCCGCGCGGTTCAACGGGCTATGGCAATGCGTTCAAACACGCGATCCAGAATGCGTGGGGCATTGTTGACGAAGAAGATTTCATTACCGGTGTGGAAACGGTGCTAGCGAGCTATCCCGATATCGATCGCTCGCGACTTGGTGTGATGGGCGGCAGCTACGGTGGCTTTATGACCAACTGGCTCACCGCGCGTACGAAGCTGTTTGCAGCCGGCGTGACTCGCGCGTCGATCTCAAGTTGGGAAGCAATGGCGGGGACAACCGATTCCAACCAGCCGGCTCGCGCGTTTGATGGCTTGTATCACGAGCAGCGCGAAACGTGGCGGAAGAACTCTCCGATTTCGTACGTGGAGAATGTGACCGCGCCCACGCTGGTGATTCATGGCGAGAATGACTTTCGCACGCCGCTGAGTGAGGGGCAGATCTGGTACGCCTCGCTGAAAAAGCTTGGCGTACCAACGGAGTTTGTGATTTATCCGCGCAGTGGCCATGGGATTCGTGAGCCGTGGTTGGCCGCGGATGCGCAGGAGCGGAGTCGGCAGTGGATGGTTTATTGGTTGATTGAAAAGCCAAACCAGCAAATCACACCATAACGCGCTGGTCCCAGTCGCCACGGCAAATACGTCATTCAGGCAAAACCGTGCCGTGAGGCTTTACGGCCTTATGGCCTTGGTGCCTTCGTACGACGAACCGAGCCCGGAAGGTTGCCTGCGAAATACAGGGCAAGCACTGTCTCTCTGTTCTTCGTACGAAGCTGTTCGAGGCCATAAGGCCGTAAGGCCTCAGGGCACGGATTTGCCGTAAGACCGAATCAGCACTGCAACTGCGTTTACCGTTTACCGTGGACGGTTAGCGAGGGCCGAGTGCATTGGTGAAGTACTCGGCGACGTTGATGGTGAGCGGTTCGCTGGCGGCTGATGGTTGCCACTGCAGTACCGACTTGTTGATGACATCCTCAACATCGGCACGCACTACGCGAATACTGCGCGACCAGCGGTCTACAATCCAATATTCGGCAACGCCGATTCGCAGATAGAACGCACGCTTCTGCTCATGATCGCGCCGGCGGGTTGTGCCCGAAAGAATCTCCACCACCAAGTGCGGTGTTGGCATGTCAGCCCAGGTTTCCGGCAGCGTGGACGTGGCCGCGCGCACCATCAGATCCGGTTCCACTTGGGAGCCATCTGTCTGAATCACTGCGTGAGGGGTGTACACGTGGCCCAAATGATGCGCATGCACATAAGGCGCAAGCATTTCACGCAGCACCACCGCCAGTCGCTCATGGGCCGGTGACGGTGCCGGCGTCACGAACAGCTCTCCGTCAAGCAGCTCGTACGTGTTGCCGTCGTCCGGCAACTGGTCAAGCTCGGCCAGAGTCCAGCCGCTTGTTGCAGGGGCCATGAGCATAGTCCGCGTGTCCTCGGCGATAGGGGGTGAATGTGCATGGGTCAACATGCGCACACTCGCCGAGTTGTCCTTCACCATTTTGCTGCACCCCGTGTCAGCGCATTGCCACTCTCTGACGCTACGCTCGGCGAGGCCGCCGAGTCAATACTGCCGCGGCGGCAAATGCGCCGAAGCTGTATGTTCACTGCATGAGCGGTATGACTGAAAATCCAGACGGCGCACACATCGCGTGAACTCCTTGCTCGAACGCCTGACGGCGGCGCTCGCTGACCGCTATGCGCTGGATCGTGAAATCGGCGAAGGAGGCATGGCCACGGTCTTTCTGGCCACCGACATCCGCCACGAACGCCCAGTGGCCATCAAGGTACTGCACCCCGAACTGTCGGCGATGCTGGGGCCGGATCGCTTTCTGAGCGAAATCAAGCTCACCGCCAGCCTGCAGCATCCGCATATTCTGCCGCTGTTCGACTCGGGGGTAGCGGACGGGTTGCTGTACTACGTGATGCCGTTTGTTGAGGGTGAGACATTGCGCCGTCGGCTTGATCGCGAGCAACAGCTACCGGTTGCAGACGCCGTGAGACTGGCCACTGAAATTGCCGACGCTCTTGAGTACGCGCACGTGCGCGGCATTGTGCACCGCGATGTGAAGCCGGAGAACGTGCTGCTGCAGAGTGGGCGCGCGGTGGTGGCAGACTTTGGTATTGCACTGGCGGTGCAGCATGCAGGTGGCACGCGCATGACGCAAACCGGTCTGTCGCTTGGTACGCCGCAGTACATGGCACCAGAGCAGGCGATGGGCGAACGTAATGTTGACGCGCGCGCGGACATTTATGCGCTTGGCGCGATGACGTACGAAATGCTGGCCGGTGAGCCGCCGTTCACCGGCCCCACGGCGCAGGCGATCGTGGCGCGGGTGATGACGGAACGCGCGCGAAGGCTGCGGGTGGTGCGTGATACGGTGCCGGAATCCGTGGAGGCAGCGGTGGCAACGGCACTTGAGAAACTGCCCGCCGATCGCTTCGCATCGGCGGCCGAGTTTTCGCAGGCACTCGCGCTTCCTGTTTCAAGCGCGGGGCTATACGCGGGCCCGGGTTCGCGGCCGTCTCCTGTACGCCGAGTTGCTCCGATCGCGGCGTTGGCGGCGCTGCTTGGCGTGGTAGCCGGCGCTGCAACTGCATGGAGCGTTCGCTCGCCCCAGGCGGAAGTACCGTCGCTTCCGTTGCACGTAGAAGTAACGCCGCCCGATTCGCTGGCGCTGCGCGTGATTTGTTGCGGACAGATGTTCGCGATCTCGCCTGATGGAAGGTGGTTGTTGTTCCAGGGAAGCCCGATGTCGGATTCCACAACCGGCGGCGCCATGCGCGAGGTTTTTCTATATCTGCGCGATCTCACCGACCTGAGAACTCGGCTTTTGCCCGGCACTGCCAACGCGACGTCCATGTTCTTCTCGCCCAACAGCGAGGAGATTGGATTTGTCTCAAATCGGCAACTGTGGCGCCTCCCGCTCACCGCTTCGGACCCACAACTCATCGCGTCGGTGCCGGAAGGGTTTGTTGGCGGCGGTTCGTGGTCTGATGACGATCACATTACGCTGGCGGTGTCGGGGAAGATGCTGCAGGTGTCGACGAATGGCGGAACGCTGGTGCCGCTGTTTCCGGAGGACACAACGGGACGGCAGTTTGGCGGGCCGCAGCATTGGTCGCGCGAGCAGGTGCTGCTGTACACTGTCTCGTCATTTGTTCAGCCGCCGCAAGTGTACTGGCGGTCGCTCAAAACGGGCCAGACGCGCATGGTCATGGAAGGCGCCACACCCGTGTATGTACCGGCCGAGCGAGCGTTGCTGCTCGTGCGTGCCGACGGCGCCTTGCTCAAGTACCCGTTCGATCTCGCAGCCGGAGACACGACCGGTCCCGGCGTCGTGGTGGCCAACAGAATCGATCGGCGCTCGCCAGTGTTGCTGCACGGCGAATATGCCGTGTCTGCCACGGGCACCCTTGTCACCGTGAAGCGCCGAGGCGCGACGACGACAAAAGGGCTCACCTTTGTGAATCTGCGAGCCGGTGCACCGCCAACTCCACCGCTCGCACCAATCTTCTCGCTGTTCTATTTCCTTGATTTTGCAGCGACAGGCGACCGCTTGCTCGTGACGGGAATGGATGCCAGCGGAGGAGCGGTGCCGTACGTGTTCGATGTGCAGCGAGGCGCGCTCACACGAGTGGCCATTGACGGCCGGCTGAGCGCCATTGGCTGGGCATCCGGTGGTGATTCCATTCTTTACTCGGCGAACCGCGGTGAACTTTGGGTGCGCGCCATTGATGGCAGCGGCTCGGCCCGAAAGGCGCTTGACCTGCAAGGGTGGAGCTTCAGTGGCCGGATGAGTGCGTGGGGATCATGGGTTGCCTTCTCCAGCCAGCAGGGCACTGAAACGCGGCGCGTTGGTGTGGTGCACCGGGACTCGGCGAGTAAGGTACGCATGATTGGTTCGATGAACGTCGGCGAATCAGACCCCACCATTTCACCGGACGGCAAGTGGCTGGCGTTCACGTCAAATCAGAACGGACGGGACGATGTGTTCGTCACCTCGTTCCCTGAACCAGGAGGGCGATTTGTCGTGTCGCTGGGTGGTGGTTCCGATGCCACGTGGGCACGCGATGCCCGGACGTTGTATTTCCAACAGGGGAATCAGATCATGGCAGCCAGCTTCCTGCCTGGCCAGCCGCCCACGATCGGGGCGCCGCGCGCGATCTATCAGCGCGATCCGTGGGGGCTTGCAGCGGTCGCGCCAGATGGACAGTTGTTTGCATTCGCCGATGTAGCGCGAGAGGGTGACCCGGTGGCGCTGGTGGTGCAGCTGCAGGCGTTGCGCGAGCGGTGAGCAGGTGATCCGTGTTGTGCTTTTTTCATACGTCTTTTCGGCCACACAGTGCCGCGAGGCGTTGCGGCCTTATGGCCTTGGTGCTTCGTACGATGAACCGAGCCCGGAAGGTTGCCCGGAGGATCTGCAGGGCAGGCACGGTCTCTCGGTTCGCCGTACGAAACTGGCGAGGCTTTAAGGCCAGAAGGCCTCAGGGCACATATTGGCCGTAAGACCGAATCAGGACTGCAACTGCGTTTACAGTTGACTGTTAACCGGGGCCGAGTGCGGTGGTGAAGTACTCGGCGACGTTGATGGTTAGGGTTCGCTGGCGGCTGATGGTTGCCACTGTAATGCCGAGTGATTGATCACATCCTCGACATCGGCACGCACTACTCGAATACTGCGCGACCAGCGGTCCACAATCCAATATTCGGCAACGCCGATTCGCAGATAGAACTCACGCTTCTGCTCGTGATCCCGACGGCGCGTGGTGCCTGAGAGAATCTCCACCACCAAGTGCGGCGTTGGCATGTCAGCCCACGATTCCGGCGCAGTGGACGTAGCCGGCGTCACAAACAGTTCTCCGTCAAGCAGCTCGTACCTGTTGCCGTCGTCCGGCAGTCGATCGAGCTCAGCGAGCGTCCAGCCGCTTGTTGCAAGGGCCATGAGCATAATCCGCGTGTCCTCGGCGATGGGGGTCGAATGCGCATGGGCTAACATGGGCACACTCACCGGGTTGTTCTTCACCATTTCGCTGCGCCCCGTACCAGCGTATTGCCACTCCCTGACGCTGCGCTCGGCGCGGCCGCCGAGTCAATGGTGGGGCAGTTGGGGGTACAGTGGAAAACGCCGTAACTCACGGCATCCCGTCGCCACGGCAAATACGTCATTCAGGCAAAACCGTGCCGCGAGGCCTTACGGCCTTATGGCCTTGGTGCATTCGTACGACGAACCGAGCCCCGAAGGTTGCCCAGAGGATCTGCACGGCAGGCACCGTCTCTCTGTTCGACGTACGAAACCGGCGAGGCTTTAAGGCCAGAAGGCCTCATGGCACATATTGGCCGTAAGACCGAATCAGAACGGCATGCTCTGCGAACATCACTACTCGTTCCGAGCGTCGGTTGAAGGGAGAAAGAGGGCAGCATGACCCCAGGCATGGCCGCTTGCACCGTGTGGCCAGCGTTCCTGTTTGAGGCTGAGATATCCCGCCTGTCCGTCACTCTGAAATGCGCTGTCAAAGCTGAGCTCTCCGGTGGCTTCGTCTATGCGCAGCACAAAAAAGCCATCTTCTCCGCCGTATTCGGCGCCGAGTATCAGGCGGTTGGAGTTGGGGTCACGCGCCAGCCAGTGTGGATTGAATGTGTCGGGTGTGTTGAGCCTGAACAGTTCACGCGGAGTTGATGGATTTGATACGTCGAGCACCAGCACACTGTGCAGTGCACCCACGGGATTGATCCAATAGTTGCCCACAACAACCGGAATACCGCATGCACCGCGAATTGAACCGGGCGCTGTATCGGGAGCGGGCGTATCGAGCGCGAATAACGTTTCCAATTGCGGCGCTTCAGTGTCAATCGCACTCAATCGATAGAACGCGCAGCCGTAGCTGTTCATGAACACCGAACCGTCGCTCAGCACACGCGGACCGAAACCTGCCCGTTGAGAGCCCGGCACCAGTTCGCCATTGGCGTTGCGAGCAGCGGGTAGCTGAATCGTGTGCAGCAGCGAAAAATCGGAGTAGCGATACACCTGCACTACATCGGCCCAGGTGGTTTCCATCATGGGCGCACTGGTCACAACGAGTCGATCAATATCTGGCAACAGTGCAAACGCATACGGACGCACCGGTGCACCGTTGGCATTACCGGCGGGCGTCATGCGCAGCAGCGTACCGTTGGCGTCGTACTCGGCAATGCCGCCGGAGTTGCCTGGTGTTTCGCTTTCGGTGCTGTCAATGCTCGCGCCTTCGCTGCGCAAAAAGCCAACCAGTC
Source organism: Gemmatimonas sp. (assembly GCA_011390805.1). Lineage (GTDB taxonomy): Bacteria > Gemmatimonadota > Gemmatimonadetes > Gemmatimonadales > Gemmatimonadaceae > JAABRT01. The sequence continues at coordinate 9,215 of JAABRT010000051.1, read as the reverse complement.
GAGTGCCCGATGGTGTGCGTGTGTAATCGTGCGGGAAGCGCAGTGGGGCGGGTGGAGTGAATGACCGGTCAATGCGCAGCGCAACGGGATTTGAAATATCCAGCAGCAGGCTTGCCTCGTGATGATGCGCATTGAGGAACAGCCGTTCACCCGCCGGCGGCAGCGTGTATTCCATGTGATGCGGCATGGACGCCTGCAGCTCTGTAGGAAGCGTTGAGATGGCCTGGCCGAATGTGGTGCTGCCCTCACGCAGATCAATCACGGCGAGGAAATCGCTGTGTGCTTCGTCGGCGTCGCCGGCTGAGACCAGCAGGTAGGGAGACGGTTGGTCAACGCCTGTGTTTGCAGCCGGCGACGACGGTGAACATGCAAGCAGCAGAGATGCAGCTCCCAGACAAAGTGAGAGCCGTACGAACGCTTTTGTCATGGTCCCCTGACGCCGTTCTGAAAGTGCCGCGGCCGGATGCGAAACCGCCGGATTTCCGGTGCGTATTTATTGCCATCCCATTGATAATCGCTGTATCCACTTCAGCCAAAATTGTCGTGTTATGTCTCCGTATCCTTTTCGTGCCGTAGTCGCACCCGTACTCGCTCTCACCACGCTGGTTGCCTGCTCCTCGTCGTCCAGTACCGCCCCGGAAGAGCCGGTGAACACGCTTCCACCGCTTGTCGCGGCCGTGTGGTACGCGCACGCCGCCGAGGGGCAGCCGCTGCCGGCCCTCGTGGCGCACCGGTTGGAGCAGGGGGATCTGGTGCAGGACTTTCTCGATTCGGCGCAGGTACAAATCACTGCAGACGGACGGTGGACGCGTCGGCTGTGGCTTACGCGGTATCGGAACGGTTCGTTCGACGCGCCGGTCCCTTCGCAGGAGGCAGGGACGTGGGTGGCCACCGATACCGCGTACATTTTTACTACGGAGCCCGGCGGCGTGCGGTTCTCGCTGGCCAGTCTCACACCGGGTCAGGTGGTGGAGTTACCGCTGCGCGATGTGACGCGCGGCTACATCGCTGCGACGGTGCGCACCGTCCCCCCCCCGGAGATGGTGGTCGGGACCTATCGAGTGACCAGCGTGCGAGGCGTTGACGTGCCGTCGGCAATGTACGTCATCAATGATCATGTCGAAGAGGGTCGCACGGTAAGCATTCACTTTATCGTGGACTCGGCCCGTCTGGTGCTCTTTGGTAACCGTCGGTATGAGCACACCATTCACTATTCGGAGTGGGAAGGCCCCAACAACGGGCCGCCCACACAGCGTCGGTTCCGCTGGAGGAACGGCGACTTTGGCGAGTGGCGTCGCGACAACACGCTCATTCGCTTTGAATCGGGGTGGTTGCAGAATCTGCGATTCGACGGCACGGTGTACAATCGCAACACCATGGAACTGCTGCATGGACTGTCGCATGGTGACCCGGCCGTACCGGTGCGATACAGCCGGGTTGAACTGCCAACTATCGCCGGCCGGTAGGCGGTTCGCCCAGCGCCAACTCCACTTCACGCTGTGCTTCGGCGAGCCGGTGCACGTCATCGCCGAGCACACGTGCTGCGTCAATGAGGGTGGTAAGCGGTGCGACATCCGATTCGCCGGCGTGCAGGCGTAGCAGATCCAAACGAATCGCTTCGAGTGCTGCCACGCTGCGTGCGAGGCGCGTTGACACGGCAGTGCGTCGGGTCGCAAGCAGTTCGGCGTCGGCAGAACCCGTCGGGGCGAGCGCGGCGATCTGATCGAGTGCGGCGCGCGCGTCTGCGGCCTGCGCTTCGAGTGCGGCTACCGTGGCCGGCAAGTCGTGCAGCTGCTCGCGAAAGGCTTGAGGGAGTGCGTTAAACAACTCGCCGGCCGCTACACCAAGCGCGGCTTCGGTGGCGACAAAGGCCCCGCTGCCAACCGCCCGCGAACGGTCTGGCGCACCGAGACGACGAGATAGCCATTCACCGGCACGGCTGTTCCACAAACGGTCGCGCACACCAGCCTGCCACCAGTTTCGCACTTTGTCAGGAATAAACTGCACGTCGAGCGCATTGCTGATTGCGCCAAAGAGCATGGTGCTGCCAATCGGCGCCAACAGTACAAACACGCTGGTGTTCTTTTCTCCGATCACACCACTCAACAGCAGTCCGAAGGTGACGGCCAGCCACCCCGCCGAACCCGCCGTCGCGATGCGCAGCAACCGTTTGCCCCGACCATCCGGCTCACTGCGCATCAATGCATCCGTTTCATTGCGCTCGGATTGCGCGACGCTCAAGGCGTTCCGCAAATCAGCCAGTGAATGTCCGGCTTTGAACTGCAACCGTGCCTGATTGAGATGAAACCCTACAATGGGAAATATGGGGAGCGACGCGATGGCCGCGAGCAGCACAATGTCTCCGGGACCATCGGGCCTGTTGCCGGTAATCCAGACAATGAAGTTGGCCACGGACATGGTGCCGAACAAACCCGACCATCCGAGATACGGCACCAGCAGCGGATTGCGCGCTGAGAGCCACGCACGCAATGAGGTTGGCAATGCGGGACGTGTGCTGGGGGGGGGAACCAGTGCACTGGCCAGCGCTTCGCCGTCCGGAAAGCGCTGGGCCGGATCTGTTCTGATGCAGCGGTCGATAGCCGCACCCAGTGCAGTGGGCAATCCGGGAGCCACGTGCAACACGCTCGTGGGGGTGTCGGTGGATTGTTTGATCAACAGTGCAGGCAGGTTGTCCGTCTCAAAAGGCAACCGGCCACTCACGGCGAGATAACCAACCACTCCTAGCGCATAGATATCGCTGCGCCCATCAATCTTCGCGCCCATCGCCTGCTCCGGGCTCATGAAGTGCGCAGTGCCCATGAGTTTGCCGGGGTCCGTGTTCACGTCGTCCGACCGCATGCCGCTCGCGCCTTCGTTCGCGGCACGCCTGGCCGCGTCCGATGCCGTCCCGTACGCAATGCCAAAATCGGTCACCATCGCACGCCCGGTACCGGCTTCGAGCAGAATGTTGTCGGGCTTTACATCCCGGTGCACAATGCCCCGACCATGCGCGTACGCGAGTGCCCACGCGACTTCCCGCAGCACGCGCGCGGCTTCGGCCGGCGGCAACGGACCGCGCGTGCGCAGCCGTTCACCAAGTGTTTCGCCTTCAACGTAGGTCATCACGAAGTAGACGATGCCGGCTACTTCGCCAACACGATGGATGGGCACGATGTGCGGGTGTGATAGACCGGCGGCGGTGCGCGCTTCGCGCAGAAACCGGGCGCGCGTACTGGTGTTGGCGAGGTCGGCCGGAAGCGTCTTGATGGCGACATCGCGATCGAGCTGCACATCACGCGCCAGATACACGATGCCCATGCCGCCGCGGCCGATTTCGCGCTGCAGGGAGTACTCGCCGGCGAGGGCGGATTGCAGGGCGAGGAATTCGGATGAAGAGGGCATGGGGTGGGTACGGGATTGTGGGGGGAGAGTTTCTCGCGGAGTAAAAAAACAGCCGTTTGACTGCGTTTTCGGTGGGGGTGGACCGTGAACGGTTGGCGGTCTTTTGGACTGCCGTTTGACTGCGTTTTCGGTGGGGGTAGACCGTGAGCGGTTGGCGGTCTTTGGGACTGCCGTTTGACTGCGTTTTCGGTGGGGGTAAACGGTGGACGGTTTCCGGTGTGAAAAAAACCGGGGGACCTTGCACGGTGGGTCCTGATCAAAAACGTCGTCAAACGGCTGTTGGGATCGCTTGCGATTTGCGGAAATCGCCCTGATGTTAGGAACTATGCGCACCCACGGCTTCATATCCAGACGTGTATGGCTGGCGGCGGCGGTGTCCGCGGGATTGGCGTTGTTGCCGCGGGGGCTAAGGGCGCAGCTGCCAATCGTGAGTCAGAAGCACCCGGCGCCGAGACGGGGCATTACCGGGGCGAAGGTGGCCACGCCGGAAATGCTCGAGGGCGATCCTGTGCTCGTTGAGCTGTTTGACGCGGTGCGCGCGATTCCGGGAGTGGTTGACGGTATTCGCTGTCATTGCGGCTGCGCCGATCTGGACGGGCATTATTCGCTGCTCACCTGCTACGAAGGTGCGATGGCGATGGCCCGGATCTGCCCCATCTGCCAGGGCGAAGGGCGTGTTGCGGTCCGCATGGCCAAGGCGGGGCGCTCGCTGGAGGACATCCGCATCGCAATTGACGCACAGTACGGATAAGGAGTGAACACATGGGACGTCTGACCACCACACTGTTGTTCGCAGTGAGCGCTGGGCTGCTGCTCATGCCGACTGCGACCCACGCGCAGATCAGAGCGAGCGAGCTGCAAAGCATCTCGCAAACGGTAGACGGCACCAAGGTCACGATTGAATACTCTCGGCCCCGTCTTCGCGGTCGTGATGTGGTGTGGGGTACGAAGGCGGTGCAATGGGGCGAAGTGTGGACACCCGGCGCCAATCAGGCCACCACGCTTGAGATAAACCAGCCGATTACGATTTCCGGTGTGCCGGTGCCCAAGGGCAAGTACGCCGTATGGATGATTGTGGCGCAGGATTCATTGTGGACGATGTTGCTCGATCCCGAATGGCGACAGTTCCATATGGATCATCCGGAACCGGCCGATCGCCACATCAAGGTGCCAGTGCATGCCGACTCAAGTGCGGCGTGGAGTGAAGAGGTACTCACGTTTTCGTTTCCGGCGGTCACTGCGCGTGGTGCCACGATTGCCATGCACTGGCATCGCATGCGCGTGACTATGAACTACACCGTGGAGCCGACGCTCAGCGAGTTGCTGCCCGAAGCCGAAGCGTTGCAGTACGTGGGGCGCTACGTCATCAAACCGCCCGACGCTGCCGATACATCAACGGCGGCCTTCATTGTGACCTATCAGAACGGTGGACTGAAAGCACGGTTTGAGCCCGAAGATACGTACATGCAAACTTTCGCGCTCATGCGTGTAGGGCCCGACATCTTTACGGCCGGCTTGTACATGGCCGCAGAGGTTTTTGCGGATGGGGAGGTGTATGAGGTGTTGCGTCCCGACTTCATGCTCACGTTCAGCCGCGAAAACCAAACCATGCAGTTTGAAGTGCGTGGGCCCAACGATCAGCTGTATTTTTCCGGCCATCGATGATTCATTCCTTCACCCCCGCTCGCACATGTTGAGTTTATCCATTGCTGCATCGCGTTGCGTTGTGTCCAGTGCACTGTCCCTGACCGCGCTGCTGGTGGCGACACACACGGTCACCGCGCAATCAACAGCGATTCCCAACCCGGCCACACAGATTGCGGCGGCAACACTGCCGCTCCCCGAGGCCATGCGCGCCAACGCCACAGTGCTTGGCTACCGCACAGCGGGCAAGCTTGAGACGCTGCGCAAAGGCAGCAACGGCATGACGTGTCTGGCGCACAATCCGGCGGATGTCGATCGCTTTCACGTGGCCTGTTACCACGATTCACTGGAACCGTTCATGGCACGCGGTCGGGAACTGCGTGCGCAAGGTGTGAAAGCATCGCAGATCGACACCGTGCGTTTTTCCGAAGTCGAATCGGGCAAACTGAAGATGCCGAACTCTGGCGCGCTCTATTCGCTGACCGGACCTGCAGGCGATTTTGACGCGGTGAAAGTTGCGGCGCCCAAATCACGATTGCTCTTTGTGGTGTATCTTCCGGGAGCAACCCAGCAGTCCACGGGTTTGAGCACAGTTCCGCTTGTCGGACAACCGTGGCTTATGCTGCCCGGTACTCCCAAGGCGCACATCATGTTTGTGCAGTCCATGTAGATAGCTGCCCGTGCCTCGGCATCTGCGCCTGTTGCGCCACACTCCCCCTTCTGCCACGAGGTCACCATGAAATCAGTCACGACGTTAGCTGCTATCGCCCTGCTCGCATTCGCCACCGGCTGCGACAACACGGCAGACGGCCTCAAGCAGGACGCCGCCGTGGCCGCTGAGCGCACTGAGCAGGCGGGGGAAGTGGCGGGCACAAAAATCGACGGCGCGCTGCAGACGGGAGAAGTGAAGAGCGCACTGGTGGCCGATACGCGATTGGGCGCCGGCGACATCAATGTGGACACCAATGAAGAAACAAAAACCGTTACGCTCAACGGCAGTGTGAAAACCGAGGCGGAGAAGCAGCTGGCGGGTGAGGTCGCGACGTCGAAGTCGGCGGGCTATACCATGGTGAATAATCTGGTGATCAAGCCGTAGTGCGGCTGGGCCGGGGAACCGGGAGTTGTACGCGATCCTTCGGTTCTTCAGAGGTCACTGATCTCGATGTCGCACTTCATCACCAAGGCAGGTAAATGATCAGGCGCAAATCACTCGTGCTGAGCGCGATGTGTTTCGTAGCGGGTATGTCTCTGGCTGCTCTTGGCGCAGCGCAGGTCTCGCCGGCGCGCGATCCGTCTGCGCGACGCCCCGTAGTGGTAGTAGCGCCTATCTCCGGCACTATCGATCTCGGCGTGGCGCCTTTTGTGCAGCGTGTGCTGCGCGACGCCGAGCGCGACAGTGTGCACACCGTGGTATTGGATATCAATACGTTCGGCGGACGTGTTGACGCTGCCGTGCTCGTGCGCGATGCGTTGCTGACCACAAATGTGCGCACGGTGGCCTTCATTAACCGGCGCGCGATTTCAGCCGGAGCACTGATTGCGATGGCTACCAACACCATCGCCATGACCGAGGGCGCCACGATTGGTGCTGCCACACCCGTTCAGGTGAGTGGGGGAGGCACGGAAACCAAACCCACCGACGAAAAGTCGGTCTCGTACGTGCGTAAGGAGTTTCGCTCAACCGCTGAAGCGCGCGGTAGGCCTCCGCTCATCGCCGAAGCGATGGTGGATTCTGATGTCAGCATTAACGGACTCATTGAAAAGGGCAAGCTGCTCACGCTCACTACTGATGAGGCGCTGAGCAACGACGTGGCGCAGATTCGCGCGCCAACACTCTCGTCGCTGCTCGAACAGCTCGATCTGGCCGACGCCGAGGTACAGCAGGCCGGAGTGAATTGGGCCGAGAGCTTCGTGCGCTTGCTCACGAATCCGGTTGTCTCGTCGCTGCTGCTCTCGGTGGGATTGCTTGGCATTCTGGTGGAAATCCGCACGCCGGGTGTTGGTTTGCCGGGAATAGCCGGCCTGACAAGTCTGGCGCTGTTTCTTGGTGGGCATTGGATCGTGCAGCTGGCAGGCTTTGAAGAACTGCTGCTGGTGATCGTGGGAATCGGGTTTGTTGTTGTAGAGGTGCTGGTGATTCCCGGATTCGGTATTGCCGGTGTGGCGGGCATTGTCGCGTTGTTGGCCGGCGTGACCATGAGCCTGCTTGGTGACGGTGCCTCAATGGACGCCGTGGGAAACGCACTCAGCCGCGTCGCCATCTCACTCTTTATCGCGATTGCTTTGGGGCTCGTACTCATGCGCACCATGACCCAGTCGCCGTTTGCAAGACGGCTGGTGCTTGAGACGGATATGGATGCAGATGACGGCTGGGAGTCAACACCCGACGCTGATCATCACCTGATGGGTGTGGTTGGAAAAACCATCACGCAGTTACGTCCCTCCGGCATCGCCAATCTCGGCGGCGCGCGTGTTGATGTGGTATCTGATGGTGAACTGATTGACCCGGGGACGGACATCATTGTCACGCGCGTAGACGGCAATCGCGTGGTGGTCCGCCGGCATCTCATCACGACTGAGGCAAGCTGATGTACGGAATGGAAGGAGTGTTGGGGCTGTTGTTGCTGGTGATCGTTGTGTCGGCGGCGGTGCTGTATCTCGTGCCACTCAACCTGTTCATCGCGGCGTGGGCGTCTGGTGCGCGCGTGAGTCTGATGACGCTTGTGGCCATGCGGTTGCGACGTGTGCCCCCGGGCACAGTCATTACCGCTCGCATCAGTGCCGTGAAGGCCGGGCTGGAGATTTCGGTGAACGATCTGGAAGCCCACTATCTGGCCGGCGGTAATGTGGTGCGTGTCGTAAACGCACTGATCTCGGCTGACAAGGCCAGCATTCCGTTGAGCTTCAAGCGTGCAGCGGCGATTGATCTGGCCGGACGCGACATTGTTGAGGCGGTGAAAATGTCGGTCATTCCAAAGGTTATTGAAACGCCGCGCATTGCAGCGATAGCGAAGGACGGCATTCAACTCATCGCCGTATCGCGCGTGACCGTGCGTACAAACATTGACCGGCTTGTGGGCGGCGCCGGTGAAGAAACCGTGATCGCGCGTGTTGGCGAAGGCATGGTGAGCACGATTGGTTCGGCGTCGTCACACAAAGATGTGCTGGAGAATCCCGATTACATCTCGAAGCACATTCTCAGCAAGGGACTGGACGCTGGCACGGCGTACGAGATTCTTTCCATTGATATCGCCGACGTAGACGTGGGCGACAACATCGGCGCCAAGCTGCAGATTGATCAGGCCAACGCCGACAAGCAGATCGCACAGGCCAAGGCCGAAGAGCGACGCGCGATGGCCGTGGCGCTGGAGCAGGAAATGAAAGCGCGCGTTGTGGAAGCAGAAGCCGAAGTACCGCGTGCACTTGCCGAAGCGTTCCGCTCAGGCAACCTCGGCATCATGGACTACTATCGCATGAAGAATGTGGAGGCCGACACCGACATGCGTGATGCAATCGCACGCACCGGTGAAGACCCCGGCGCCAAGTCCACATCATGATGGAGCATTAGGTCATGGGTGACGGCGGTCTTCAACAACTCATCATTGTCGGCTTCTTTCTGCTGTTCGGGCTGCTCGATCTTGTTGGTCGGGCGCTCAAGCGCCGGAACCAGGGCACGACGGTCGAACCCGACCGCAACGACTACGCGAACGGGCAAGACGAGTTTGATGTCTTCGCGGAACCGCAGGCGCGGCGGCCGGAGCGCGTGCCGCCGAGAGCGCCGGAGCCTGGCTACGACGTGAGGCGCGAAGAACCGATGGTTGTGCGTCCGGCGCCAGCACCACCGCGAGAACAAGCGCCGGTGTCTGCGCCTCGCACCACACAATCCGGCCCGCGCGAGGCGCCAGTGCGCATGGCCCCGGAGCGCGGGTCGGCACCGCGCGTAGCCGCACTGCGCGTCGCACCCGTTCGTGTGCAGTCGGCCCGCAAAGCGTCAGCCGGCATGACAGCACTCGACAGACTCGATACCGGCCGCACAGGCCGCGGCCGGAGCGGTGCACCGTTGCTCAATGTGCACGATGCACGACGCGCGATTCTGGCCATGACGATACTCGGTCCGTGCCGGGCGTTTGAACCACATGCGGATCCGTCAGGGTCTCGATAAGCAAAGG